>NC_015169.1 GCF_000190555.1 Deinococcus proteolyticus MRP
ACCGCTCACTCACGAAGAGGTATTCCGTGACCGTAGCGACCCCCTTCACCTCCAGCTCTGCCCCTACAGCTCCTGCCAAGCCCAGCGCGGCGCTGGAACTGCGCGGCATCACCAAACGGTTCGGCGCCCACACGGCGCTGGAAGACTTCACCCTCAGCGTGCCGCGTGGCAGCCGCACAGGCATCATCGGGCGCAGCGGCGCCGGCAAAAGCACCCTGGTCCGGCTGCTGAGCGGCCTGGATACGCCCGACAGCGGCGAGCTGTACCTGGGCGGCGAAAACCTGCTGACCCTGTCCCCAGCCCAGCGCCGCCAGCGCCAGGCCCGCACCGGACTGGTGTTCCAGCACTTCAACCTGCTCGCCCAGCGCACCGCCGTGCAGAACGTGGCCCTGCCCCTGGAATTCGCTGGAGTGCCGCGGGCACGCCGCGAGGCCCTGGCCCGCGAGGGGCTGGCACAGGTGGGGCTAGAAGGATTCGGGGACCGTTACCCTGCCCAGCTGTCGGGCGGGCAAAAACAGCGGGTGGGCATTGCCCGCGCCCTGGTCACGAACCCGGAACTGCTGCTGGCCGACGAAGCCACCAGCGCCCTGGACCCCGAAACCAGCGCCAGCATCCTCAACCTGCTGACCCGTATTCAGCAGGAGCGTGACCTGACCCTCATCATCGTGACCCACCAGATGGAAGTGGTCCGCAGCGCCACCACCCATGTGGCGGTACTGGACCACGGCCGCCTGGTCGAGAGCGGGGAAACCGGCCGGGTGCTGGCCAGCCCACAGCACATAACCACCCGCGCCCTGCTGGGAGCACATCAGCCGCAGGTGGCCCTGGCTCCCGGCGAGTCGCTGCGTCAGCTCACCCTGCCTGCGTTGGACGCGGCCGCGCTGGCTCAGCTGGCCGCGCTGGGCGGCCGGGTGGTCGAAGCCCAGCCCACCGTCATCGGTGGCCGTGAGCAGGTCCTGGTCTGGCTGGCCGCCCCTGAGCAGCTCAGCCTGCATGACCTGTACTCGCAGCTGCACACCCGCGTCCAGCCCACCCGGCCCGAGGTGGTGGCATGACCCTGGACGCTGCCGTGTGGCCCCTGCTGTGGAAAGCCACTCTGGAGACGCTGTGGATGGTGGTTCCCTCCGCGCTGCTGGGTCAGCTGCTGGGGACTGCCCTGGGTGTATGGCTCACCCTGACCCGCCCCGGCGGCCTGACGCCCAACCCGGCCCTGTTCCGGGTGCTGGACGCTGTCGTCAACGTGGGCCGCTCTTTTCCTTTCATCATCCTGATGATTGTGCTGATTCCGCTTACCCGTGCCTTGGTCGGCACGTCTATCGGCAGCACCGCTGCCATCGTGCCGCTGACCGTGGCCGCCGTCCCTTTCCTGGCGCGGCTGGTGGAAGGCTCACTGCGCGAAGTGCCCTCCGGCGTGACCGAAGCGGCGCGGGCCATGGGCGCCACGACCGGCCAGATTGTGACCAAGGTGCTGCTGCCCGAAGCTCTGCCAGGTCTGCTGCACGCCTTCACCGTGCTGGTCATCAGCCTGCTGGGCTACTCGGCCGTGGCTGGGGCCATCGGTGCGGGCGGCCTGGGCGACCTGGCCATCCGCTACGGCTACCACCGCTTCGACACCGCCACCATGACCGTGACCGTGGTGGCCCTACTGCTCATCGTGCAGCTGGTGCAGTGGCTGGGTGACCGTGCCGAGCACCACGCCGACCACCGCTGAAATACTGCCCCCCGCATGACCCCACCCGACCATAAGGAGCACCCGAAGATGCGCTACTCCCCTCCTCCGACCGCTCTGGCCACGCTGGCCCTGTCGCTGACGGCACTGCTGGCCGGCTGCGACAGCAAAACCACGGAAACCACTGTGACTTCGGCTGCCAGTACTGCCAGTGCCGCCGATAGCCAGAGCAGTTCCCAGGCCAGCAGCTCTCAGGCCAGCAGCACGGCAGCCACTGCCGCTGCACCGTCCAGCGGCGAATCCGTCACCCTGCGCGTCGGTGCCACGCCCGTGCCAGCCGGTGAACTGCTGGAATTCGTCAAGCCCCAGCTGGCAAAAGAGGGCATCAACCTCGAAATCACCGAGTTCACCGATTACGTGACCCCCAACACGGCGCTGGGCGAGGGCAGCCTGGACGCCAACCTGTTTCAGCACCAACCCTATCTGGACAGTTTCCAGGCCGACCGCCCGCTGAACATCGTGCCGGTGCGTCCGGTTTACCTGCCGCCGCTGGGCCTGTACAGCGAAAAGGTAAAGGCCCTGGCCGACCTGCCTGACGGCGCCACCATCGCCGTTCCCAACGACCCCAGCAACGAGGCCCGCGCCCTGAAACTGCTGGAGCAGGGGCAACTGCTCACCCTCAAGCCCGGCGCTGCCGCCAATGCTGGCCTGGAGGCTATCGAAAGCAACCCCAGGGGCTTCAAGTTTCTGGAGCTGGAAGCCGCGCAGCTGCCGCGCTCGCTGGCCGATACCGACGCCTCTATCGTCAACGCCAACTACGCGCTGGAAGTGGGGCTGAACCCCAGCCGGGACGCCATCTTGCACGAGGAAAAAGACAGTCCCTACGTGAATGTCCTGGCCACCACAGGGAACCGCGCGGACGACCCCAACATCGCCCGGCTGGCCGACGCCCTGACCACCCCGCAGGTGCGTGACTGGCTGCTGCAAAAGTACGGCGGCAGCGTCATTCCCGCCTTCTGAAGCCCGCCGCCTCACCACCCACTTTCAAGTTGAAAGGAACCTGACCATGACCCTTTTCCCTGCTTCCTCGGCCCGTTCGCTACCCGCCCTGACCCTCACCCTGCTGCTGGCCGGCTGCGCCGCTCCCGAAACGACCGAGACCACCAGCACCAGCACCACGACCACTCAGACCACGACCAGCCAGGCGACCACCAGCGGCACTGCCACGACCGACACCGCTTCGGGCGCTGCCACCGGGGCCAGTGCAGCTGCTGCTACGCCCGCCGCCGGTGGGGTGCTGCGCGTGGGGGCCAACCCCGTGCCTCACGCCGAGATTCTGGAGTTCGTCAAGCCGAAGCTGGCCGCCGAGGGCCTGGACCTGCAAATCGTGGAATTCACCGACTACGTGCAGCCCAACGTAGCGCTGGGCGAGGGCAGCATTGACCTGAACTACTTCCAGCACCAGCCCTACCTTGACGAGTTCCAGGCCGACCGGCCGCTGGGCATCGTGGGCGGCGCCAAGATTCATGTGGAGCCGCTGGGTCTGTACAGCGAGCGCTACAACGACCTCAGCGCCCTGCCGGACGGCGCCACCATCGCCATCTCCAGCGACCCCAGCAACTCAGGCCGCGCCCTGAAGCTGCTGGAAAAGGGCGGCCTGCTGACGGTGAAGCCTGAAGCTGGCATCAGCGCCACCGTGCTGGACATCACCGAGAACCCCAAGAAGCTGGAGTTCCGTGAACTGGAACCGGCCCAGCTGCCACGCTCGCTGGCCGACGTGGACGCTGCCGTCATCAATACCAACTACGCCCTTGAAGCGGACCTGAACCCCCTGGAAGACTCGCTGCTGCTGGAAGATGCCGACAGCCCCTATGCCAACTTCCTGGCCGGCAAGCCCGAGATGCTGAACGACCCCCGCTACAACCAGCTGGTGCAAGCACTGCAAAGCGAAGAAGTGCGCCAGTTCATTCTGGACAAGTACAAAGGCGCAGTGGTGCCGGCGTTCTAAACCAGTTTCTGCGTTTCCCAATGCGAAGGCCCCAGCTCCTCAAAGGTCCCGGCTCCCCAGTGGAGCGGGGCCTTTACTTTGGCGCTCTAGCGCTGCCGCCTAAGCGCTGGAGTGCTTAAACTCCGCCGGCAGCCGCAGTTGACTCTGCTGCGGGCGCGTCCATCAGACCAGCAGCCTGGGCGATCAGCCGGTAGCTGCGGCGCCGGGCCAGCGGGTCATGGGTATGGGTGGTGATCATCAGTTCCTGGGCGCCGGTGCTTGCCGCCAGGCCCTGCAGCCCAGCCCAGACCTCTTCCCCACTGCCGATGACGGCCTTTTTCAGCATTTGCTGCGGCGCGACTTCCATCTGCTTCAGCCACTCACGGGCATCCGTAGGGCTCATCAGCGGCCCACGGCGGCCCGCAGCGATGCCCAGGGCCAGAGCGGCGCCCGTCAGCGACAGTTCGTGGGCTTCGGCTGTGGTGGGGGCCGCCACGGCATTCACGCCCAGAATGGCGTACGGCTCCGCCAGATGTTGGCTGGGGCGGAAGTGCCGGCGGTAGGTGTCCAGCGCCTCACGCGGGTCGAATCCGCTGAAGTGGTAGGCAAAGGCGTAGGGCCGGCCCAGTCGCCCGGCCAGCTGGGCACCGAACAGGCTGGACCCCAGGATGTACAGCGGTGGCAGCGGCCCCTGCGGGTGAGCCTGCACCGTGCTGAACAGCGAGGTGCCCGGCCACTCGGCTTCCCCGGCAAAAGCCTGCAACATGGCAATCTGCGCCCCGAAATCGTCGGTCGCCAGGGCGTCAGGAGCGCGGCGTAGCGCCAGAGCGGTGCGGCCATCGGTGCCGGGGGCCCGGCCCAGGCCCAGGTCGATCCGGCCCGGAAACAGGGCTTCCAGCGTCAGGAAGTTCTCGGCCACTTTCAGCGGCGAGTGGTTCGGCAGCATGATGCCCCCCGACCCGATGCGGATACGCTGGGTGCGCTGTGCGGCCAGACCCAGCAGAATCTCGGTGGCCGAACTGACGAAGGTTTCGGTGTTGTGGTGCTCGGCCACCCAATACCGTGAGTATTGATAACAATCCGCCGCCTCTGCCAACTTAAGGCTATTTTCTAGGGCTTCCCCCGGTGTCATTCCCTCACTGACGGGGAACAGGTCTAACACAGAGAGCTTCAAATCAGTCATACCCTGTTCTACGCTGCCGCTGTAAAAAACAAAGTGGACTGATTACCTCTTGCTGCTGCCGGAGCGCTCATGCGGAGATGTGACCTCTGCAAAATTCTTCAAAGTGCCCTCGGAAACCCCTTTCATCGGCCATCGGTTCAGGGCCAGCAGCGCCGTATTCGGGGCCTCCATTCCTGTGGCACGGGTACTGGCCGCGCCCTGGCAGACACCCTGGCAGACAGCTTCCGCAGCAGGGACGAAGAACTAAGGAGGCAGGTGCTGTGATCGCTACCGAACCGCTGGCATCCGCACCCGAAATCCTGCTGCAGACGGGCGGCCACGACTCCGCCGCGAGTGGCGAGGGCGAGTACCAGCTCATCTCAGCGTTCAGGAGGGCTGGCGAGCAGGATAGGTGGGTCTTTGTGAGCATCGAGCCTAGGGGGGATATTCCCTCCCTTGCCTCTGCGTCGCCGAGCGGCACGAAACCGCTATACCGGCAGTTTCTCCGAACAGCGGCCCGGTGTCCGGCGGGCGCGGCCGTAGTCCAAGTCGGCAGAGATGGCCACGGCGTTGTCCGGCAGCAAATGTGCGATGCTGGTAATGCTGCAGCGACTAGAGTCCAAGTATGGAAGCTGTGCCCCGCGTTTATCATCCCCACGATGAAAAGCGCCGCCAGTGGTTCCGGGGGCTGGCCGCTAGCGCGGTGATACTCAATCTGCAGGTCGGTGTCCTGTCCTGGCTGGATGGTGACCACTTCCAGGGAGGACTGGGGGGGTTCACCGCTGCGGTCATGGCCCTCACCTGGTGGCTGAACCGTCGTCCCGACGTCAAGGTCAATTTCGTCCATTGGCTGGGCATCGGCGCGCTGGTTTTCCGGCTGCTGGGCGATATGGCACAGACCACCTGGCTGGGCGGTCCCCCCGGCATTCTGCTGACCCTGGAACTGATTATCCTGAGCGCCCTGATGCCCAGCATGCTGCCGCTGCGCATCGCTACTGGTTTCCCGGCCGTGCTGTTCGGGCTGTATCTCGCCATTGACGTGGTTTCGGGACAGTTCGACCTTTTCAAAGTGTTGCTGGTAGGCATCACGCTGCTGGTTCTGCGCTTCAGCGTCATTTACAGCCACTACGTGCTGGAAGAACAGTGGCAGAACCTGCGCCTTCAGGGCCAGCTCGCCACCGACACCCTGACGGGAGCCGCCAGCCGGCGGAGCACCGAGGAGCAGTTGCAGGCTCTGGTGGCGCAGCCCGACGCCTACGGCCTGGTTCTGATGGTCGACATCGACCATTTCAAGGAGGTCAACGATCAGCTCGGCCACGAGGCCGGTGACCGGGTCCTGCGCCACGTCGCCCAGAGCCTGATTCAAGCGGTGCGCAGAACTGATCTGGTGGGGCGCTGGGGCGGCGAGGAATTTGTGGTGCTGCTGCCCTACACGCAGCCGCAGAACCAGTCGCAGCACTTGGAGCAGCTGCTCAGGGCAGTGCAGCAGCCAAGCTCAGACGGCCTGCCCGGAGTGACCATCAGCATCGGGGCAGCCTCGCTGACCGAAGCGCACACTCCAGCGCAAATTCTGCGTCTGGCAGACCAGCGGCTTTATCAGGCCAAGATGCTGGGGCGCAACTGTTATGTGCCCGCGCCATCCCTCTGAATCCGGCCAGCTGAGAGGGTCATGGCAGGACCCGCACTGCGCCTGCTCAGGCCCCTCTCAAACCTGCATTTCCACCGTTGCAGGGCCTCCCTCAGGCCGGGGCCGCAGCAGCACACGGGTAATCTTCAGTCCCTGCACCTCCTCGGCGCTCAGGTCATAGCCGGGCAAGCTGACCGAAGTCCCCACACTGGGTAGCGTCCCGTGTTCGGCCAGCAGCACGCCGGCAATGGTGGTCGCCTCTTCACTCTCAATATCAATACTGTGATCTTCGCGCAGTTCGGACAGGGTCACTTCACCGTCCAGCAGCAAGGAGCCGTCACTCTGGACCCGGATCCAGTCGCTGAGCAGCGGGTCTTCATCTTCGATGACATCCGCAATCAGGTCGTCCATGGTCACCAGGCCCATGGTGCCGCCGTATTCGTCAACCACCAGCGCAGCGTGCATACGTTCACGCTTGAACAGGGCCAGCAGGTCTTCTGCCGACGCCGTGGCTGAGACACTGGCCAGACGGCGGACCAGCTGCGGCAATGGCGGCACATGTCCGCGCACCCGCGCCCGGATAAAATCTTTGGCCAGCAGCACACCCACCACCTGGTCCAAGCTGCCGTCGTACACCGGATAGCGGCTGCGCGGCGAGCGCACGATCAGGTCACTGATGTCCTGGAAACTGGTGGTCACGTCAATCGCCTCGATACGGGTGCGCGGGGTCATCAGTTCTTCAGCAGTGCGTTCCTCCAGCGCGAAGATGTTCTGGATCAGGTCGCGCTGCCCTTCTGCCAGCTGCCCGCCTTCGGTGCTTTCCTCGGTCAGGATAGAGAGCTCCTTGGAGGTGTACAGCGAAGCGTCGTCGCCCGGGTCCTTGATGCCCAGCAGGTGCATCAGACCCACGGCAATCCAGTTCAGCAGGCTGACCAGGGGCCGGAAGATCAGCGAAAAGGTCCGCATCAGCGGGTAGATGCGCAGGCTGACCTGTTCGGGCGTCTGCAGGGCCAGCGCTTTGGGAATCATCTCCCCGAACACCACATGCATAAAGGTAATCAGGCTCAGGCTGATGACCGTGCCCATGGTGTGCGCCGCCGCGTAGCTCAGCCCACCTTCTTCCAGCGGGTGATACAGCCAGCTGGCCACCTGCTGCTCGCCGTACATCCCCAGCCCGATGGAGGCCAGCGTAATGCCCAGCTGCGCCACCGCCACGTAGCGGTCCTTGCCCATGGGGCGGTCGAACACTTCCAACATTTGCCGGGCAGACCCGTTGCCGGACTCGGCCAGCGCTGCCATCCGGCTGCGCCGCGACCCCACCAGCGAGAATTCCGCCGTCACGAACAGGCCGTTCAACACCACCAGCGCCAGAATGACCAGCAGCGGCACCAGATACGTTAGGGCGCCGCTCACGGCTGCACCTCCAGCAGCTCAGTGTCTGGCCCGGGGCTGGGCAAATCGAAGCTGACACGGCGAACAGCGCGGCGGTCCATCGCCTCGACCCGCATCACCAGGCCGCCCACTGCAACCTGGTCGTCCACAGCCGGCAGACGGCCCAGCTCACTCCACATCAGTCCGCTCACCGTATCCACGTCCTCAGCGGGCAGCTCCAAGCCGTAGCGGTGGTTGAGCACTTCCAGCAGCACGTCGCCCCGGGCGGTGATGCGGGTACCGTTTTGTGTCATCAGCTCGTCTTCCTGGTCAAATTCGTCCTGCATTTCCCCGAAAATCTCTTCCAGTACGTCTTCAAGGGTGACGAATCCGGCCACACCGCCGTACTCGTCCACCACCACGGCGTTGGGCCGGCCCATTTCGCTCAGCTTGCGCCACAGATCCCCCACCGGCATGGCGTCGGCCACCACCAGCGGTGGGGTCATCACCTGAGAAACCGGGACATCCGGCGCCGCTTCGGACATCTGATAGAGCCGCCGCAGGGAGACCATGCCGCGCAGGTCGTCCACCGATTCACCGACCACCGGAAAGCGGGTGTAGGGCGTCCCGGCCAGCTCACGTAGGGCGGCACGCACGCCTATGTCTGCCCGCACCGACACCATCCGGATGCGCGGCGTCATGATTTCGCGCACCACCCGCTCTTCGATGCTGAAGACCCCAGCCACCATGTCTCGCTCGGCCGCGTCAATCAGACCGCCGGCCGCGCTGGCCTTGAACAGGCCTTCCAGCTCGTCCGGCGAGTGGACGTGGGAATGACTGTGGTTCACATTCAGGCCCAGCAGCCGCATGACCCCGAAAGCCGCACCGTTGAACAGCAGAATCAGGGGTCGGAACAGCAGCAAAGACAGCTGCATGGGGCGCAGCACAGCCAAAGAAAGTCGCTCGGGGTAGCGCAGGGCCACCGTCTTGGGGAGCAGCTCTCCCAGTACCACCTGCAGAACCGTAATCAGCAGCAGCACGGCGACAGCCGATGCAGCTGCCCCCCCGAAAGCACCCAGGTAAGGGGTCAGCAGAGGCGACAGCTGCGACTGACCAAAAGCACCGGCCAACAGACTGCTGAGCGTAATCCCAATCTGGCAGCCCGCCACATAGGTATCCAGTTTCTGCGCGTCACGCAAAATGCTGCTCAGGTCGGCCGCAGCAGAGTCACCACTTTCGGCCATTTCCTGCACGCGTGAGCGCCGGGAAGCGACGGTAGCGAACTCGGCCGCCACATACAGCGCGTTGACAGCCACCATGACCAGCAGAATCAGCAGGGGAATCGCTGCCGCCCACACACCGGCCGCAGTCATACTTCACCCCAGCGGCTCTGCCAGGCACCTGTCAGACCGCTCGGGACGCAGGGGAGCGCCAGCAAGATTGTGGAAAAAGCGGAACGGGAACTCGAAGGCTCTCCGTTGTCACTGCCAGGCAGAATCATCAGGTGGCATTATAGAGAATTGGTCTTCTCCCCTATTACCAGGTGTTTACTAAACCCTGGGACAGCGTACCTACAAACAGGCCCACCCGCTTGTCGCAGATGGGCCGGACGTGGGAGAAGGGCAAAGGGGTCAGTTCAGTCGCGCCTGCCGGTCGCGTTTGTTGGCCTGCAAACTGCTCCAGATGGCCAGACCGATGAAGCCGGCCCCGATAAGCCCCGTGACCAGCTCAGGAATGTGTACATCGCGGTTCATACTCAGCAGCATGATGGTAGCCAGAGCGCCAATGCCGTAGTGGGCGCCGTGTTCTAGGAAACGGTAGGCCTCTAGGGTGCCCTTTTTGACCATCATGATGGTCAGTGACCGCACAAAAATGGCTCCGATGGTCAGACCAGCGGCAATCAGCACCACATCTTTCGTGAGGGCAAAAGCACCGATGACACCGTCCAGCGAGAATGAGGCGTCCAGAATCTCCAGATACAGGAAGGCCGAAGCGCCAGCAGCGCCACTCTTCTCGGTCAGACCATCGACCTCGAACAAGTTACTGACCGTGTCCATCATCAGATACACCAACAGCCCCACCAGTCCGGCGCTCAGGGCTGAGAACTGCTCCGCCGGGGCGACCGTGTAGTGCACCAGTGCCAGCAGCAGTACCCCAACGATGATGCCCTGAATAGAATCCAGCTTGCCAGCGCGGGCCAGCAACCGCTCGGCGCGGCGCAGCCAGTGCACGTCCTTGGCGGCATCCATGAAGTACTTCAAGAAGACCATCATCAGGAAGGCGCCGCCGAACGCACTGATGGTGACATGGGCGCGTTCCAGATGCTCGGCGTACAGCTCCGGATTGGCGAAAGCCTCGCGGACCACTTCACCGAAGCCCAGACCTGCCGACAGGGCCACAATCAGAATAGGAAAGATAAAGCGCATCCCAAAGACCGCAATCAGGATGCCCCAGGTGAGGAAGCGCTGCTGCCACTTCTGCGACATGGTCCGCAGCACCGTGGCATTAACTACAGCGTTGTCGAAAGAAAGTGAAATTTCCAGTACGCCTAACAGTACGGCGATGGCCAGTGCCTGCCACATGGCGTCCAGACCACCGCCACGGGTATAACCGTCCCAGGCAGCCACCGCCAGACAGACCAGCGTGACCAGCGACGCGAACCCGAAAAACTCCTTGAATACCTTCATTCCACCTCCTGCAGGTGCTCTCCCTGCGGCCCCTCCTGCTTCCCAGGGCCGGGATAAGCCAGGACAGCCTCATTTGGACCAGCGCACTGCCTTTGAGCTTGAGTGCAGCCTGCACAGAGGCGCACCCACTGATAACGGCCCAGTCTACTCCGCTGGGTTGGGCTGGTGCTGCAACGTGGATACCGTCCGGCAACAGGCAGCATCTCAACCTATAGGCCTATGAGCAGCGATGCCCACCAAAAACAGGCCCCCGACTGGGAGCCTGTTGGTGTGACTAAAATCAGCGACTGTCCGCTTAGCGGCGGGTGGTGTCGTTGGTGTGGGTGGTAGTGGTGTGAGTGGTCTGGGTAGGGGTGGTGTGCACAGGAGCGGTGCGGACCACATGCTCGGGCTCACGGCGGCGGCCAGCCAGACCAGCCAGACCCAGCAGACCCAGCCAGCCCCAGTCAAAGCCGTCGTTTTCGCGCTCGACAGTGGTGGTGGTGGTTTCGGGGGTGGAGGTGGTGCTGGTGGTGGTTTCGCTGGTGGTCTCGGTCTGAGCGGAAGCGGTGATAGGGGCGGCCAGCAGGCCAGTCAGCAGCAAAGTGTAAGTTGCTTTTTTCATGTCGTGAATCTCCTCTTTCGGGTAGGTCAGTGTTGGAATCTCCAGTGTGGAGCGCCCAACTGCTGACTTCTGGATAGCAGTTTGTGGCCTTCACCAGTCCTGGACCTGAGAACCACCTAAAGGTTATTTATCCAACTCACAAGATGCGGGGGGGAAACCTTTAGAGACGTCTCTTGAGGCCGCGCTCTTCAGTCGCGAAGCAGAGATCATAGCGAGACGCTCAGGTCAGCAAATGGCCATCACATTTCCCTTTACCAGTCCGGCCCATTAGGGTAAGGTGGACCTATGAATAGGAATGATTCTCAACAAGACCAGAACCTGATTCACCAGGGACGTGCAGCCGAGACGCTGACCACCCGTCAGGGGCACCCGGTTCACGACAACCAGAACAGCCGCACGGTCGGAAGCCGCGGCCCCATGACCCTGGAGAACTACCAGTTCATCGAAAAGATCAGTCACTTTGACCGGGAACGTATTCCCGAACGTGTTGTGCATGCCCGTGGGGCCGGTGCTCACGGTGTCTTCGAGGCGACGGGCCAGGTCGGCGACGAGCCTGTGAGCAAGTACACCCGCGCCAAGCTGTTTCAGGAAGCTGGTAAGCAGACCCCAGTATTTGTGCGGTTTTCCACTGTGGGACACGGTACCCATTCCCCCGAAACCCTGCGTGACCCGCGCGGATTCGCTGTCAAGTTCTATACGGAAGACGGCAACTGGGATTTGGTCGGCAACAACCTCAAAATCTTTTTCATCCGTGACGCCATCAAGTTCCCAGACCTGATTCACTCGCAGAAGCCCAGCCCCACCACCAATATTCAGAGTCAGGAGCGCATCTTTGACTTCTTCTCGGGAACGCCTGAAGCGATGCACATGATTACCCTGCTGTACTCCCCCTGGGGCATTCCGGCAACTTACCGTCATATGCAGGGCAGTGGCGTGAACACCTATAAGTGGTACAACCAAGCCGGTGAGGGTGTGCTGGTCAAGTACCACTGGGAGCCCAAGCAGGGTGTGCGCAACTTGACCCAGGCAGAAGCCGACAAGGTCCAGAGCACCAACTTCAACCATGCCAGCGAAGACCTGCATGCTGCCATCGAGCGCGGCGACTACCCGCAGTGGGACCTGTACGTACAGATTATGGAAGACGGCGCTCACCCTGAGCTGGACTTCGACCCCCTGGACGACACCAAAATCTGGCCCCGCGAGCAGTTCCCCTGGCGGCACGTAGGGACTATGACCCTAAACCGCAACCCTGAGAATGTCTTTGCCGAAACCGAGCAGGTGGCTTTCGGCACCGGAGTGCTTGTCGATGGTCTTGACTTCAGCGACGACAAGATGCTGCAGGGCCGCACCTTCTCGTATTCCGACACCCAGCGCTACCGCGTCGGCCCCAACTACCTGCAGCTGCCCATCAACCGGCCCAAGTGCCAGGTGGCGACCAACCAGCGTGACGGCCAGATGGCCTACCATGTGGACACCTTCCCGGGTCAGGACGCCCGCGTCAACTATGAGCCCAGCATCCTGAGCGGTCCTAAGGAAGCCCCCCGCGAGCACAATCCCCACACCCCTTACGTAGAGGGTCAGCTGGTGCGTGAAGGCATCGACCGCCCCAACAACTTTGGTCAGGCTGGTATGCAGTACCGCAATTTCGCCGACTGGGAGCGCGACGAGCTGATCAGCAACCTTTCCGGAGCGCTGGCCGGCTGTGACGAGCGCATCCAGAAGAAAATGCTGGAATACTTCTATGCCTGCGACGAGGACTACGGTAAGCGCGTGGAAGAAGGCATCAAGCAGCTGCAGGGTAAAGGTGAAGCCGAAGCCCAGCCGCAGGAATATGGCCGTGAGGCCAGCAGCCTGTACTAAGTTTCCCCTTATCTAGCAAAGCCGAGCCGCCTGCCCAGGGCGGCTTTTGCTTGTGGTAGGCACGGCCCGACTTTCATCAACTTTCAAGGTGAAAGTCGGTTTGCTACCCTGCTGCCGTTTCTCTGGCTCTCTACCCTGCTGGGATCAGGAACCTCGCCGGCCAGCATGTCCTTGATCGCTGACTTTCAACATGAAAGTTGGACAATCTAGCCTGTCGGCAAACGCTTTCAGCAGTTCAGACCCCAAGCTCGGCGGTTTGTTCCCCTAGGGTCCAGGTGGCCGCTCCCTGCTTACCCCGGGCTTCAGTAAGTACGTTCCGCTCTGCCAAATACTCTACCAGCGCAGCAGTTTGGCTGAGGAGGAGCCGCGCCCGTGGAGCAGGCTGGTCCGGGTAAAGCACCTGCGCTATCTCGAAGATAGTGCGGCCGGGTGCGGTCCCCACCTGCTCTATCACTCTCTCCAGTTTACCTATCACTTTTTGCCGCACCGCCTCGACCCGCTGGTCAGGCCGGTCTATCGGCAAGCCATGACTGGGAAGTACCTGGCGAATCCCAGGACGCTGTTCAACTGCCCTGAGTGAGCGCAGATAATGGTTCAGTCCCAGGAAGGGCCGAAGCCGCTCTGGCCAGAGCGGAGGTAAGCTTCCAGGGAGCAGGTGGTCTGCCGTCAGCAATACTTCATCTATGCCCAGTGCCACTTGGCCGGCAGCATGACCAGGAACATGAATGACCTGAATAAAGCCGTCAAGCAGCTCCTGTAGGGAAAGCTCAGTGGCTACAGTCACGCCTGCTGGAATCACCGGCCTTTTCTGGGTCGCCAGCCAGGCGGCAGACATCTCTTCAGGAAGGCCCACCCAGCGATAGACCTCTTGCTGCACGCTTAAGGAGCGCTGCTGCGCATCGAGCGGATCACGGAGGGACTCGGCAGCCAGCGGATGGGCAGCCAGGGGCGCACGAGTATGTCTCTGGAGCAAAGGCAGTCCCCCGATGTGGTCCGGGTGCTCATGGGTCAGGATGATGCGGTCCAGTGCCTCCAGGCCAACCTGTTCACCATACGTGGAATGCAGGTGATCCAGACCACCCAGAATCTGCTGGAAACAGGCGGGCCGCTCACTGCCTGTGTCCACCAGTGCCCGGTACGTTGGCTGCGAGACGGGGCCGCGCAGAATCACGAACACGTTGACAGGCAGGGAACGGTAGGCGTCCACTTCCAGGGTGTAGATGCGGGTTCCGGAGTGAGTGACAGTCCGGCGAACTGAGGGGGGAAAGGCGGTCACAGTTTCTACTATAGGTCTGTCCTGCCAGGAGCGAGCCTGCCACGCCGCCCACCACTTTCAACTTGAAAGTCACCTCCAACCCGGGTGGCTATGGCGTCGGCATCTTCCAGAGCTGGCACCAGAGCTGGTAAATGTGCGCTCCCCGGCTCTCAGAACCGGCTTGCCACTGCGCCAGTCCGAGAGGTGCGCCGTATACTTTCAAGTTGAAAGTGGCAATGTTCCTATGTTTCGGTCATTGCCGGAATCTCGGATTTTTCCCGCTAACACGAGGAGCCCCATGAAAATACTTAGTTTCTGGAATGAGGCCGGTGGAGCCACCAAGACCACTATGGTGGCTGAACTGGGCTATCTGCTTTCCACCCGCCAGAACGAGGCAGGTTCGGCCAACCGGGTTCTGCTGATCGACCTTGACCCGCAGCGCAGCCTGACGCGCCGCATGGGCCTGCTGGATGATCCGTCCAGCAAGGCTCACCGCCTGGGAGCGACCCTCAACATCATCTTGCAGGAGGCGGAAAATGACTTCCCCGAGCCGTTTATCCCAGAGCGGATGCCTGCCCTGCGCGTCATTCCTGCCCATCAGCAGCTGCGTTCACTGGACAACATCCTGATGACGGATGACAGCCTCCTTATCGGCCTACGGGACGCCCTGCACCGCCTAGAGGCGGATTACGACTACATACTGATTGACACACCACCCAGCAACGGTGGTCTGACACGTGCCGCCCTGGTCGCCTCGGACGCTGCGGTCATTCCAATGCCTACCCATATCAAGTCGGTAGAAAATATTGAGAATGTGACGCAGGTGCTGGCGCAGTGTCGGCGCCTCAATCCCTCGCTGCAGATCGCTTCTTTTATTCCAACCGTCTACAACAAGCAGCGTACGCAGGACCGCGAGATCTACGAGATGGTGGCCCAGCAGCTGAGCGACCTAGCTCCCATATCGCCACCCGTCACAGAGCGCCCCGCCATTTTCCGGGACGTGCTCCCTGCGCGCGGGGCTGTGGCCCTGGACCAACCGGGTAACCCGGCCACCCAGGAGCTGAACGCTGTTCTGGACCATCTGCTGGAGGTCATCTGATGGCAAAAAAGGTCAGTGCTGCTTCCCGCATCAATCTAGGAAAAGCTGTAGAAAACTACCGGCGCGAAGGTGTAGATCAAGTTGAACTGGACCAAATCGTGGTGATTCCAGGCCACAATCCACGGGGATATGCGACCGGTGACTCAGCCTTTGAGGGGCCGGCGTTCGAGGCACTTGTACAGAGTATCCAGTCCTTCGGAGACGTATTCCAACCGATTGTGCTGCGGCGGAAATCCTCCAGCAACCTCTATGAACTGATTGCCGGTGAACGGCGTTGGCGAGCCGCCAAAGCTGCCGGTCTGACCCACATCAGTGCCCTGGTACATGAGTTGGATGACGACCAGATTGTGCGTATAGCGCGCGAAGAGAATGAGCTGCGCGAGTCGGTCAGCGGCATTGATCTCCTGTTCGCCTCTTTGGATCAGCTGGCCAACCGTCTGGAGGTGCCGGTACGGGAGTTACGCAGCGTTCTGATTCGTGCCCGCGATACAGGCCCTGACTTTGCAGAGGGGTCACCAGAGGGGCGGGTTGGACAGTGGATTAAGGCCCTGGGCCTTCCTAGCTTGGCCACTCTGGTCCGTTCATCGCGCTTGCTGGAACTGACACCTGACGAGCGCCAGGCCATGCGAGAAGGGCTCAGTCAACAAGCAGCTCTGGCCCTTTTGGATCTGGAAGACCATCCCAAAAGGGGAGAGCTTTTACGGCAAGCCTTGGCGGAAGGGTGGAGTGCCCAGCAGCTGCGCGAAAGGATCGTTCAGTTGCAAGGGAAGGAAATCTCGGGCGTTCAGCAACTCGCCCGCGATGTACGCCAGCAGCTTAAGCCGCGTCAGTTGGCCCGCCTGCCCATCCGGAAGCAGCAACGGGTAGAACGGCTTCTGGAAGAGTTGCATAAGATTCTGAATGAATCCAGCTGAGAGGCAGGCCCCTGTAAACGTTATTAAGGGGCCTGCAAACCCTTGCCCCAGCCCCAAGGCCACAATTCCTCCTGCAAGGCCTTTAGGACACCTTACAGGAGCCGCAAGAAGCATCCGTCGTCTAATCGCCGTACGCCTCTCGAATCTCATGGGCAAAATCTCCCAGACGGAGCTCAGAGGCCGCCCGGATAACGGTGCGGTAAATTTCGTATGGCTCAACCTCTCCTTCGTGCATCGATTTGAGAAGCGCCTTGAGAGACTTTTCCGATACTTCGCGGCCGATAAACATTCGAACCTGATTCAGGGCCCGAGCGGCCTGTTCGGATTTATCAAGGCCTAGAAATTCTTTTTCAAGCTGGCGATTAAGCTGGGCTTCTTCTGCTTCTATCCTTTTAGCAATACTAGCAGCTTGAAGAGAAGCTTCAGCCCGCTTGGGCTCCGCCTGATACCCCTCAGGATCAGCGTACTTGCCCGAAATATCCCTGATAACGTCTACAAGTAGGGCGCTTTTTTTACGAGCCTGGTAACCACTCTTGATCATGGCTTCGAATTTCTCAAGTTTCTGAGTTACCAGTGCTTCTCCATACTCAGAAACCAGTTTGCGTGCGACAGTAGGAGCTACACCATAGCGCCGCAAGGCATCTGTTACTGGAGCATCCGGAACAACTTCAATCACCGGCTCAGGTGCGGGAGTGCTGGTGGGAAGATCGCCAAATCTATAAATGATGACAGTCTCGCCCCTGGCACCTTCATAATCTACGGAAGAAAGATAGCCACGCTCAAGAAGTTCTTTGTGGGCACTTTCAAGATTTCGCTTAATGCGCGCCGGCACAGTTTCACGTAATTTGCATTCCCTAGCCCATTGCTGAAGATTAATACGAAATTCCGCAGCAGCCTGCATTTCAGCTCCAGGTTGATAGCGATGGGCATCCAATACTCTGTAAAGGCTGCGGGTGAGAGAGCGTTTTAAACTTAGAACAAAGCTCATATCTAAAGGCTTTAGATATTTCTCCCTAATACTTTCAACCACAGGGCGTGCCAATTGAATCTTAAGCGTTGTTCCACTGCCAAAACCTAGCCCGTCTTGTGTTTCCGCAGTAATGCGCTCGATGATATTGAACTTAACTGTGGTCCAACGTTGCCTCTTATGGTCACGCCAGGATTCGCTGGCAGTGTAAGTAGCGGCTTTCAAACGGTCCAAACTCTCCTGAAGAGATTGATAATATTGTCCAGAATCAGGGAAACCAGCTCTCTGTAGAAGCTGATAAGCCGTAGTATGGACAATTCCGGATTCTGGAGCGCCCTGCTCGAGGTACATCACATTCAGGATGGTCGCAAAATCTCCGTCTAGACCATGAGGAACTCCACCATACTCGCCCGGCGAAATACAGGTCAGCCGCGCTGGTCGCTCATCCACCATGAATTCGATATCCCAGCGAGTGTAGTCATCAGGAATACGTTCCTGGACACAAATCAGACCTAGCCGGGCGGAATTGGCTTCATCGAAACGGTCCAACTGTGCGGGTGGAGTGGGCGGAACGGCTTTGAGTTTGCCAGAGCGTGACAAGTGTATTCCCCTTTGCCGCACTATACCCAAGACCTGGCCAGAGTATGACCCGGCCCAAGTCATGACCCAGTGAGCAGGGCGAAGCATCTGATGATGTTCTTTGATGTATTTGATCTTTTAAAAGATATATGATGATCATCATCAAGGGCTGCAGGGCAACTTGCGTGCTGGACGACAAAATTTGAGTGAACATGCCGAGTAAATCGGGTGGAATTACAAAAAACATGCCGAGTAAATCGGGTGAACATGCCGAGTAAATCGGGTGGAATTACAAAAACATGCCGAGTAAATCGGGTGAACATGCCGAGTAAATCGGGCGTTGGCCTGTGGATAACTCAGTCGAACATGCCGAGTAAATCGGGTGAACATGCCGAGTAAATCGGGTCAGATAGGGCTTCCACTACCGATTTACTCGGCATGTCGGTTGCAAACATGCCGAGTAAATCGGGTGAACATGCCGAGTAAATCGGGTCAGATAGGGCTTCCACTACCGATTTACTCGGCATGTCGTTTCTGCCTCCCAATACCTGGCGTATCTAAAAATTTTCAATGTCTCGGTGGGATTTTTTCTGTCTCCATGTTCTGAGGTTGAGGAGTAATTCTCCAACCGCTCTTCCCAGAACATGCCGAGTAAATCGGTAGCGGGGTTCGCTCTTCTGAATTCCGAACTTGAGGGTTCCGGCTCGGCTCTGCAGAGGGACAGCGGGTACACTATTGGCACCGTGAATCACGAAGTGCCTGTATTCGAGCTCGGCCCACAGGGCGAGGTCATGGCCCACGCCGTTGAGGCGTGCGTACACTGTGGCTTTTGCCTTCCGGCCTGTCCCACCTACGCACTGCTGGGCGACGAAATGGACAGTCCACGTGGCCGCATTGTCCTGATGAAGGAAGTGCTGGAAGGGGATCTGGAGCTGGCTGACGCTGCTCCCCATCTGGACCGCTGCCTAGGTTGTCAGGGCTGTGTCACGGCCTGTCCCAGCGGGGTGCCTTACGGTGAGCTGATCACCAGTTTCAGAGGGTGGAGCGAGCCGCAGCGCCAGCGCCCCGTGCTTGAGGAAGCTCGCCGGGCGGTGGTTCTCCGGGTGCTGCCTTCGCCTCAGGTCTTTCATGCCGCTGCCACTCTGGGGCAGTACGTCAAGCCGCTCTCACCACTGCTGCCAGCCCCGCTGAAACCTGCCCTGGACCTGCTGCCAGACCGGTTACTCCAGCGCACCCAGTGGCGCCCCCTCTACCCGGCGCAGGGACAGAAGCGCGGCCGGGTCGCCCTGCTGGCTGGCTGCGCCCAGCAAACTCTGGCGCCCAACTTTAATGAGGCGACCATCCGGGTACTGACCCTTAATGGCTTTGAGGTGGCGGTGCCGGCTGGACAGGGATGCTGCGGCGCGGCGGCGCTCCATACCGGAGAGCGTGGGCTGGCGCTGCAGCAGGTCAGGCGCAATCTGCAAGCTTTCGGAGGGGGAGAATACATGGCCATCATCAGTAACGCAGCTGGCTGTGGCGCCGGGCTCAAAGAGTATCCGGTGGTGGTGCGCGGCCTACCTGAACAGGCGCAGGCTGAAGCCTTGGCAGCTCAGGTGCAGGACGTGAGCGAGTTCCTGGGTGGCCTGCTGAGCAGGGGAGAGCTCCGGCCCACATTGCCGGCCGCCCGGCCGCTGCGGGTGGCCTACCATGACGCCTGCCACCTGGCCCATGCACAGGGGATTCGCCGTGCACCGCGAGAGCTGCTGAGCTGGATTGATGGCGTCGAAGTGTTGGAAGTGCCACACGGCGACCTGTGCTGTGGGTCAGCAGGCACATACAACATTGAGCAGTCGGAACTGGCAGGGCAGCTGGGCCGGCTCAAGGCAGGGCATATCCTGTCGGTGCAGCCGGACCTTATCGCTTCAGGCAATATCGGATGTCATACCCAGATTTCCACCCATGTCCGGCGGCAGGGAAGTGGGGTTCAGGTCCTGCATACGGTTGAGATTCTGGACCTGGCCTACCGGGGCGAGCTGTGACGGTTACCGGCGAGTTCGCCCGGTTGCAGCGCCGGCTGGGCGGAGACAAGGTGCTGCTGCGCCCAGCCGAATGCAGCAGCTACCGCTACGACGCTATTCAGTTCGGTACGCGGCCGCTGGCCGTTGTCCTGCCCGAGACGGTGGAAGACGTGGTAGAGGCGGTCCGGGCTGCCCGCGCAGCCGGAGTGCCCGTGGTCGGACGCGGCGCCGCCAGTGGCCTGAGCGGAGGTGCTGCGCCGGCCCAGCCGAGTCTGGTGGTCAGTTTCACCCGTATGACCAGCCTGCGAATTCTGCCCCAGCGGCGCGAAGCAGTGGCTCAGGCCGGGGTGGTCACGCTGGCCGTCTCGGAGGCAGCGCGGCCCTACGGCCTGATGTATCCGCCCGACCCGGCGTCGCTGCGGACCAGTACCATCGGTGGCAACTTGGGTGAGAACGCCGGCGGGCCGCTGTGCTTCAAATATGGCGTGACCGGTGACTACGTCAAGGCCCTGCAGATGGTGGACGCGGAAGGCGAAATCCACCACCTGTCCCGCGGCGCCTATGATCTGGCCGGCCTCCTGATCGGGTCGGAGGGCACCCTGGGGCTGATAACGGAGGCCACGCTACGGCTGGTGCCCCCGGCGCAGCACACTCTGACCTTGCAGGCCAGTTTCGGCTCGGTGGAGGCCTGCGCCGCGGCTGTGAGTGCCGCCATTTCGGCCGGGGCGGTGCCGGCCAAGCTGGAGTTCATGGACGCCGCCTGCATCGGTGCAGTGGAGGATTACTTGAACCTGGGCCTGCCCCGGCACGCCGCTGCGCTGCTGCTGGTAGACAGCGACGGCGACGACCCGGCCCAGGTGGAAGCGGAGCTGGCAGTGGTGGAAGCTGCGTTCCGGGCGGCCGGGGGAGAGGTTCGCCGCGCCCGCAACCCCCAGGAGGCGGCGGCGCTGTGGCAGGCGCGGCGCTCGGTGTCGCCGGCACTGGGCCGCATTCGCCCGGCGCGCATGAACGAGGACATCGCCGTGCCGCGCTCGCAGCTGGCGCAGGTGGTGGCCGAAATCCAGGCGGTGGCTGCGCCCTACGGGTTTCCGCTGGTGCAGTTCGGGCACATCGGAGACGGCAACCTGCATCCCAACATCTTGTTCGACCCCCGCCAGGACGACCCAGCCCAGGTGCATGAGCTGGCGCACCGTATCGCTCAGGTGGCGCTGCGCCACGGCGGCGTGCTGAGTGGCGAACACGGTATCGGCTCCATGAAGCGGGCCTTTATGGCTGAGGCGGTAGACCCCAGCACAGCTGCCGCCTACTGGGCTGTCAAAGACGCTCTGGACCCTGCCGGGCGGCTTAACCCGGCCAAGCTGCTGCCACCACGCGCCGCGCGCCCCGTAAGAGGGGAGGAGCCCCATGTCGGTGCTTGAGCTGAACGCCGCTGACCAGACCGTGACCGTGAGTGCCAGTTGCTCCTGCGCCGAGCTGTACGCCGCTCTGCCCCCTGGCCTGCTGCCGCCGGTGCCTCCGCTGGAGCTGCCGGGCGGGGTAGGCGGACTGGTGACACGCGGCGGCTTCGGGCAGCTGTTCTTCTTCTCGGCGGATGTGCTGGGGCTGACCTTCCATTCCCCATCTGGACGCCGCATTCAGGCCGGGGGACGCACGGTCAAGAACGTGCAGGGCTACGACCTGACCCGGCTGTTCGTCGGCAGTTTCGGGGCGCTGGGCGAGCTGGAACAGGTCACGCTACGGCTGCGGCCTGGGCACTGGTCCGCCTGGACAGGGCCAGGTGGCCCGGAAGCCCTGGAACAGCTTCCCGCCCAGGCCCGCTTCGGCTGGCTGGACCGAGTGGTCGCGCCTGACTTGCAGCTGCGGGTACTGTTCGCTGGCCCGGTTTCCAGCACTGTTACAGGCAATGCTACGGGGGCTGGGACCTTTGCAGACGCTGGGACCTTTGCGGACGCTGAACCGGTCACGCAGGTGGAGGACTGGTCTGCCCGCTTCCCCAGGGGTCTGGGCGTGGCGACCGGCCCGGCAGCGCAGGTACAGGACGCCCGCTTCGGCTGGGCAGACGGTGGGGCCCGTCCGGATGTGCCGCCCCTCTTTCAGCGGTTGGCGGAGTCGTTGTAAGCGGCTCCGGGACGCCGTGGGTTGCCGGCCAGCTGGCCAGACTCCTTAAAGCTTGTGCCCGCCCGGTTATCATGCGGTTTTTTCGGCGGGGCCGCTATGCTGGGAGGCATGACCTTGACCGACCACATTCGCCGCTCGGTAGGAGACGAGATGCAGCAGAGCCTCGCTGTGCTGACCCGTCCCAGCGTCCGGACCTTTGAGCTGTTTGAGCGCAAGGGTGGCGTGAACGAAGCGCTGATGTACGTGCTGCTGGCCAGCATCGTCTCGGCGGCCGTGGCAGGGCTGATGGCCTTTATGCCCTGGCACGCCGACATTTCCCCCTGGGTGCAGTTCGTGAACCGGCTGGTGGGCATTCCCATTCAGTTCGCCATCTTTACCGGCGTGGTGTACTGGGTGGGCAAGCAGTTTTTCGGTGGTACTGGCCGCTACGCCGAGGTGGCCTACACCTTCGCGCTGTTCTTCGTACCGCTCAGCCTGCTGAGCAGCGCCCTGGGCTGGATTCCGGTGCTGGGGTTCTTCGTCAGCTTGCTGATTTCGCTGGCCCTCATCTACTACGGGTACCTGGCCGTGCAGTCCTCTATGAATATCCGGCAGGGCGCCAATCCGGCCATTACCCTGTTGGTCGCGGCGCTGGTCACCACGGCGCTGAACTTCCTGGTGTTCGGCAACTGGTGGCAGGGTTTCTAAGAGGTACGTGGCCGGCCTCCGCGCCCTAAACTGCACGCATGACCCAACCTGTACAGCCCCATCTAGATGAAGTGAACCGCTGGCTCGCCAGCCGGCCGGCTCTGGACCTGAGCGGCGAGGACCTGAGCTCGGTGGCCGTAGTGGCGGTGGATATCATCAACGGCTTTGCGCGTGAGGGCGCGCTGGCCAGTCCCCGCGTGGAGGGCATCATCGCGCCCAGCGCAGAACTGATTGCCCAGGGGCTGGCCGCCGGTCTCCCCGCCGCCCATGTGGGACTGATGGCCGATGCCCACCCACAGGACGCTGAAGAGTTCCGTGCATACCCACCCCACTGCGTGCAGGGCACTTCCGAGGCCGAGTGGGTGCCCGAGCTGCTGGCCCTGCCGGCGGCGGGCGAATTTTCGTACTTCTACAAGAATTCCATCGCCAGCCACCACACCCCCGAGCTGGAACACTGGCTGGAGGCGGCAGGCCCGCGCACCGTGATCGTGATTGGCGATGTGACGGACCTATGCCTCTATAGCCTGGGCCTGCACCTGCTGACGCGCTCGCAGCACCGGGGGCTGGGGCAGCGCATCGTGCTGCCGGCCAGCTGCGCCCAGACCTGGGACGCCCCTGACCACCCAGCCGAGCTGTACCACCCGCTGTTCCTGTATCAGCTGGCCCGCACTGGCGCCGAGGTGGTGTCGGGTGTGCGCTGGCCCAAGACCACTGGTCAGTAAATTGCCCGCGCGGCTTCTTTGACCTGGGCAGCAGACAATTGACTTGCCAGGCACAGGTTCTCTAGTGTGGCCTCTCACGCCCGGACCTGCGCAGCCTGGGCGGGGAACACTGAGCGCATGACGAAGGGGCCACACTGCCATGACTGACCATTCCGCACGGACGCCGCAGGCGGGCCGCACCTGGGGCAGCGCCCTGATTATCGCCGGGACCACCATCGGGGCAGGCATGCTGGCCATGCCACTCACTTCGGCGGGCATGGGCTTTGGCCTGACCACGCTGGCCCTGCTGAGCATGTGGGCGCTGTCGGCCTACACGGCACTGCAATTTGCCGAAGTCTACCGCCACCACTCGGCCCGCGAGGGGCTGGCCAGCCTGGCCGGGCATTATTTCGGTCCGGCCGGCAAGTGGACCGTGACCGCGATCTTGCTGCTGTTCATGTACGCGATTTCGGCCGCCTACGTGAATGGCGGCGGCGGCCTGCTGGGCGGGCTTCTGCCCCTGGGAAGCACCGCCAGCAGTGTCCTGTACGCTCTGCTGGTGGCTGCCGCCGTGCTCCTGGGAACCCGCACCGTAGACGGGCTGACGCGGGTGCTCTTTGCGCTCAAGTTGGCAGTCTTCGGCCTGATTCTGGCATTGGTCCTCCCGCGCACAGTGCCCCAGCTGCTGCTGACCGCGCCCCAGCAACCGGCGCTGTACTTCTCGGCCCTGCCCATTTTCTTTACGGCGTTCGGCTTCCACGCGGTGATTCCCAGCGTGACCGAGTACCTGGAAGGCGACCAGCGTGAACTGCGCCGCGCCATCGTGTGGGGCACGGGGCTGCCACTGGCCGTGTATCTGCTGTGGCAGCTCGCCATTCATGGACTGATTCCGCAGGCGGAACTGTTGCAGGTAGGCAGCCTGGACGAGCTGAGTGCTGCTGTGGGTGCGGCGACCGGCAGCGCCGCACTGAGCCAGGGGGTGCGGGCCTTCTCGGCGCTGGCCCTGACCACCTCGGTGCTGGGAGTTGGGTTGGCACTGCTGCACTTGCTGCGCGACGTTTTGGGCACCCGGCTGCCTGCGCGTGGGGCGTGGCTGTGGCTGGGGCTGCTGACCTTCGTGCCGCCTACGCTCCTGGCGACCCTCTATCCGCAGGGGTTCGTGGCGCTGCTGGGTTACGCCGGCTTGCTGGCGGTGCTGTATACAGTGCTGTTGCCAGGGCTCCTGGTCCTGCGTGCCTACCGTGAGCGGCCAGGGCAGGCCCAGCTGCCGGGAGGCCGGGGCGCCGTGTGGCTGTCGCTGGCCACCGGAGCCGCCATCATCCTGATTCCTCTGCTGATGCAGGCCGGTCTGCTGCCCAAGGTGCAGGGGTAAGCCTGCAAACAGGGCCGCCGGGGAACATATCCTGGCGGCCCTGTTCGCCTGGGCTGTTCAGGGAATGACCGGCAGCCTCTCGTACACTTGTTTGGTGGCACCGTTGTCGAAAGTCAGCTTGGCCGTCACGTTGATGGATGTATAGCGCCGCTCCGGACGGACGCGGACATTCAGCGGCAGGTTGAAAATCAGGCGGCTGCCCTCGGCACGGTGCAGAATCGGGCCGCTGCCGCCCGCCTGCCAGACATCGCGGGTGTCCAGCGTCAGTTTGCCGCTGCGGCCACCCTCCACATATTCCAGTTCGTAGGTGAAAGCTGCGCTGACCGGTGCAGCGCCGTTGGGCACTGTGTCAATCACCAGCTGGCAGCGGTGGGTCTGACCGGCCCGCAGCTGCGAACGCACGGCGCCGCTGACCGTGTCAGTGCAGGTGGTGAAATGCCACTGCGTGAATTTGGGAGCCTCACCGCTGCGGGCGCTTGCTGGAGCCGAGGAAGCGGGTGCCCGGCTGGCCGGCGTGGTCGGCGCAGCCGCAGCCCCCCGGCCCTGCTGGCAGCGGTTGACAGCGTTCCAGGCCGCCTTGAAGCCGTCGGCCGGGAAAGTGTAGGTCAGGGTCTGCCGGCCCACGCTGGGGTCGCGGTCCAGCCGAATCACGACCCGTTCGCCCCGGAAGAGGCCAGCAGCCATCTCGCGGGTGATGCCCTCAGGGAAGCCGATGGCCGCAGGGTCCGTATCGCCGTTCAGTGTGGTAGAGGACAGCGAATCACCGTAAATGGTCTGCGGCGGCCGTGAACCAATCCGCACCGTTGCAGTGGGAAGAATCTCTGTTACGGGGTCCAGCAGGGGGTTCTTACTTTTCACCAGGCTCCAGAGGCCGGGGTAAGGGCCGCTGGAGCACTTGAAACCCAGGGCTGTCGAGCCATAGGTGTCGTTGACCTCGTCCACGATGACCAGGCTGGTGTTCACATCGGTAATGGGATCGCTGGACACCGAGTAGTAGGTCCAGGTGCCGGGCACCCGGTCCAGAGCGGAGGCCGTAGGAGTCAGGCTCAGGGCGAGGGCCAGCAGCAGAGCAGTCTTTTTCATGGTTTTTCTCCTGGGGGAAGAGGAATGTCGCTCTCAGCCTAGGCTCATCTTCCCGGGCCGGCAAGCGAATTTGCGCCGCCTGGAGATGACTTGGGGCCGCTCTGCTGAGGCAAATGGTTTAGACTGCCCGCCGATGTCGCTGCCTGAAGGTCCACCTGTCTCCCCAAGTGCTGACCCCGTATCAGGGCCGGCCGAACATACCGGCGCCGAGCTGCGTGCCCTGGCTCGCCTCGCCGGGCCGGTGGTGCTCTCACAGTTCGCAGCCAATGCGCTCGCGCTGGTCAGCACAGCGGTGATTGGGCGGCTAGGACAGGGTGAACTGGCAGCGGCCGCTTACGGCAGTGCCATTTATTACCTGTTTTTCGTGGCGCTGAGCGGAATGATGCTGGCGGTGGCTCCCCGCGCTGCTGCGGCCCACGGTGCCGGCGATCACCAGGGCGTGACCCGCGCCCTGCATGCCGGCTTCCGGCTGGCGCTGCTGCTGGCCGGCGTCATGCTGCCATTTACCTATCTGCTGTCCACGCAACTGCACCGCTTTGCCCCGCCCGAACTGGACACCGGGTTGGTGGCCAGCTATCTGCGCCTGTATGCCCTGGGAATGCCGGCTGTCCTGCTGTTCACAGCGCTGCGCGGCGCGATGGAAGCCACCGGGCGCCCGGGCGTGGTCACGCTGATCGCGGCGCTGGGGGTCGCCACCGTATCGCTGGCATCGCCGGCGCTGGCCTTTGGCTGGGGACCGCTGCCGGCGCTGGGACTGTCCGGTGCGGCGGCAGCTTCGGCCCTGGCCGCCTGGGTCATGTTCCTGACTTTGCTGCCGCAGGTGCTGCGCCGGGTGGAACCCCTCATGCCCGGTACACCGATGCGGGCGGAGGTCCGCAGCCTCTTCTCGCTGGGCTGGCCCATCGGTCTGACCCTGGGAGCCGAGGCAGGCATGTTCAGCGTCACCTCGCTGCTGATGGGCAATTTCGGCAATCAGGCCCTGGCAGCGCACAATGTGGCCTTTCAGATTATTACGGCCCTGTTCATGATTCCCCTGGGCCTCTCAACGGCTGCCAGTATCCGGGTGGCCCAGGCAGCCGGCGCGGGTCGGCTGCGGCTGGCGCGCCGGGCCGGGCTGCTGGGCATCGCACTGGCAGCGGGAGTCATGCTGCTGTTTGCTGTGCTCGAAACATTGATGCCCCAGCGGTTCATCGGCGTGTTCGTGAATACCAGTGACCCGGCCAACACTGCTTTGATAGCCACCACAGTCAGTCTGCTGGCGATTGCGGCGCTGTTTCAGGTGGTAGACGGCGTGCAGGTGAGCGCCAACGCGTCGCTGCGTGGCCTGCAGGACACCCGTGTGCCGCTGCTGCTGTCTCTCGCCAGCTTCTGGGGTTTGGGAATGCCGGTGGGTTACCTGCTGGCTTTCGTGCTGGACCTGGGGCCGCGTGGCCTGTGGTACGGGCTACTGGTGGGGCTACTGGCCGCAGCAATTTTGCAGCTGACCCGCTTCCTGCGCCTGACTGCCCGGATGAAACGTGGGGCGAAAGCCGGCCAACTTTCAAGTTGAAAGTCTCGCCGCTGCCTGGGAGGGCGCTGAGACTTCCGCACGCTCCAGCGGCGGCCTGAATCCCCGCAGTCGCAGCGCATTGCTCATCACGAACACGCTGCTCAGGCCCATTGCGGCCGCTGCCAGCACGGGTGAAAGACCCAGCCCCCAGCGGCTCAGCACCCCGGCAGCCACCGGAATCAACAGCACGTTGTAGGCGAAAGCCCAGAACAGGTTCAGGCGAATGTTGCGCAGGGTGGCGGCGCTCAGCGCGGCAGCGTTGGGCACACCGCGCAGGTCCCCCGACATCAGCAGCACGTCGGCCGTTTGGGCAGCCACATCGGTGCCGGTGCCCAGGGCCACGCCCACGTCGGCGCGGGCCAGCGCCGGAGCGTCGTTGATGCCGTCGCCCACCATCGCCACTTTCAGGCC
Source organism: Deinococcus proteolyticus MRP (assembly GCF_000190555.1). Taxonomy (GTDB): domain Bacteria; phylum Deinococcota; class Deinococci; order Deinococcales; family Deinococcaceae; genus Deinococcus; species Deinococcus proteolyticus. The sequence continues at coordinate 27,703 of NC_015169.1, forward strand.
CTGGGCCTGCAGGTCTTCTACTGCGGCCGCCTTGTCTGCAGGCAGCACCTCGGCGCGCACCTCCCGGTCCGGGTCCAGGCCCACCTGCGCAGCGATGGCGCGGGCCGTGGCCTGACTGTCGCCAGTCACCATCATGACCCGGTAGCCCTGGCGGTGCAGTTCGGCTACGGCTTCACGGCTGCCCGGTTTGAGGGGGTCACTCACGCCCAGCAGTGCAGCCGGCTGACCGTCCACCGCCACGAAGACCGGAGTGGCCGCCTGCTGGCCCAGCTCGGCCAGGGCCGCTCCCCAGGATGAGGTGTCCAGCCCCAGCCGTGCCATATACTGCTCGGCACCCAGCTGCACGCGGTGCCCGCCCACCTGTGCGGTAAGCCCGTAGCCCGCTTCGGTCACCAAGCCCGTGGCCGCAGTCAGGGCGAGTTCCCTCTCCTGCGCCGCCGTCAACAGGGCGTGGGCGATAGGGTGGTCGCTGCCCGCTTCAGCGCTGGCGGCCAGGGCCAGCACCTCGCTCTCTGTCCAGGCTGCGGTGGGGGAGAGGTGCAGTGCGGTCAGCGTGGGGCGGCCTGCAGTGAGCGTGCCGGTCTTGTCGAGGGCCACCACATCTACCCGGTGCAGTTGCTCCAGCGCCCGGCCTCCACCGAACAGCACGCCCAGTTCGGCGGCCTTGCCGCTGCCCACCATCACGCTGACCGGAGTGGCCAGGCCCATCGCGCAGGGACAGGCGATAATCAGCACGGCCACGGTGTGAATCAGTGCCTGTGGCAGCGCCGCTTCTCCGCCCCATATCAGCCAGGCGGCGAAGGTGAGGGCCGCAATGACCAGCACCACCGGCACGAAGGCGGCCACCACCCGGTCGGCCAGCCCCTGAATCGGCGGTTTTTCGCTCTGCGCCTGCTCCACCAGGGCGATGATTTGTGCCAGTGCTGAGGCCGCGCCCACCCGGGTGGCCTCCACCGTCAGCAGGCCGGAGCCGTTCAGGGTGCCGCCGGTCACCTCGTCGCCGGGACCTTTGGCGACCGGCACGCTCTCGCCGGTGAGCATGCTTTCGTCCAGATATGACTCTCCCTGCACGATGACGCCGTCTACCGGCACCTTCTCGCCAGTACGGATCTGCACCCGCTGACCACGGCGCACGCTCTCGGCCGGCACCCGCTGCACCGCGTCTCCTTCCAGAAGCCAGGCTTCGGGGGGGCGCAGTTGCAGCAGCGCCCGCATGGCCCCGCTGGAGCGGCTCTTGGCCAGGCTTTCCAGGTATTTGCCCAGCAGCACCAGCGTGATAACCACGCCGCTGGCCTCGAAATACACGTGCCGGGCAGCAGGCGGCAGCAGGCCGGGCGCCAGGGTGACCAGCGCCGAGTACGCAAAGGCCGCCGTGGTGCCTATCATGACCAGGGTGTTCATGTCAGGACTGCCATGGCGCAGCGCTCCCCAGCCGGCGCGGTAAAAGCGTCGCCCCACCCAGAACTGCACCGGCACCGCCAGTGCCAGCATCAGCCAGTTCAGCGTGCCTTCGCCCACTGTACTCAGCAGCCAGTGGTGCAGCGGCGGGTATAGCATCGGCCCCATGCTCAGCAGAAACAGCGGCACGGCGAAGGCTGCGCTTCGGCCCAGGTCACGCCTCAGCCCAGCGCTGGCCCGTTCCTGCGGGTCCGCTGCTGGGCCAGCGCTGGCCCCGGCCATGCTTGGTCGCTCCGTCCCGTAGCCGGCAGCTTCCACGGCGGCGTACAGGTCCTCGGCGCTCGACACGCCAGGCAGATAGCGCACGCTGGCCCGCTCAGTGGCCAGGTTCACACTGGCGTCCAGCACGCCGGGTGCCTTTTTCAGGGCGCGTTCTACCCGGCCCACACACGCGGCGCAGGTCATCCCGGTGACCCCGAAGTCGGCTGCGGCAGTCTCCACGCTATAGCCTGCCTGCTGTACCGCCTAGACCAGCTGCTCAGGGGCGACCGCTGCCGGGTCATAGTGGACATTGGCTGCCTCGGTGGCCAGGTTGACCTGGGCTTCTTCTACACCCGGCACTTTCTGTAGGGCCCGCTCCACCCGGCCCACACACGCGGCGCAGGTCATGCCCTCTACCGGAAGTCGCAGTTCCTTCGCTGTCATGCTTTTTAGCCTACCCCCCTGGGGAGGGTAGAGAATTAAAGCTGTCTTCATCCATCTCTTTCCGTGCCCCACTGCGTAGAGCTATGCTGACTCCATGACCCAAATCCAGAACAATCAGATGATGACCGAGCTGAACATTGAGGGCATGAGCTGCGGCCACTGCGTCGCGGCGGTGGAAAAGGCGCTACGCGGGGTACCGGGGGTAGAGCTGGTCACGGTCAGCCTGGAAGAGGGCAGGGCGGCGGTCCAGGGCAATGCTGAGCAGGCGGCCATGATTGCGGCTGTGGCAGAAGAAGGCTATGTCGCCACTCCCGCCGGCATGGCGCGTCACAGCTGAAGGTGTCTGGAGAAAAAGGGGCTGGGGCTGCGGCTGGGGAAAAGCGGGCTGGGGACGCTCCCCCTCACTGCACGGCCGGACCGCTCTGTATGCCGCAAGCCGAGCGGCTGGCCGCCCGCCGCCGCCTCAGTGTGGCGCAGGGACATCTGCAGAGCATCGTGAAGATGCTCGACGACCCGGAGGTGTACTGCATGGACGTGCTACGGCAAATCAAGGCAGTGCAGGGTGCTCTGGACGGTGCCGGTAGCGTCGTTCTGCGCGGCCACCTGCACGCCCATGTGGCAACTGCCAGTGAACGCGGCGACAGTGCCGAAATCGTCGAGGAGCTGATGCAGGCGCTGAAATACCGTTAGGTGGCGCTCAGGTGGTGGGGCCATAGGCGGCAAGCTGTTCCTATGGCCCTGCTGTGGCCAGTTGCGGTTTGGCTTCATTTTATAAACCGCTTTACCTCTTGAATCCCTGCTGAAGATGTGGCATGCTGGGCCAGTCTCAAATAGGTGTGATAACACCTGCTTCCCATTTGCCTCTATTCACCAAGGAGTTCACCGATGGCCCCCAAAATCCTGATTGCCTACTACACCACCTACGGCACCAACTACGCGATGGCCAAAGAAGCCCAGGCAGCCGCCGAAGCGAAGGGAGCCGAAGTGCGCCTGCGCAAGTTCCCCGAAACGGCTCCCCAGAGTGTGATTGATGGTCAGGCCGCCTGGAAAGCCATGCAGGACCAGACGGCCGACGTGCCGGAAGTGTCGCATGACGACATGCGCTGGGCCGAGGGCTATCTGCTCAGCGTGCCGACCCGCTACGGCAACGTGCCCAGTCAGGCGCAGGCCTTTATCGACACCCTTGGGGGTCTGTGGGCCGAGGGCGCGCTGGCCAACAAGACCTTCAGCGCCATGACCTCAGCGGCCAACAATCACGGCGGTCAGGAAATGACCCTGCAAGGCCTCTACGTGATGGCTGCCCACTGGGGTGACGTGATCGTGCCTCCCGGCTTCACCTCCGATGTCGTCTCCAAAGCTGGAGGCAACCCTTACGGTGCAAGCGTGACGGCGGGCGGTGACCTGTCTGAAGAGAAGAAAGCGGCCATCCGCCACCAGGCTGAGCGGTTGGTGGAGTTCACAGAGCGGCTGACCCGCTGATACGGCTGACTGCGGAACCGCCGGCCCTTTACACTGACTGTCAGTGTGAGCACTGAAGCGGCTCTCATACGGTCGGAAGCACCGGGTGAGCGCACGACGTAGTGGCAGCTGCTTTTCCCCTTCCATTTCCGAGTGAAATGGGAGGGCTTTTGCGGGCAGCACAAAACCGCTAAGCGCCTTTACTTTTCTATCACCCTCCAGCTGGCCCCCCGGTTAGGGTAAGGCAAGAGGCGCAGTTGCTTGCGTGTCCCTTTCCCACGTTCTGTGCTGCTTCTCAGCCGCTGTTCTCTGGAGGAACCCATCATGCCCAAGTCAGAAACCAGCCAGCCTGCCGCCTCCGTGCGGCATGACCCTTCCGACCCTATCCATAATCAGGACAAGGCCCACACCAACGCCAAATCCGACGACCTGGCCCGTGATACGGCCCCCCGCAGCGAACAGGACCGCCTGACCGACAACTTCGGCCATGCCATCAGCGACGACCTGAACTCGCTCAAGGCCGGCGTGCGTGGCCCCACCCTGCTGGAAGACTACCTGCTGCGCGAGAAGATTCACCACTTCGACCACGAGCGTATTCCCGAGCGTATCGTGCACGCACGCGGTTCGGCGGCACACGGCTACTTCGAACTGACCGAGTCGCTGGAGCAGTACACCACCGCCCGGGTGCTGACCGAAGTGGGCAAGCAGACCCCGGTGTTTACCCGCTTCTCCACCGTGGCCGGTTTCCGTGGTTCGGCGGACACCCCCCGCGACGTGCGCGGCTTCTCGGTGCGGTTCTACACCGACGAAGGCAACTGGGACATTGTGGGCAACAACATCCCGGTGTTCTTTATTCAGGACGCCATCAAGTTCCCGGACCTGGTGCACGCCGTCAAGCCCGAGCCGCACCATGAAATGCCGCAGGCCGCCAGCGCCCACGACACCTTCTGGGATTTCATCAGCCTGACGCCCGAGTCCATGCACATGATCATGTGGCAGATGTCGGACCGCACCCTGCCCCGCTACTTCGACACCATGGAGGGCTTCGGCGTCCACACCTTCCGCCTGATTAACGCCCAGGGCCAGAGCACCTTCGTAAAGTACCACTGGAAGCCGGTCAACGGCGTGCACTCGCTGGTCTGGGACGAGTCGCAGAAGATTATGGGCAAGGACCCCGATTTCCAGCGCCGCGCCATGTGGGAAACCATTGACCAGGGCGGCACGCTGGAATGGGACCTGGCCGTGCAGCTGTTTACTCAGGAAGAGGCCGACGGCTGGGACTTCGACATTCTGGACGCCACCAAGATCATTCCCGAAGAGCTGGTGCCGCTCAAGGTCATCGGCCGGATGGTGCTGAACCGCAACCCCGACAACTTCTTCGCCGAGACCGAGCAGGTCGGCTACAAGCCCACCAACCTGGTGCAGGGCATGGATTTCACCAACGACCCGCTGATGCAGGGCCGGCTGTTCTCCTACCTGGACACCCAGCTGATCCGCTTGGGCGGGCCGAACTGGCAGCACCTGCCTATCAACCGCCCGCTGAACCCGGTCGCCAACAACCAGCGCGACGGCTTCATGCGCCACGTCATCAACCCGGGCCGCGTGTCGTACCACCCTGCTTCGCTGGACGGCGGCTCCCCGCAGGAAGTGCCCCGCGATCAGGGCGGCTTCGTGAGCTACCCCGAGCCCATCAGTGGCGAGAAGCTGCGCAAGCGGGCCGAGAGCTTCGGTGACCACTACGGTCAGGCGCGCCTGTTCTGGAACTCGCTGGAGCCCATTGAGCGTGAACACCTGTGCAAGGCGCTGCAGTTCGAGCTGAGCAAGGTGGAAACCCGCCACGTGCGTGTGGCGATGCTGGATCATCTGGAACAGATTCATCCGCTGCTGGCCTCGCAGGTGGCTGTGGCCCTGGGCGAAGCTCCCCGCGCGGACGAGGTGGTCAAGCCTGGCGGAACCGCGGACTGTGCCGAGGAGATGCAGCTGCTGGCCAAGGCCGAAGCGGCTCCTACGGCCTCGGGCGGCCTGAGCAAGTCCAAGGGACTGAGTATGGAAGCCCAGCCGCCGAAGGGTATCCGTAACCGCATGGTGGCGATTCTGGCCGCCGACGGAGTGGACGGTGCTCAGGTGGACGCCATCAAGCAGGCACTGGAAGCCGAGGATGCCAAGGGCGAGGTCCTGGGACAGCACCTGGGTATGCTGGACGGCGGCGCCGAAGCCAAAAAGACCATCAGCAACTCCCATATGGTGTTGTTCGACGCTGTTATCGTGCCGGGCGGTGCCCAGAGCGTCGCCGCGCTGCTGGAAGACGGCGACGCCCATGCCTACCTGCTGGAAGCTTACAAGCACGGCAAGCCCATCGCCGCTTACGGCGAAGGTCAGCAGCTTCTGCAGGGTTCCGACCTGGCCGCGCTGGTGGGTGACCTCAGCGGCATGAAAGCCCTGGGAATTCTCAGCGCCGACGCTCCCGATATGGCCGAATTTGTGCAGACGCTGGCCCAACACCGTTTCTGGGGCCGGCCTAAATTGAAGCGCCTGAGCAACTGAGCCTCAAGCCATTTTCCTGATTGCGCCTTACTGTGGACGGATTCCCAGCGAATTCGTCCACAGTTTTTTTCTGCCAGCGGGCCGTCCTTTGCCGGGCACCGGGATCCGACATCAAGGCTGGTCAGCTGCGCCTGTCTCGTCAGAAAAGGGGGCTATGTCAGAATGTTTTCGTATGATGTGGAGCAGCAATCCTCATCTCACGATGTAGGTCTTGAAAGGTAAACAGGTAACTTGTGACTCAATCTCATGAACAGGAACTAGACCTCACGACCCTATGGCACCGTCTGAAACGTGCACTTCCTTGGATTCTTGCCCTTAGCCTCGCGCTGGCAGGCCTGACCTATTTCTGGTCGCGCTCCAAGCCGGCCGTGTACGAGGCGCAGGCCTCCTTGCTGGTGACTGGCGGGTCGGCTCAGGCGGCGGACAGCGTGTTGGGAGAGGCTTTGGTCAAAGCACCTCCTTTGCCCGAAGGTGCCGTAGCCCAGGCCCTGCAAAGTACCTCGGTCATGGGACCACTGACGGCCAGGATTGCCCAGAATGCTGCTATCCCTGAGCCGGAGCAGCAGAGGCTGATCGAGAACCTGCAGACCGAATTGGCTGAGCGCAGCATGGAGACGGTGCGGCTCACTTCAAGGCTCGACCTTTACGGGAACGGCATCTATACCGTAGCGGGCCGTGCCAATACCCCCGAAGCGGCGCGGACCCTGGCGAATTTGGCTGCCCAGTCGCTGCTGGAATGGGACAAGGACCGCGCTCTGGCCAGTGTTCGGCAGGCTCAGCAGGGCTTTGAGGCGCAGCTGAGTCAGGTAGAAGCTGAACTGAAAGCTGCACGGGCCGGAAGTCCGGAAAGGTCGCTGCTGGCGTCCCGGCAGACTGCCTTGCAGCAGAGCCTGACCCAGGTCGGTATCTTGGAGCAGTCGATTTCAGGAGTGTTGCAGCCGCTCTCGGAAGCCATTACTCCGCTGTCCCCCGTGGAGCCCCAACCCGTAAGGAATGCTGCGTTGGCAGGTATCGCCGGTCTGCTGCTGGGCCTGGGGTTCGCCACACTGATGGCCGTGGCGGACCGCAAGGTGCGCAGTGAGGACGACCTGCTCGACCTGGGCCTGCCTACCCTGGCCAGCCTGCCCAAATTGCGCCAGCGTGACGTCATGATGCGGGGTATGGTACGGGCCGCCAGGCAAGCCGGGCTGTACGAAGCCATTGGCTTCCTGCGCGTGAACCTGCTTTCCGCGCTGCAAGGTGTCGAGCGCCCGGTGATTATGGTGACCAGCTCCGCGCCCGGTGAAGGCAAATCCAGTGTCACGGCAACGCTTGCGGACGCACTGGCTGGTACCGGCAAAAAGGTCTTGATTATAGATGCTGACCTGCGCCGCGGCACCCAGGTCCAGGTCTGGCAGAAGTACCTCAACGGGTCTGTTCCCACCTGGACTTCGATGATAGGAGAAAACGGCGCGCAGGATACGCCCAGTGCGCTGCGGGACCCCTACAACGTTCAGGTGCTGGCCACCGAGGACAATGTTCACCTGTTGCCAGCCGGTCAGGGCATGCAGGACAGCCTGGGGGCCCTGAACGCTGCACAGCTGTCCGAGGCCATTGGGCTGTGGCGCTCGCGGTACGACCTGATTCTGATTGACAGTGCTCCGCTGCTTGCCCTGGCGGACGGCCTGGTGCTCGGTAAGGTGGCCGACGGTGTGGTGCTGGTGACGGAATCCGGACAGACTGACTTGCGGGCCATCCGGAATTCCGTTCGCCGGGCCGAGCGCGCTGGGCTGAACCTGCTGGGCTTCGTCATCAACAAGCAGAGCCAAAGTGCGGAGAGCAGCTACTCCTACTCCTACTCCTACAGTCCCAAGAGCCGAGCGGAAGGATAAAATCCGCTTTTTGCGGACCAGACCCAAGTGCTGAACTTACTGAGACATCCGTTCGTTGCCCTGATTTCGGCCAACTTCTTTAAGATTGCAGGTGTCCTGCTGATCAATAAGGTGGCAGCTACTGTGCTGTCACCGGATGATTTCGGTGTGTTCGGGCAGTTCGTCGCCGTGTCTGCCATCGTCAACATGCTGTCTTCGGCTGGACTGAACAACGCGGTGATTCGCGACGTTTCGGCCGCAGATGAGCAGGAGCGCGAGCAGACTGGTCTGGAATACTTCTGGACCGCCCTGCTGTTTTCCGTGCTGGCCGGGGCAGTCTTTCTGGGGCTCTATCCGTTCTTTGGCCATTCCTGGCTGGGCACAGAACGGCTGACCCTGCCGGTCATGTTGCTGGCCCTGAGCATCCCCGCCTTCTCCTTTTACACCTTCGCGTTGTCCTACCTGAGCGGCAGCGGGCAGCAGCGGCGCAACGCCACCTTGCAGGTTTACGGCGTGCTGGCCGGTGTGGCGGCGTTCGGAGCCTGCGTGACTTTTCTGCCGGGCCTGGTTGGCCTCAGCCTGGGCTATCTGCTGTTCTTGCTGGGACCCGCTGCCGTCATGTTTGTGGCGCGGCCGTTGCCGCTGCGCTGGCAAAGGTTGACCTGGGACTCCCTCCGGCGCAAGCTGGGCGACTCGGCTGCCATGTTCTCGGCCATCTTGTTTTTGCCGGCCGTGCTGGTCCTGGCCCGCAGTCGGCTGGCAGCCGGTGCAGGTTGGGACACGGTCGCCATGTGGCAGGTGTTGTCCCGGCTGTCCGATGTCTACATGCAGATTTTCGCCATCTATTTCACGCACTTTTTTATGCAGCGGCTACACGCAGTAGATGACGAACGGCCTTTGCTAAAGCAAGCAGCGCTATTGAACCTGGGAGCCATGGCCGGGGTGGGGCTGCTGTTTTATCTTTTTTATGACCTGGCCGTACAGCTATTGTTTACGGTGGATTACCTATGGGGCCGTGAATTCGTGCCCTGGCAGGTGGGGGTAGACAGCCTCAAAGTGCTGACTATGGTCTTGATGTACACCTTCATTGCTCACCGGCGGTTCAAATCGTATATCGCGATGGAACTCGGGCAGGCGGCGTTGCTGCTGCTGCTGATCACCCAGACCCCGCTGGGAAATTCGCTAGAAGGATTGTACCAAGCTCTATTTCTCAGCGCTGCGTTGGGTCTGGCCATAGCGGCAGGGCTGCATTTCAAAGGGAGAACACAATGAACATTGCAATGGTGGTTGCCAAATACGACGAAACCGGGTCGTCGCCCTACCTCACCAACGAGCTGGCCGACGCCCTGACTGTGCGGGGGCACCATGTCACCGTGCTGTACGTGGACTGGGAGGCTGAAGCCGAGCCGAAGGTGAAGTACCGGGAGGGGCAGACCTTACATGTGGACCGTACCATGCCCAGAGGTAAGGGCCTGGTCGCAATGGCCCGCAAGTGGTCCCTGGCGCCGCTGAAGTACCTCTCGTTCGGGCAGGCGCTGAGTAAACGGTACGACCTGGCCATCTACTATTCGCCGCTGTTCGTCGCCTATCCACTGATTGCCCTGAACCGCTTGAAAGCCCGGCGCAAGCTGGCCGTGTACTGGGACTTTTTCCCGTATCACCAAGTTGAGCTGGGCATGATTCCGCGTGGCCCTATCGAGAAGGGGTTGCATGCCGCCGAGCTGCACCTGCTGCGGCAGATGGACGTGATTGGGCTGATGTCGCCGAAGAACCGCGAGTCGTTCAGGCGAGTATTCGGCTGGAAAGATGATTCGCGGCTGCGGCTGCTGCCTATCTGGGGTGGCAGCGAACGGCTTCCCTTACGCGAACCCGACGCTCAGAAATACTGCGTGTTCGGCGGCCAGCTGGCACCAGGGCGCAACATCGAAGCCCTGGTGCGGGCGGCCGAGTTCCTGCCCGCCGACATCGAGTTACGAATCTATGGACGTGGGCCACTGCAACCGGCGCTGGAAGCTTTAATTCGTGAGCGTGGACTGAAGAACGTCCGGCTGATGGGTCAGGTGAGCCGTGAGCAGTATCAGCGTGAAATTGCCGGGGCCTGGCTGGGCCTGATCATCACCGACCCGAACGCGAAGACCGATTCTTTCCCGTCCAAGGTGATCGACTATTTCCGGGTGGCGCTGCCGGTGCTGGCCATCACCGAGGAGGGTTCCGATTTCGGCAGCTTCGTGCAGGAGACGGCGCAGGGTGGGCGCAAGCTGCACAGCGACGACCCGCAGCAGATTGCCGCGGCCATTGCTGAGATGGTAGCCACCCCGCAGCGGAGCGAGTGGGGCCGCAGCGGACACGCCTACTACTACGCCCACATGACGGCGGACCGGATTGCCGAACAGGTCGAGGAAATGGCACAGGCAGGCCTGGAGAGCGCGCAGTGACGCAGCTGCGCCGCACGCCCGTCCGGCTCCCTAGCGATTCTGCCGGTTCGCCGCGCTTGCCGTCCCGCGCAGCGGACACTGCGGGCCAGCGTAATCTGGGCAAACTGTACCTGCCTTATCTGGTATTTGCCCTGTTCAATGTGGGCACCTATCTGGCGTTCCTGTACGGTCCTTTTGCCTGGCCTATCCGCAACGCCGGGCTGATGTCCGGCCTGCTCACGGCGTTCTTCGTGTTCTATACCGCCGGGTACGTCTTTGGCGCTCAGCGCCAGGTGGGCCGGCCGGGCCGCGAGGTGACGGACTGGGTTGTGCGCCACCTGGGCGTCCTCCTGCTCGTAGGTGTCCTGGTTTTCGCGGCCTCCATCTACGTCTACACTGGCGAGTTCTTCTGGAATACAGCCCGAATTTTTGGGGACCAGCAAGAAAACTACTACGACACCCTGCGTTACGGCGAAACGTCCAGCAGCCTGCTGAACGCACCATTTGTCCTGCTCAAAATTGTCCTGCAGCCCCTGATTACCCTGGGTCTGATTTACGCCACCATGAACTTCCGGCGGCTGAAGCCCTGGGAAAAGGGTGCGCTGCTCGCGGTGTACCTGTTCTGGGTGCTGTTTTCGGTGTTCCGGGGAACCGACAAGGAAATCTTCGACATCGCCGTGATTTTCCTGACTGCGACGGCCGTGAACTACTACCGCTCGCTGACCGGCCGGGTCAGCCTGGCGCAGTTGGCCCGCAGCCTGCTGTTCGTCACTCTTGCCGTGGTGACGCTGGTGGGTTTTTTGAGCGTGTTCTCGCAGCGCAAGCTGACCCGGACCGGGGGCCAGACCAACATTTGCGTGATAGAAGCCGGAGTCTGTGCACGCGGAACCGACACGCCGCTGGGCTACGTTTACGGCCTGACTGTCGCTTACGCCACACACGGCTATTACGGCATGAGCCTGGCCCTGCAGGAGCCGTTCAATACCACCTTTCCTTTTGGCAATGCCCCCGCCCTCAAACCGCTCTCGGACGCCGTAATGGGCGAAGAGTATCTGGAGCACAGTTACCCCAACAAGATTGACCGCCGTGGCTGGGACAACGGCGTGCGCTGGTCGACCGCCTACACGTCCTGGGCCAGCGATATCAGCTTCTGGTTGGTCCCGTTCGTGATGTTCCTGGTGGGTCTGGTCACGGCGCTGTCCTGGAAGGACGCTGTGCTAAACGAATCCCTGCTCGCCACGGCCGTATTCAGCTTCATGACCACCATGTCGCTGTTTCTGTCGGCCAACAACCAGGTCGGTATTGCCCTGGATTCCCTGAGCGCCTTTATCGTCATTACCCTGGTCTGGCTGGTGACCCGTACCTACCGGCTGCGTCTGCGGGGACATTAATTTCCCCGTGCGTGACGATGCGTTGTAAAGAGTGGGATATGTTGAAATTGGAGGAAATGACCCGTGACTAATCTACAGGATATGGCTGGCAAGACGGTTCTGATTACCGGCGGCACCGGCTCTTTCGGCAATGAACTGCTGCAGCTCATCAAAGACAGCGATGTTAAGGAAATCCGCGTATTCAGCCGTGACGAGCTGAAGCAGGAGCACATGCGGGTCCGCATGAAGAACCCCAAGGTGAAGTTCTACATCGGGGATATTCGTGACCGCGCTTCAGTGGACCAGGCAATGGCCGGTGTAGACCTGGCGTTTCATGCGGCGGCGCTCAAGCAGGTGCCCAGCTGCGAGTTCTTTCCCATGCAGGCTGTGCTGACCAATGTGGTGGGGTCACACAACGTCATCGAGTCGGCCATCGACCATGGCGTGGGGTCACTGGTGTGCCTGAGTACCGACAAGGCCGTGCAGCCGGTGAACGCCATGGGCATGACCAAGGGGCTGATGGAAAAAGTAGCCACCGCCGCCGCTCGCCGCCTGGTGGGGACCGAGGGAGCGACCACCATTTCCAGCGTGCGCTACGGCAACGTGATGTATTCGCGCGGCTCGGTGATTCCGCTGTTTATCGAGCAAATCAAGGCGGGCAAGCCCCTGACCGTCACCGACCCCAACATGACCCGCTTCCTGCTCTCGCTGCGCAGCGCCATTGACCTGGTGCTGTTCGCCTTCGAGCACGCGCAACAGGGGGACATTTTCGTGCGTAAGGCTCCCGCCAGCACGGTGGCCGACCTGGCCCAGGCGCTGGTCAACCTGTTTGAGGCCGATGTGCCGATTGAAGTGATCGGAACCCGGCATGCCGAGAAGCTGTTCGAGGTGCTGGCTTCCTCTGGCGAGATTGCCCAGAGTGAGGACATGGGCGACTACCTGCGGGTCCGCATGGACGTGCGCGACCTGAACTACGCCAAGTACTTCAGCGAAGGGAACCGCGAGGAAATTTTCCTGGAGGACTACCACTCGCACAACACCGAGCGCCTGAACGTCAAGCAGGTGGAAGAACTGCTGCTGACGCTGCCCGCTGTGCAAGCTGAACTGGCCGCCTGGAGAGCCAAGCGATGAAAGTGGTGGTGACCGGCGCTCATGGGATGCTGGGCACCCATCTGCGGGCTTACCTACGGGCTTTTGAGGAGGTGGAAGTCGTTCCTGTGGGCCGCGAAGAGTTCGCTGGTTCCGCGCGGCTGGCTGAAAGCGTGCGTAACGCAGACGTGGTCTTCCACTTGGCCGGCATGAACCGTGGCGACGAGCAGGAAGTGGCCCGCACCAACGTAGCCCTGACGGAGCAGCTGGTGGCCGCCCTGGAAGAGGCGGAGAGCCGGGCGCATGTGCTGTTTTCGTCCTCCACCCACATCGAGCGCGACACGCCCTACGGTCAGTCCAAGCGCCGCGCTGCCGAGGTGCTGGAAGCTTGGGCGCAGGCCAGCGGCGGCAAGTTCACCAACGTGGTGCTGCCCGGTGTGTTTGGCGAAGGTGGCAAGCCCTTTTACAACTCGGTGGTCGCGACCTTCTGCCATCAGCTGGCTGCCGGCGAGGAACCCAGCGTGGACAGTGACGCTCCTATCGAGCAGATTCACGCGCAGGAAGCCTCGCGGCGGATGTGGCGGATGGTGCAAGAAGGCCAGACCGGCACTGTGAGGGTAGAGGGCACGCAGCTGACGGTGCGCGGTCTGCTGGAGACGCTGCAGGAAATGCGCCGCACCTACGCAGAACACATCATCCCTGACATCAGCGACCCGTTCCGGCGCGACCTGTTCAACATGTACCGTTCGTACCTGTACCCACAGCACTACCCGGTGGCCCTCAAGCTGCACACCGACCTGCGCGGCAGCCTGTTTGAAGCCATCAAGAGCCCCAGCGGTGGGCAGACCTTCATGTCCACCACCCACCCCGGCATCACCCGTGGCAACCACTTTCACACCCGCAAGGTGGAACGTTTCCTGGTGTCGGGCGGCGAGGCGGAAATTCGGCTGCGGCACATCTTCGGTGACGAGGTACAGGTCTTCCGCGTGTCGGGCGACCAGCCGTCCTATGTGGATATTCCCACGCTGCATACCCACAACATCACCAACGTGGGTGACAGTACCCTGCTGACCATGTTCTGGACCAACGAACTGTTCGACCCGGCCAACCCCGACCAGGTTATGGAAATGGTGGAACCTCAATGAGCGAAACGAATCCTGTCAAGAAGCTGAAAGTCATGAGTGTGGTGGGTACCCGTCCGGAAATCATCCGGCTGTCGCGGGTGCTGGCGCGGCTTGACCAGTACACCGATCACGTCATCGTTCACACCGGTCAGAACTACGACTACGAGCTGAACGAAATTTTCTTCCGTGACCTGGGCGTCAAGAAGCCCGACCACTTTCTGAATGCTGCCGTCGGCACCGCTGCCGAGACCATCGGCAACATTCTGATCAAGGTGGACGCGGTGATGGCCGAGGAGCAGCCCGACGCCGTCCTGATTCTGGGCGACACCAACTCGTGCCTGTCGGCTATTCCGGCCAAGCGGCGCAAGATTCCTATCTTCCATATGGAGGCCGGGAACCGCTGCTTCGACCAGCGGGTGCCGGAGGAAACCAACCGCCGTATCGTGGACCACACCGCCGATATCAACCTCACCTACAGCGATATTGCCCGCGAGTATCTGCTGCGCGAGGGCATGTCGCCCGACCGCGTCATCAAGACCGGCAGCCCGATGTTCGAGGTGCTTAACCACTACCTGCCGCAAATTGAGGCCTCGGATGTGCTGGAGCGCCTGAACCTGAAGGCAGGCGAGTATTTCCTTGTGAGCGCCCACCGCGAGGAAAACATCGACTATGACCGCAACCTCGCGGGACTGGTCGAGTCGCTCAACACGATTGCTCAGAAGTACGACCAGCGCGTGATTGTCTCGACCCACCCGCGCACCCAAAAGCGCATTGATGAAAAAGGCGTGCAGTTCGACCCCCGCGTGGAACTGATGAAGCCGCTGGGCTTCCACGACTACAACCACCTGCAAATGCACGCCCGCGCCGTGCTGTCCGACTCGGGCACCATCACCGAGGAATCGAGCATCCTGAATTTCCCCGCGCTGAACATCCGCGAGGCCCACGAGCGCCCCGAGGGGATGGAGGAGGCCAGCGTAATGATGGTGGGCCTCAGCCCCGAGCGCATCATGCAGGCCCTCGCCATTCTGGAAGACCAGCCACGCGGCGAGGAGCGTCTGCTGCGCCGGGTGGCCGATTACTCCATGCCCAACGTGTCGGACAAGGTGGTACGCATCATTCACAGCTACACCGACTACGTGAACCGCGTGGTGTGGCGTAAGGACGTAAAATAAGCCGTGCGTATCCTGATGATTTCGCAGTGGTTCGACCCCGAACCGACCTTCAAGGGGCTGCTGTTTGCCCGCGAATTGCAGCGGCTCGGCCATGAGGTAGAGGTGCTGACGGGGTTTCCCAACTACCCCGGCGGCAAGGTGTACCCCGGCTACCGCATTCGCCCCTTTCAGCGCGAAATCATCGGCGGTGTGCCGGTGCTGCGGGTGCCGCTGTACCCCAGCCACGACGGCTCCGGCGTCAAGCGGGCGGCCAATTATCTGTCGTATGCGGTGTCGGCGGCGGTAGGTGCCCTGCTGATGCGGCGGCCTGATGTCGCCTATGTGTACCACCCGCCTGCGACGGTGGCGCTGCCTGCGGCGGTATTGCAAGCGCTCAAAGGCGTGCCATTCGTCTACGACATACAGGACCTCTGGCCCGATACCCTCGCGGCGACCGGCATGATGGAAAATGCCGCCGTGCTGAACGGGGTAGGCCGTGTGATGGACAACGTCTACCGCCGCGCTTCGCGCATCGCGGTGCTGTCTCCTGGCTTCAAGTCGCTGCTGACTGAGCGGGGCGTGCCCGAGCAGAAAATCAGCGTGATTCCCAACTGGACCAACGAGGACAAGACCGACCTGACCCCGCCTGCGCCCGAGCGTGCGCGTGAGTTGGGCTTTGAAGGGAAATTCAATGTAGTTTTCGCGGGCAATATGGGCAAGGCTCAGGCGCTGGATGTGGTGCTGGACGCTGCCGACGAGTTGCAGGGCGAAGCTGCCCGTTTCGTGATGATTGGCGGCGGGGTGGATGAGGAACGTCTCAAGGGGCAGGCCAAAGAGCGCGGACTGACCAACGTGGATTTCCTGCCGCGCCGCCCACCCAGCGAAATCGGGGAAATTCTGGCGCTGGCCGACGCCCTGCTGATTCACCTCAAGGACGACCCGCTGTTTGCCATCACCATTCCTGGCAAGACGCAGGCTAACCTGCGGGCGGGCAAACCCCTGCTGATGGGCGTGCGCGGTGACGCGGCGGCGATGGTGGAGGAGGCTCAGGCAGGGTTGACCTTTACGCCGCAAGACGCTGGGGCGTTGGCCGCCGCAGTACGCGAGCTGATGAGCCTGACTCCGCAGCAGCGG
Organism: Deinococcus proteolyticus MRP; assembly: GCF_000190555.1. Classification (GTDB taxonomy): domain Bacteria; phylum Deinococcota; class Deinococci; order Deinococcales; family Deinococcaceae; genus Deinococcus; species Deinococcus proteolyticus. Next base: position 43,940 of record NC_015169.1, read on the forward strand.
CAGCAAATGGGCAAGAACGGTGCCCGTTACTACGAGGAGCATCTGGCCCTGCGTGTCGGTGCGGCGCGCTTTGCCGAGTTGCTGGAGGCAGCCGCACAGGGCAATACCTCTTACGAACCCGTCAAACGGGCGGTGGACCTTGTCGCTTCAGCCGTCGGTCTGGCACTGCTGGGCGTACCGATGCTCGCTCTGTCGGCGCTGGTGCGTTCGCGCCTGGGCAGTCCGGTGCTGTTCACACAGACCCGTCCTGGCCGCTACGGCGACCCGTTTACCATGTACAAGTTCCGCACCATGACCGATGAGCGCGGGCCGGACGGTGAGTTGCTCCCTGACAGCGTGCGCCTGACGCCGTTCGGCAGCTTCCTGCGCTCGACCAGTCTGGATGAACTGCCCGAGCTGTTCAACGTGCTGCGCGGCGATATGAGCTTGGTTGGTCCCCGCCCGCTGCTGATGCGCTACACGCCCTATTTCACCGAGGCAGAGCGGCAGCGCTTGAATGTCCGCCCTGGCATCACCGGCTGGGCGCAGGTCAATGGCCGCAACACCGCGTCTTGGGACGAGCGCCTGGCGATGGACGTCTGGTATGTGCAGAACAGGAATTTGCTTCTGGACCTCAAGGTTCTGTTGATGACTTTGCAAAAGGTGGTGAAGCGGAGTGGCGTGGTGGTCGATGCAGAGTCCATCATGCAAAATCTGGACGATGAACGCCGGGGCAGGCTGGCCTGATGACAGACATTGTGATTGGCCCGCTGCACCCTGCCCAGGTGCCCGCCGCTCAGCGTCTGCTGACGGAGAGCTTTGACGAGCGGCTTCAGCCCTACATGACGGCGACTCAGGCCGGAGCCGAAGCGTTTTTGCTGGCCTACGTCAGCACGCCGCAGCTTCATCCTGAGCGGCAGTATCTCGGGGCCACGCTGGGGGACGAGTTGGTGGGGTACGCCGAGTTCCGCCAAACGGAGCCGCAGGTGGGCTTTCTTTCCTACATCTGTGTGTCGCCGCTGGCCCGTGGGCAAGGGGTGGCTTCGCGACTGATTCGGCACTATCTGGCAATCACGCCTGGCCTGAAGAGTATGGCGCTGGACGTCTTTGCCGACAATGTTCCGGCCCTGACCCTGTACCGCAAGCTGGGCTTTCAGGAGCAAGCGGTCACCCTGTGGTGGCGGCGGCCTTTGCCGGAGCCTGCGCCCACGCCCGTGCAGATGCTGAACTGGCCCGCAGCGCTGGCAATGTATCAGCGGTATGGCTTTTGCGAGTACCAAATCCGTTTTGAAGGCGAGAAATACGTGCTGGGCCGGATGGGTGAGACGGTACTACGCTGCACTCAGGCGGCAGATTTCGCCAACGAGCGGCTGTTGGCAGCGCTGCGGGCGGCTTTCCCCGCGTTGCAGCAAGCCCTGCTGATAGCGCCGGAGGATGCTGCACCCCATGCCGACGCTGAGGCCTTCAACCGCTCCCTGCGGCTGCACTGGACCCTTCCCGAGTCTCAGGAGGACCCTAACCTATGACCCAAACCATTACCAAAACGGCCACCGACCCTGCCACCCAACGGCTGCCAACGCTGTTCTACCGCTCGGCCCGTGAGGGGATGCAGGACTTTTTGAATCAGCCCTCTGTCCTACCGGACCCGGCGGCAGGAGTCCTGCTCCCCGCATTTATCGGCTGGTCGCCCCGCGAGGGCAGTGGTGTCTTTGACCCGGTCCGCAATCTGGCCGTGCGGGCGGGCTTCTATGACCTCAATCCTGACCTGACCGTGGATTTGGCGAAGCTGGAAGCTGAACTGCAAAAGGGCTACCGCGTGCTGGTGCTAATTCATTACTATGGCCGCACCGAATCCAAGTTGCGTGAAGTGCGCGAATTGGCTGACCGCTACGGCGCACTCTTGGTGGAAGACCTGGCCCACGGCTTTTATTCCGCGCTGCTGGGCGGTGTGGCGGGCAGCCTCGGGGATATCAACCTCTACTCGCTGCACAAGATGTTCCCCACGCCCGACGCGCAGGGGGGCATGATTGCCTACCGCAACCAGTCACTGCTGGACGGTCAGCAGGAAACCGCTCCTGAGTTGGCCCGCTTCATCCTGAATTATGACTGGGCCGCCATCGGTGCCGCCCGCCGCCGCAATGCTGGGCAAATTCTCGATGCCCTGCGCGAACTGCCTGAATGTGGGCAAGATTTCGAGTTGCTGTGGCCTGAAATTGCCGCTGGCGACGTGCCGCAGACGCTGCCCATCCGCATCCTGCGTGGCAACCGCGACCACATCTATCACGCGATGAACGAAGACGGCTACGGTATGGTCAGCCTCTACCACACCTTGATTGAGCCGGTGCGCGGGGACTTTGCCGAGATGGTCGCACTCTCCAAGTCGGTCATCAACTTCCCGGTTCACCAGGACCTTGACCCCGTGCATATCCCCGACATGCTGGCCTCCTTCCAAAAGGCACTGCACGCCTCGAAAGAGCAAGCATGAAAATCCTGACGATGCAGGAGCGAACCGAGTGGCTGGCTGCCTGGGAGCGCACCGGGCGCGAGCCGTTCGCGCACCCCGCGTATGTCTCCCTGTTTGCCAAGGAGGGTGACCAGCCCATCGCGCTGCTGTGGGAAGAGGGAGGCACGGTGCTGCTGCCGCTGGTGCTGCGGCCCCTGCCTGCTGAGCTGGCCGGCGGAGCCGAGTGGCGCGACGCGGTGTCGCCCTACGGCTACGGCGGCCCGTTTGGAGAGACGGCAGACTGGGCTGGCTTTTACGCGGCCTTACTGGAATGGATGAACCGCGAGAAAGTGCTGACCGCCTTCCTGCGGGCCTCGCTGGAGCAGCGCCCACCTGAGCTGTCGCAGACGGGCTACGAAGCCTTGCACCTCAGTGACAACGTGGTGGTGGATGTGCGCCGTCCTGAAGAGGAGCAGTGGAAGCACTTTGAGCACAAGGTCCGCAAAAACGTGAACAAGGCCCGCCGCGCCGAGCTGCGGGTAGAGATTCAGCCGGATTTCCGCCATCTGGATGCCTTCCTTGACATCTACCACGGCACCATGCAGCGGCGGGACGCGGGCGAGTGGTACTACTTCGAGCGGCCCTTTTTTCAGACCTTCGAGGACGAAATGCCGGGCAGCTTCGTGCTGGCCGAGGTGTTTGACGAGGCAGGCCAGATGGTCTCCACCGAGCTGGTGCTGCAAAGTGACCGCTTCCTGTACTCGTTTCTGGGGGGTACCCGGCAGGAAGCGTTTGCCCACGCGCCCAACGACCTGCTGAAATTTGCCGTGATTGAATATGGGCGCGAGCAGGGCAAGGAAGGCTACGTGCTGGGCGGCGGCTACACTCCTGGTGACGGCATTTTCCGCTACAAGAAAGCCTTCGACTCAGACGGGGTGCAGCCTTTTTTTGGCGTGCGCCTGCTGGCTGATGCAGAGCAGTACGCGGCGCTCGCTATGGCCCGCGCTCAGGCGGTGGGGGAGTTGCAGCCGCAGTTTTTCCCCGCTTACCGTGCACCGGCAACCGCCGCAGAAGCGCAAGAGTCAGAAGTGCAAGAGACCGAGCAGTAACTCTGCTTTTACTCGTAGTAGCTTGGCCTAAGGGCCTTCGGGAGCAAATTCCACCCGGCGCAGATACAGGTTGCGGTCCTCCTTCTGCACCACGTAAGGATTGACCAGCCGCACTGTGAGCGGGCCAGCCCGGACTGGCAGGCTCAGGGTCTGGCGCTCGGTGCTGGGCTGCAGCTCGCGCAGAAGCTGACTGCCCTGTTCGAAGCGGACGGTGGGCCACTCGCCCCCCGCCTCCTTGCCCCAGACTTTCATGTCCAGGTTGCCGTCACCGCAGACATTGAAGACCAGTGGCGTGTCGTAGACCAGACTGGCGGTGGCCAGTTCCGCGTCCCAGATGTTCTGGCTCCCTGGCTCTACCGTGAGCGGCGCCGCGCAGCTTTGGCTCTCCAGCTCCAGCTGTTCTAAGACCACAATCCGGTACTCCGACAGGTAGTAGTCGTTCAGGTAGGCCAGTGTCAGCTCACCGGCTGCCGGAACCGTGACCTGCACGGTGCGGGTCTGGGCGAAAGCCTCGCTGGCTAGCTTCGTGCCGTTCAGGCTGATTTCCAGCCGGGGCGGTTCGTCGCCGGCCTGGTCGCCGTCCCCTTCGATGGTCAGGGTGCCGGGCCCACACACCTGCGCCCGCAGCCAGGAGGACCCCAGCAGATGAAAGCCGTCTTCCCGTAGGGTGGCGGTGCCCCCGTCGTCCGGGTAGCCCACTGTGAATGCCACAGGTTTACCTGCTGCGCATCCGCCAGGGGTCGCTGCTGGCTGCAGCTCCGGGGCCGGTGGCAGCCCCTGCCAGAGCAGTGTCCCCAGGCCGCCACAGACCAGCAGGGCGGGCAGGGCGCTGTACAGCACGCCTTGCCACGGGGCAGCGCGCTGAGGACTGGTGCCCTGAGAACTGGTGCCCTGGGAACTGGCGCTCATGTCCTGCGGCTTCACCGGGTCACCTCCCAGCTTTTCTCACCCAGCAGCGTGGCCTGGGTGCTGCCGGCGTCGGTGTACAGCCGCAAGGTCAGTGTCTGCCGGGCATCGGGGCGGATGCGGGCTGCAAAATTGATGAGGTCGGAGTGGCCGTCCTTGATGCGTACGGCCTGGCTGCTGACCGGCACGCAGGTGGTCTGGCAGCTGTTCAGCACGGCGCGGTAGGCACCGTCTGTCCCCTGAAACTGTGCTGTCATGGGGTAGGTTTCGCCGCTGGCGGTCCCCGGAGCGTCCAGAAACATCAGCCTGGGCGGGTCTGCCGTCAGGGGCGGGGCAGCCCGGGCTGACCAGAACGGCAGGGCCAGAAGGGCTGCTGTGCCCGCGCCCAGCAGGCCGACCGTCAGCGGCGCGGAGGCAGGCCGGGCCACTTCTCCAGGTACGCCCACTTCCAGGCCCAGCCGGTAGAGCGCGGCTCCAGCGGCCACCCAGAACAGCTCCCCGAAAAAGGGCGTGGGCACCAGCAGCGGGTTGTCGTTCACGTTGGCCACCAGCAGGCCCGTCACCACCGCCAGCAGCAGGGCCTGGCGGCTGTGCCAAGCGGCGTACAGCACCAGCCCCAGCAGGGTCATCAGCCCGGCGGTGCCCAGGGGGCCGGTTTCGGCAAGTTGCTGCAAGAAGCCGTTGTGGGCAATCAGCCACGGGCTGCCGATGCGGGCGGTCAGGTCGCTCATCCAACCGGGGCAGGGGGCGGCCACGCCGCTGGCATCGGGCCACAGCTGGCAGGGCTGAGGCAGCTGCAAAAAGCGGCCCAGGCCGTAGCTGCCCACGCCGCTGAGCGGATAGGCCCGCACCACCTCGGCCACCGTGCCCCAGACCAGGTCGCGGCCGCTGGACGCCGTGTCACTGAACCGCGCCAGGGCGCTGATGCCCAGCCGCTCGCCCAGCCAGACCCCAGCAGCTCCCAGTGTGCCCAGCAGCACCATGGCCGCCGCGCCCAGGCGGCTGCGCCCGCGCAGGGTGCCAGCTGCCGTGCCGACCAGGGCCGCCAGCAGCGCCCCCCGGCTGCCCGAAGCCAGGATAATCAGCGCGCCGCTCAGCCCGAGCAACGTGCGCCACAGCGGCGAAGCCAGCCAGCCGCTCAGCTGCTCTGTCCAGCTGTGCCCACCCCTCCCCCAGACCTGGGCATCCCTTTGCGGGCTGTGGGTGAACAGGGCCAGCCACACGCCCAGGGTGCCTGCCAGGCCCAGGGTGGTGGAGGTCATGTAGGGATGGGTCAGCCGGGTGATGTAGATGTCCTGCGGGTGACTGAGAGCGCCGGCAACGGCAGTCAGATAGACTACCATCAGCCCTATACCGAGCGGGGCCAGGGCCTGAGCGCCGCCCAGCCAGGCCCCCAGGCCGATCAGCCCGCCCAGCAGCCCCGTACGTAGGGCTGCCCCTCCCAGGGCCAGACCGGGATCCGGAGCCAGCAGGGCCGGCAAAAATTGGCTGAGAGCGTAGAACCCCAGCAACCACAGCGTGGCTCGGGGCAGCCGCCGCAGACCCGGCCAGCCTGCCAGGCCCAGCAGCCCCAGCCCCAGCACAGGGGGCAGCAGGGCCAGCCAGACAGCCAGGAGGGGAGAAACGGGCGGCGCGGAATCCGGCGCATGCGGAGGGGCGGCAGTCACGAGGTGCACTATAGCGGCCCCTCCTTCAGCTTCCTCTTCTCCGGCCGCTGCCCGCCCCGGCCAGCAGGCGCAGCAGCGAGCAGCTCTCCCGGAGCCTCGCCGGCGGCACGGGACCCAGATGCCAGACGAATCCAGATGCCAGGCAGACCCAAGCTGCCCTCGGACCCAATGATGAAGGTGCCGCCATGCTCCGTGCAGGGGCGGGCATTTAAGCGGCTGGTTAGAAAAAAGGCAGTATGCTGGGCTCCGTGATGAACAAGGTGAGCGCAAGCGAGGCGTCGCGGCAGGATGCCCCCCGGACCTGGCCCGGCTGGCCAGTCTTCCCTGAAGATGAGCGCCAGGCCGTGATGGACGTCTTGCAGTCTGGCCGGGTGAACTACTGGACCGGCACCGAAGCCCGCGAGTTCGAGCGCGAGTACGCCGACTATCTGGGCATCAAGCACACCATTGCCCTGCATAACGGTACCCTGGCGCTGGAGCTGGCACTGGAAGCGTTCGGCATCACCGAAGGCGAAGTGATTACCACCACCCGCACCTTCATCGCTTCGGCGAGTGCGGCGGTCATGCGTGGCTGCATGCCCGTGATTGCTGACGTAGACCCGGTGACGCAGAACATCACAGCCGAAACCATCCGCCCGCTGATTACCGAGCGCACCCGCGCCATCATCGCCGTGCATCTGGCCGGCTGGCCGTGTGATATGGACCCCATCATGGAGCTGGCCCGCGAACATAACCTCATCGTGATTGAGGACTGTGCTCAGGCCCACGGAGCGTTTTATAAGGGGCGTCCAGTGGGCAGCATCGGTCACGCGGGGGCCTTTTCCTTCTGCCAGGACAAGATCATGACCACTGGCGGCGAAGGTGGCCTGCTGGCCTTCAACGACAAATTGGTGGATGAGGATGTCTGGAAGCGGGCCTGGGCCTACAAGGACCACGGCAAGAGCTTCGACGCCGTGTATCACCGCGACCATCCGCCCGGCTTCCGCTGGCTGCACGAGTCGTTCGGCACCAACTGGCGCATGTTGGAGATGCAGGCCGCTATCGGCCGCTTGCAGCTGCAAAAGCTGCCCGGCTGGATTGAGCAGCGCCGCGCCAACGCTGCCGTGCTGAACCGCCGCCTGGGCGAGTACGCCAGCGTGCGCCTGACGCTGCCGCCCGAGGACATCTACCACTCGTACTACAAGTACTATGTGTTCGTGCGCTCCGAGAAGCTCAAAGAAGGCTGGAGCCGTGACCGCATCATGAACGAGATCGCCGCTCAAGGCGTGCCGGCCTTCAGCGGGTCCTGCTCCGAGATTTACCTGGAAAAAGCCTTCAGCGACGCCGGCTATGGCCCGCAAGAACGTCTGCCGGTTGCCAAAGAGTTGGGCGAAACCTCGCTGATGTTCCTGGTGCATCCTACCCTCAGCGAGGCCGATGTGGAGGGGATGGCGGATGTCGTCTGCGCCGTTCTGGAGGAGGCCACCCTTTAAAGGGGCCGTGTGATGTCCCAGCCCACTTCTTCACCGGCACCGTCCCAACCCCTGGACCCGAATCAGGGGCCGAATGCAGCAGTCCGTTCGCACCAGATACAGAAATTCGCCATTGACCTGGGGCTGTGGACCTTGGCGGCGGCGCTGGCTTACCTGTACCGCAAGCCCAGCGCCCTGACCGGCGGCCTGGGGGCCACGGCGCTGAGCGCGGGCGTGCTGGCCTATTTCCTGCTGAGTGCCCTGATTATGGCGGCACTGAGCAGCTACTACGGGCTGTACCGCCAGACCTGGCGGCGCATCGGCGTGCCGGACCTGTTGCTGCTGCTGCGGGCAGTGCTGCTGGCCACGGTGCTGGGCCTGGCAGCTGCGTTTTTGCTGCACGGCATTCTGGACCTGCCGCGCAGTGTCCCGCTGCTGACCGGCGGTCTGGGGCTGCTGCTGCTGGGCGGGGTGCGCCTGCTGGCGCGGGTCCTGCACGAGCGGGTGCCGCTTGAGCAGCGCACCGACCAGCGGCGGGTCCTGATTGTGGGCGCTGGAGAAGCCGGTACCCTGATTGTCCGCGAGATGCTGCGGCATCCCAAATCGAAGCTGCACCCGGTGGGCTTCGTAGATGACGCACCCGACAAGCGCGGCACTCGGCTGGTGGGCCTGCCGGTGTTCGGGCCTGTGTCCACCCTGCCGGATGTGGTCCGCCGTGAAGGGGTAGAAGAAGTGCTGATTGCGGTGCCCTCGGCGGCGGGCACCTTTGTCCGCCGGGTGGTGGACCTCGCCAAGGATACCGGGGTGAGCTACCGGATTATTCCGGGGGTGTTCGAGATTCTGTCGGGCAACGTGACGCTGGGCCAGATTCGCGATGTGAACCTGGAAGACCTGCTGCGGCGGCCGGCAGTGCAGCTGAACACCGCCGAGATTGCCGGCTACCTGCGCGGCCGCACCGTACTGGTCACGGGCGCGGGAGGCAGCATCGGCTCGGAAATCGTGCGGCAGATTCTGCCGTTCGGACCGGCCAGGGTCATTCTGCTGGGACGCGGCGAGGGCAGCATTTTTGCCATTCAGCAGGAGCTGCGCCGCCTGGCCCCGGAACTGCCGCAGCTGGCCCTGATTGGGGACGTGCGGGACGCTGAGCGGGTGGAGCAGGTGTTCCGCGAAACCCGGCCGCAGGTGGTTTTTCATGCGGCGGCCCACAAGCATGTTCCGCTGATGGAAGCGGCCCCTTCCGAAGCGATTCTCAACAATGTCATCGGCACCCGCAACGTGGTGGACATGAGCCTCAAATACGGCGTGGAGCGGCTGGTCAACATCTCCACCGACAAGGCCGTCAACCCCACCAGCGTGATGGGCGCCAGCAAGCGCATGGCCGAGAAGACCGTCTCGGCCGGAGCGGCGCGGGCGGCAGCGGGGCAAGCCTTCGTGTCGGTGCGCTTCGGCAATGTGCTGGGCAGCCGGGGCAGTGTGGTGCCCACCTTCATGCGTCAGATTCGCCAGGGTGGCCCGGTGACGGTGACCCACCCGGAGATGACGCGCTACTTCATGACCATTCCCGAAGCGGCGCGGCTGGTGCTGCAGGCCGGTGGCCTGGCCGAGAACGGCAAAGTGTACGTGCTGAATATGGGCGAGCCGGTCAACATTTCCGACCTGGCCCGTGACGTGATTCGGCTGAGTGGGGCGCAGGATATCGAGGTGGTCTACAGCGGCGTGCGCCCCGGCGAGAAGCTGTATGAGGAACTGCTGACCTCCTCGGAAGGCACCGACGCCACCACCCACTCGGAGATTTTCAGCGCCCGGCTGGAGCGGGTGGACCCGGAGACACTGGACCGCGACATTGCCGGCCTGGAAGCGGCTGCCCGTGCCGGCGACTCCCAGCACATCCGGGCCGAGCTGAACCGGATTATTCCTGAGAACAAGTTCGGGTCGCTGGGGTAGCCCCGCCCCGGGAGAAAGCGCGGCCTTTCAAAAAAGCCGTAACGTCCGCTTCATCTGCTGCCCCGGCGGCCACGGCACACTGCCTGGATGCAGCCGGTGGCCGTCGTGTGGTTCAAGAAAGACCTGCGGGTGTCCGACCACGCGGCCCTCAGCCGGGCAGCGGAGCGGGGGCCGGTGCTGCCGCTGTACATTTACGAGCCGGAGCAGCTGGGCCATGAGGAATTCGCCGGGCATCACCTCACCTACCTGAACGAGTGCCTGCACGACTTGTCTGCCCGCTTGGCGCGGCTGGGTGCGCCGCTGGTCATCCGGTACGGCGAGGCGGTGGAGGTGCTGGAGGCACTCAGCCGCGAAGTGACGGTAGGCAGCCTCTGGGCGCACCAGGAAACCGGCAATGGGGTCAGCTTCGCCCGCGACCTGCGGGTCCATGCCTGGGCGCGGGCGCGGGGCATTCCTTTTTACGAGCCGCCGCAGCAGGGCGTGATTCGGCGGATGGTAAACCGCGACGGCTGGGCCGATGCCTGGGAAGAGCGGATGAGCGCCCCGCCCCTGCCGGTGCCGGCGCTGCGGGGCGTGGCAGGCACGCCGGCCAGCCTGGGCGTGCTGGACCACGCCGCGCTGAGGGTGCCGCTTGGCCGCCGGGTGATTCCGCAGGGGGGCGAAGCAGCCGCGCACGACATTCTGGAGTCGTTCCTGCAGCGCCGGGGCCGTGACTATATGTGGGCCATGAGCAGTCCCCTGACGGCCGAAGATGCCTGTTCGCGGCTGAGCGCTCCGCTGGCCTTCGGAACCGTGTCGGCGCGGACCGTGCTGTTGGCGACCCGGCAGGCGCTGGCCCGCGCCGTGGCCGAGCAGGACGCCCAGTGGGAGCGCTCGCTGCGGTCCTTCGAGAGCCGGCTGCACTGGCGCGACCACTTTATTCAGCGGCTGGAATCCGAGCCGCGTATGGAGTTCGAGAACCTCAACCGCGCCTACGACGGCCTGCGCGAGCCGCACTGGAACGAGGAATACTTCCAGCGCTGGCAAGAAGGGCAGACCGGCTATCCGCTGATTGACGCCACCATGCGGATGCTCAGGGCCACCGGCTGGCTGAACTTCCGGATGCGGGCCATGCTGGTGTCTTTTGCCGCGCAGCACCTGTGGCTGCACTGGCGGCGGCCGGGGCTGTTTCTGGCGCGGCAGTGGCTGGACAATGAACCGGGCATCCACTGGTCACAGATGCAGATGCAGAGCGGCACGGTGGGTATCAACCGCAGCCGCATCTACTCGCCCACCCGGCAAGCCCGCGAGCAGGACCCGGACGGTGAATTTATCCGCCGCTGGGTGCCGGAACTTGCCGGTGTGCCGGCCCCCCACATCTGGCGGCCCTGGGAACTGCCGCCGCTGGCCGCCCGGGGCCTGGGCCTGCGGCTGGGGCGCGATTACCCTTACCCTGTGGTGGACGAGCATGCCCCGGCCCGTGAAGCCCACCGCCGCCTGCAGGCCGTACGGGATACGCCGCTATTCGCTGCCGAAGCGCGGCGGGTGTACGCTCTGCACGGCAGCCGCAAAAAGGCCGTCATCCGCGCCGAACGTGAGAAAAAGGGTCTCCCGCCCCGGCCAGAGCGCCCGTCCGCCCGCCGTTCCCCGCTCCCCAGGAGGCACCCCATGTCCGACCAACCCAACCTGTTCGATACCGCCGACACGCAGCCCCCCGTGCAGCTTCCCCACGACTGGGGCGCAGTGCTGCACGACGAAATCAGCCGCCCCAGCTTTCGCCGCCTGTTGGAGTTCGTGGAGGAGCAGCGCCGCACGGCCACGGTCTATCCGCCGCCAGAGGACGTGTTTACCGCCCTGCGGCTGACCTCCTATCAGGACGCCAAAGTGCTGATTCTGGGTCAGGACCCCTACCACGGCGCGGGGCAGGCGCACGGCCTGGCCTTCAGCGTGCGCCGGGGAGTGCGGGTGCCGCCCAGCCTGCGGAACATCTATCAGGAGCTGAAAGAAGATGTGGGTGTGACGCCGCCCCGGCACGGCAATCTGGAAGCCTGGGCCGAGCGCGGCGTCCTGCTGCTGAACGCTGTGCTGACCGTGCGTGAGGGCGAGCCGAACAGCCACGCGGGCCAGGGCTGGGAAGACTTCACCGACGCCGTGATTCGTGCCCTGAACGCCAAGGAGCAGCGGGTGGTGTTCGTGCTGTGGGGGGCCTATGCCCGCAAGAAGAAGAAGCTGGTGACGGCCCCGCAGCACGTGGTCATTGAGAGTGGACACCCCAGCCCCCTCAGCGTGCGGCACTTCGCCGGCACGCGGCCGTTCAGCGCCGTGAACCGGGCGCTGCAGGAGGCCGGCGAGGAGGCGGTGGATTGGTCGCTGCCGCAGTAGCGCTGGGCCTCGGGCAGGCTGCACTTTCGCAGAACATTTGCCTGCTCCTGAACAAACCGTATGGAAGGAGAGGGGCCCCGGAGCTGGGCCTTTACACTGTGACCAGAACATGACCCTCTACGAAGAGTTGCTGCAAAACACGAAATATTCCGAAGTCTCGGAGGAGGCGGTGGTGAGCCTGATGCGCACCTACGCGGTCGTGATGGCCGACTTTGACCAGTTCGTGCGCCAGTTCGGAATTACACCAGCGCAGTACAACATTCTGCGGATTCTAAGTGGAGCGGAGCGGGCCGGCGAGCAGCTGGGCCGCAACGAGATTCGCCGCCGGCTGATTGACCGGGTGTCGCCCGACGTCTCACGGATGCTGACCCGCCTGGAGAAGGCAGGGCTGGTCAGCCGCGACCGCAGGCGCCGTGAAGGCGAGGACCAGCGGCTGGTGCCCGTGCAGATTACGGCGCAGGGCCTGGAATTGCTGGCCCGGGTAGAAGGCCCGCTGGCCGAGCGAAACATGCACAGCATGGCGGCGCTGACCACAGCGGAACAGCTGCAGCTGATCGGCCTGCTGGAGCGCATCCGCAAAGGGATTCGCGCCTTGCCACAGACCCGGGGCGGTGTCCCGACCACCGACATTGCCGGAGACACGGCCGATGGCGCGCCGGAATAATGCCGCCGGCTGGCCGCCCCCGGCAGGCACCGGCCCAGAGGTCTGCGGGCTATGTGGGCGGGCCGTGCCCAGCCTGACCGAGCACCATCTGGTGCCCCGCTCGCAGGGGCGGCGGCGCGGCCTGAAAGAGGCCGACCTGCCCACGGTGATGCTGTGCCCCGCCTGCCACAAGTATTTGCACGCCACCTTTTCCAACCATGAGCTGGAAACCGAGTATTCCTCGCTGCCAGCCCTGCTAGGGCATGAGGGTGTGCAGAAATTCGTGGCCTGGATTCGCAAGCAGCCCGCTACCAAAGCGGTGCGCGTGCGCTGATGCAGCTTGCACTTTACCCAGGCACCGCCACCCCATGCTCCAGCGGCCCGTGCCCACCGCCCAACCCCGGAGCCGCCGCAAGAGCGCGGGCCACATACGCCTGAGCCTGCGCGACAGCCTGCGGCATCTCTAGCCCCAGAGCCAGGCCAGCGGCAATCGCACTGGACAGCGTGCAGCCGGTGCCGTGGGTATGGCGGGTGTGCTGGCGCGGGGTGGGAAAGCGGAAGATGTGGCCCTGCCAGTGCAGCACGTCTTCCAGCACCTCACCCGTGCCGTGCCCGCCCTTGAGCAGGTGGTCGCGTCCGGCCAGCACCCCGGCTCCCAGCGCTGCCGCTTCCGGCAGGTTCGGCGTGACCAGCGTGGCGAGGGGCAGCAGGTCGGCGGTCAGGGCGGCCACCGCGTCAGGGGAGAGCAGCGGCGAACCGCCTTTCGCCACCATCACCGGGTCGAGGATGATGGGCACCCGCACCTCACGCAGTTCTGCTGCGACCGCTTGGATAATGTCCGCCTGACCCAACGCCCCGATTTTGATGGCGTGTGGGGGCAGGTCGCTCAGCACGGAGGCAATTTGCGCGGCCACCACTGCGGGCGGCAGCGGGAAGACCTGCTGCACTCCCAGGGTATTTTGCGCGGTGACCAGGGTGACGGCGGACGTGCCAAACACGCCGAACGCCTGAAAAGTCTTGAGGTCGGCCTGAAGGCCAGCACCCCCGCCACTGTCCGAACCCGCGATGGTGAGGACTATTTTTTTGTTCATAACAGCTCCTGCGCCACTTGCTGCGCGGTGAGAGGGGCCAGCAAGGCACCGTGCCGCCCGTGCCCTGTCGCCGCCCAGACCCGCCCGTCCTCCGACAGCCGCCGCACGATGGGCTGCCCGTCTGCGGTACAGGGCCGCAGCCCCACCAGCATTTGCGCGGGCTGCGGCAATTCCAGCTCCGGCCAGAGGAGCGGTGCGGCGGCCCCCAGCCAGCGGGCGTCCTGCGCCCTGGCGGCGGTGTCCCAGCAGTGCGGGCGCACGGTGGCTCCCAGGTACACCCCGTCGGGACGCGGCAGGCCGTAAAGCGGAAAACCCCTGGCTTTGGTGCTGTAGCGGGCAGGGACAGGGGCCGCCGCCAACAGCGCCGCCTGACCCCGCACTGGGAAGACCGGCAGGCCAAAGCGCCCCGACCACGCACCTGCCGCCAGCACCACCCGCGCCGCCGTCAGGGGGCCAGCGTCGGTGACGAGCCGGACGCCGCCAGGCACCTGCTCAAGCCGCAGCACTTCGGCGCGGCGAACATCCAACCCGTGCAGCGCGGCACGGACGATGGTGGGGGGATGGGTGGTTGCCTCATGGGGGCTGAGGGCCGCAGGGTCTGAAGGCCTAAGACCGGGAGAGTTCACATGCTCAATGCCGCCGCGAAAGGGCACGGCCAGCCCCGACGCTTGAGCCAACCGGCGGGCAAAGTCGGGCCAGAGGCTGAGGCTCCGGGCGGCCAGGTCCCCCAGCGGGGTGCCGTGCAGCCGCTCGCCCGTCGGCGTGAGCATCCCCGCGCCCGCCTGCCACGCTGCACCGCGCTTGCCCGCGTCCAGCACCAGCACGTCTGCACCTGCCTGGGCAAGTTCAAAAGCGATGCTGGCCCCGATAAGACCGCCGCCGACAACAGCAATCATGCCTGGACCGTCATGTTGGAACCTCAGGGTCGGGCAGGCGGACCACGCCCATCTCGGGACTGCTGGGGCTGGAGGTCTCACGCTTCGCCATTCGTCCGGCCAAGAAGGCAGCCCGGCCAGCCTGCACCCCCAGCGCGAACGCCCGCGCCATCGCCACCGGGTCACGGGCTTCGGCCACGGCGGTATTTACCAGCACCGCATCCGCACCCAGTTCGAGGGCGGCGGCGGCTTCGCTGGGGACACCCAGGCCCGCATCCACCACGATGGGCACCCCTGCGCCGTCCAGCACGGTGGCAATCAGCGCCGCATTTTGCAGCCCGCGCCCTGAGCCAATCGGGGACGCCAGCGGCATGACCGTAGCGCAGCCCACAGCCTCCAGTTGCCGCGCCAGCACCGCGTCTGGCTGCACATAGGGGAGCACGGTAAAGCCTTCGCCCACCAGTTCCTCGGCGGCCCGCAGCGTGCCGATGGGGTCGGGCAGCAGGTAGCGGGCATCGGGAATCACTTCCAGCTTGACCCAGTTCGTGCCGGTAGTGGCCCGCGCCAGTTTCGCCACCCGCACTGCCTCCGCCGCCGTGCGGCAACCCGCCGTGTTGGGCAGCAGTTGGTAGCGGTTCCAGTCCAGCGCGTCCAGCAGGCCGTCGTGCCCCGCGCTTTTCAGCTCCACCCGCCGAATGGACACGGTGACAATCTCCGCGCCGCTCGCCTCAATGGCCTCGCGCATGACGGTGAAATCAGGGTATTTGCCGGTGCCGAGCATCAGACGGCTGGAAAAGGGCTTGCCGGCAATGATGAGGGGGTCGTTGTGCATTTTCGTTCCTTTCAGGAGGTGAATTGTCAAAGGGTCTAAGGGTCGAAAGGTCCAAGGGGACAGTCTTCGACCCTTGGACTTTCAGACTTTTAGACGGCGCGTCAGCGCCTACCCCCCCACCATCATCCGCACCACATCCACCGTGTCGCCGGGGCAGAGGGGGCGGTCTGGGAGCCGTCCGGCAGCGTAAAAGTCCTCGTTCACCGCCGCCGCCACCCGCGCCGGGTCCAGCTCCAGCGAACGCACCAGCGCCAGCAGGGTGAGGCCAGGGGTGAGGGGGTAGGCTTGGCCGTTGAGGGTGAAGGAGAGAGAGGGAGATAAGTTGTCGGGCATGGCATTTTTCCTTGTGAGGTCGAAGAGTCTAAAGGTCGAAGGGTCTAAGTAGGTTCTCCTAGACCTTTCGACCCTTGGACCCTTAGACAGCTCCTCAGCTCCGCCGCCGCCGCCGCTGGGTCCGCCGCGTCCAGCACCGCCCGCACCACCGCCACGCGCCGCGCTCCAGCGTCCAGGGCGGCGTGAATGGTCTGCACGTCTATCCCGCCGATGGCGTACCAGGGGCAAGCGGGCTGCATGGCCGCCACGGCGCGGATATAGTCCAGCCCCACCGCCGCTCGCCCAGGCTTGGTGGGGGTGGCGTGGACAGGACCGCAGGCGAAGTAGGCGGGGGCTTCGGCCAAGGCGGCGGCGGCCTGCTCGGGCGCGTGGGTAGAGCGGCCTATCAGCAGCGACAGGGCGAGTGCGCGTGCCCAGCGCACGGGGAGGTCGTTCTGACCCAGATGCACCCCGTCAGCTCCAGCAGCCAGGGCCACGTCTACCCGGTCATTCACGAAAAAGGGCACCTGATGGGCGTGGGCCAGGTCACGCACTTTTTCCGCCAGTGCGATGTAAGGTCGCGCCTCACCGTACCGCGAGTCATCAGCCTTGCAGCGCAGTTGCAGCGTGTCCACCCCGCCGTCCAGCGCCGCGCCGATACGGGCCAGAAACTCAGCCTCGCTCTGCCCAGGTCGTGGCGTGGCGACGAGGTAGAGGTAGCCCAACTGCTGGCAGAGGGCAGAGGGCAGAGGGCTGGTTTGAACCGCTCTTTGCTCTCTACTCTCCGCTCTTTGCTGTGATTCAGTCATCTGCTCCCGCCTCTGCGGGCACGTAAAGCTCGCCCCCGCCTGCCCTGAACTCCTGCGCCTTTTGCTCCAGCCCTTCTTCCATAAACGCCCGCAGGTCGCCCGCCAGGTCCTGGCTCAGCTTCATCGAGCAGAACTGCGGCCCGCACATCGAGCAGAAATGCGCGGTCTTGGCGGCCTCGGCGGGCAGGGTTTCATCGTGGAAGGCGCGGGCTTTTTCGGGGTCGAGGCTGAGGTTGAACTGGTCTTCCCAGCGGAACTCGAAACGGGCCTTGCTGATGGCGTTGTCGCGGACCTGCGCCCCTGGAAAGCCCTTGGCGAGGTCGGCGGCGTGCGCGGCCAGCTTGTAGGTCACCACGCCCTCGCGGACATCGTCACGGTCGGGCAGGCCCAGGTGCTCTTTGGGGGTCACGTAGCACAGCATGGCGGTGCCGTGCCAGGCGATTTGCGCCGCCCCAATCGCGCTGGTGATGTGGTCATAGCCGGGCGCGATGTCGGTGGTGAGCGGCCCCAGTGTGTAGAAGGGCGCTTCCAGGCAAGCTTCCAACTCGCGGGTCATGTTCTCGCGTATCAGGTGCAGCGGCACATGCCCCGGCCCCTCAATCATGGTCTGGATGCCTTCTTCCCAGGCCACGCGGGTCAGCTCGCCCAAGGTCTCCAGCTCAGCAAACTGCGCGGCGTCGTTGGCGTCCTCGATACTGCCGGGGCGCAGGCCGTCGCCTAGGCTGAAGGTCACATCGTACTCGCGCATAATTTCGCAGATATCGCGGAAGTGGGTGTACAGGAAGTTCTCACGGTGGTGGGCCAGGCACCAGCGCGCCAGAATGGATCCGCCCCGCGACACGATGCCCGTGCGCCGCCGCGCCGTCAGCGGCAGATGCGGCAGCCGCACGCCCGCATGAATGGTGAAGTAGTCCACGCCCTGCTCGGCCTGCTCAATCAGGGTTTCGCGGTAGATGTCCCAGGTGAGGTCTTCGGCCACCCCGCCCACCTTTTCCAGCGCCTGATAAATCGGCACCGTCCCGATGGGCACAGGGCTGTTGCGGAGAATCCATTCGCGCGTCTGGTGAATCTGCGGGCCAGTCGAAAGGTCCATCACGGTGTCCGCGCCCCAGCGGGTGGCCCAGACCAGTTTTTCCACCTCGTCCACGATGGAAGCCCGCACCACCGAATTGCCGATGTTGGCGTTGATTTTGACCCGAAAACCGCGCCCAATAATCATCGGTTCCAGTTCGGTATGCATTACGTTGGCAGGAATAACTGCCCGCCCACGCGCCACTTCCGCGCGCACGTATTCGGGGGTGAGTTCACGCGGCATCGGAAACCCAAAGCTCAGCCCCGCATGCTGGTGCGTGAGACCTGTTTCCTGCGACTGGCGCAGATTTTCGCGCAGCGCGACAAATTCCATTTCGGGGGTGATTTCGCCAGCGCGGGCCGCCTGCATCTGCGTGCGCCCACGGGGCCGCGCCCAGGTCCGCACGGGTGCAAGGCCGCGTTCCAGGTCAATCTGCGCGTCGGCGTCGGTGTACGGTCCGCTCGAATCGTACACGAAGATGTCGGGATTGGGCACCGAACGGGTCAGTGGGCCTACCTGCTCCAGCGTGGGCGACTGCGCGATAACCCGCACCGGTACGCGGATTTTCGGTTGCTGCGGGTGGGTCAGGTAAGCTTTGCGGCTGCCCGCAAACGGCCCCAGCGTCAGCCCGCCGAGGTCACGCGCCGCGTCCTTTTTGCCGAAAGCGTTCCGGTCCAGCGGGGCTGGCTTGTTGGATGTAGCGGTCATCTCTCCTCCATGCCTGAACGGGAGAGAAGGCAGGTCGCCGCGCCGCAAAAGAACGCCGCCCACACACTGCAGGCCGCGCTTTCGTTGTCGCTGCTTTGTCCATCACATTCCCTCCGCTGGTGCTAACCAGTTCAGGTTCAATGGGTTGGACACTGCAGCCCCCTCTGGGCCGGGTCCTCTCAGCCGGTATCGGCACCCCAAGTGATGCGGGCAGTGTGACATGCCGGGAGAGCAGTGGTCAAGCGGCCGACAACTCGGAACATAAAGGGAACTTCATGAGGACCGATAAGCGAACTCCTGTGACTCTACTGCAAGCTCTTAATCCCTAAAATGCGTCCAGCAGTGTCTTTGGCTCTACAGGGTGCTGCCGGCTCCTGGATACGGCAGCAACTTTGTCAGAAAGATGTCAGCTTTCCCACGTTGCAAAAAAGCTTTTCCTTTATGCTGTCTCCACCTTCAATCAGCCCAGTTTCAGTTGGTCAGCCAGAGGAGATGCTCATGTGGAGAAGAATCAAAAGCCTATTTTTTGCACGGCCTGTACGCACCGCTGCCCCGGCGTCCTCCTCCTGCCCCGCGAGGTACGCTGCTGCGCCTGTCACCGAGCATGACCTGCTGCGCGCTTTCGGCTGCGACATATAATTTCTGTCTGTCCCGGCAAGGCGCCCCCACCTGCTTCTCCGCTGTGGGGGCGCCTGACTTCACCGGCAAAGTCTGCGTCAGTGGGAACGCCCGTGCAGCACGGCCAGCACATCTGCCAACCGCAGGCCGCGCAGGGCCAGCACCACCAGCAGGTGATAGAGCAGGTCGGCGGCCTCACCCGCCAACTCCTCGTCACTTTGCGCCAGAGCGGCCAGGGCCACTTCCACTCCTTCCTCGCCTACCTTCTGGGCCGCGCGGCGCGGTTCGCCCTGCAGGAGCCGGGCGGTGTAGCTCGCCTGCGGGTCGGCGTCCCGGCGGCCCTGCACAGTGCGTTCCAGGCGGCCCAGCATTTCCAGTGCAGGCGGCTGCACGCTAAAGCAGCTGACGGCCCCGGTGTGGCAGGTCGGTCCCTGTGGGCGGGTCAGGACCAACAGTGCGTCGCTGTCGCAGTCGGTGCTTAGGCGGACCAGCTGCAAGGTGTGGCCGGAACTTTCACCTTTGGTCCACAGGCGCCCCTTGGACCGGCTGTAAAAGGTGACCAGGCCACGCTCCTGCGTGCGCTCAAGCGCTTCTTCGTTCATATAGCCCAGCATCAGCACCTGCGCGGTGTCGGCGTCTTGCACGATGCAGGGCAGCAGGCCGTCCATCTTGGCGAAATCCAGAGTCGTGGGGTCCAGCGGCCCCTGCGGTGATGTCTCAGCGTCGGTCATGTGGGTTCGTTTCCTTTCGGGCTGGGGTCGGCGGTGTACACCGGGCGAATGGGTACGCCCTGGCGGGTCAGTTCGGCTTTCAGGTCGGGCAGTTCAAGCAGGCCCTTGTGGAAGACGGAAGCGGCCAGCGCCCCGTCCACTCCGGCCTGCTGGAAGACAGCGGTGAAGTGCTCCTTGGCCCCCGCCCCGCCCGAAGCGATGAGCGGGACTGGGCAGACGGCGCGCACGGCGGCCAGCTGGGCCACGTCGTAGCCCTGGCGCACGCCGTCGCGGTTCATGCAGTTCAGCACGATTTCGCCGGCGCCGCGCCGCACGGCTTCCCGAACCCAGTCCAGTGTCTCCCAGCCGGTCTCACGGGTGCGGGCCTCGTCGCCGGTGAACTGGTAGACGCGGTATTTGCCGGCCTTGTCCTGAAACGAATCCACGCCGACCACCACACACTGCTGCCCGAACTCGGCCACCAGCTCTTCAATCAGCTCGGGGCGCTCCAGAGCGGGCGAGTTCACCGAAATCTTGTCGGCGCCCCGGCTGAGCACCTCGCGGGCCTGCCCCACACTGCGGATGCCGCCTGCCACACAAAAGGGAATGTCAATCACGCGGGCAATGTCCGACACCCACTCTTTGCCCACCGTGCGCCCGTCGCTGGACGCGGTGATGTCGTAAAAGACCAGCTCGTCGGCCCCGGCTGCGGCGTAGCGGCGGGCCAGCGCCACCGGGTCGCCCACCACCTCGTGCGCCCGGAACTGCACGCCCTTGACCACCTGCCCACCTTTCACGTCCAGGCAGGGGATGATGCGGCGGGTCAGGTCCGAAACAGGTGCAGTCATGGTTGGGCCTCCTGAGGTGTGGGGGTACCCTCCCAGACCGCCTGGGCCTGCGGCAGGGTGAATTGGCCGGTCAGCAGGGCTTTGCCCAGAATCACGCCCGCGACTCCGGCGCGGCGCAGAGCGGCGATGTCGTCCAGGCTGGACACGCCGCCCGACGCCTGCCAGCGCAGCTGCGGGTACTCGCTGACCAGGGCGGTGTACAGCGCAGTGTTGGGGCCGCTCAGGGTGCCGTCGCGCGAGATGTCGGTGCAGAGGATGTGCCGGGGCTGGGCACCCAGACCGGTCAGCTCGGCCAGGAAGCTGTCCAGGCTGCGCTCCGAGCCGGCCTGCCAGCCGTGGGTCAGCAGGGTGCGGCGGCCGCCGGCTTCCAGGCGCAGGTCCAGCGCCAGCGTCAGCTGCTCGGGACCGAACTCGCGCAGCCACGCGGCGGCCTGGGCAGGGTCGGCAATCGCGGCGCTGCCGACCACGACGCGGGCCACGCCGCTGTCCAGCAAGCGGGCAATGTCGTCCGTGGTGCGGATTCCGCCGCCCACCTGAAGCGGGAGCGTCAGCCCGTGTCCCAGCCGGGAAAGCAGCGTCAGCTGCCGCCGCGCCGGGTCGCGGGCCCCATCCAGGTCCACCAGGTGCAGCAGCCCCGCGCCCGCCGCCTGGTAGGCCAGGGCCAGCGGCAAGGGGTCGGGGGCGAACACCGTTTTCTGGGCAAAGTCGCCCTGGTACAGCCGCACCACCTCGCCGCCCAGCAGGTCCAGCGCCGGAATCAGCATCTGCCCGCCTCCAGTTCCAGAAAGTTACGCAGCAGCCGCGCCCCGGCCGGGCCGGAGCGTTCAGGGTGAAACTGCGCGCCGTAAAAGTTGCCCTGCGCGAGCACGGCGCTGAAAGGCTGGCCGTAGGTGGTCTGCGCCAGGGTGGCCGGGCCGCGCGGCACCGCGTAGCCGTGCACGTAGTACACGTAGGCCCCGTCCAGGCCCGCCAGCAGGGGAGAGGGCTGCCCCACCTCCAGCCGGTTCCACCCCATGTGCGGCAGACTCAGGCCGTCCGCTTCCATGCGCCGGGTGGCCGCGTCCACCACGCCCAGGCAGCGCTGATTCTGTCCGCCCTGCGCCGATTCCTCCGATTCACGGGTCAGCAGCTGCATGCCCAGGCAGATGCCCAGTACCGGCTGCCTCAGCGAGCGCAGCACCTGCGGCAGGCCGAGGCGTTCCAGTTCGCGCATGGCGGCGCCCGCCGTGCCCACGCCCGGCAGCAGCACCCGCTCGGCGGCCCGCAGTTCGGCCGGGTCGGCGGTGACCAGCGGCTGTACGCCCAGGCGCCCAAAGGCGAACACCACCGAAGCGAGATTGGCGCAGCGGGTGTCCACAATCGCCAGCGAACCCGGAGCCGCCATCACAGCACCCCCTTGCTGCTGGGGAGCTGGTGGCCCTCGCGGCGGATGCACTGGCGCAGCGCCCGCCCGAACACCTTGAACAGGCTTTCCACCTGGTGGTGGGCGTTGCCACTGTGCGTCACGCTCAGGTGCAGGGTGGCGCCCAGCGTCTGCGCCAGGCTCTGAAAAAAGTGCTCGACCAGGCTGGTGTCCAGCTCCCCGACTTTTTCGCGGGTAAATTCGGCGCTGAACACGAGATACGGCCGGCCCGACAGGTCCAGGGCACACTCGGCCCGCACCTCGTCCATCGGCAGCACGAAGTGGCTGGTTTCCTGCTCGGGAGCGGTTGGCGGCTCCTGGCTGCGGTCATGCCCGAACCGCCCGATGCCCCGCTTGTCGCCCAGCGCTTCCCGCAGCGCCTGCCCCAGCGCCAGCGCGGTGTCTTCTAACGTGTGGTGCTCGTCGATGTGCAGGTCGCCGGTGACCGCGACGTCCAGCGCGAAGCCGCCGTGGGTGGCGATCTGGTCCAGCATGTGGTCGAAGAACCCCACGCCGGTCTGGATACGGCCAGGACCGCTGCGGTCCAGGTTCACCCGAATGGTCACGTCGGTCTCGCGGGTGGTGCGCCGCACCTCGGCGGTGCGTTCGCGGTCCAGTAGCCTCGCGGCGATGGCGGGCCAGTCAAGTCCTCCGTCCGCGCCCCCCCGGCGGTAGAGAATGCCCTCGGTGCCCATATTGGCAGCCAGCTCCAGGTCCGTCTCGCGGTCCCCGATGACATAGGAACGCTGCGGGTCGAAGCGGCGCTCCCGCAGTTCATCCAGCACCAGGCCTACCCTGGGTTTGCGGCAGTCGCAGCCGTCTTCGGGAAAGTGCGGGCAGATGTATACGGCGTCAAAAGTCACGCCCTGGGACGCGAAAATGTCCAGCATCATCCGCTGCGGTGCCTCGAAACTTTCAAGTTGAAAGCTGGGCGTACCCAGGCCGTCTTGGTTGGATACCATCACCAGCCGGAAGCCGGCGGCCTGCAGGTCGCGCAGCGCCGGAATGACCAGCGGTTCCAGCTCCAGCTTGTCCAGCGCATCCAGCTGCTTGTCGGTGGGCGGTTCCAGCACCAGCGTGCCGTCACGGTCAATAAAAAGGGTGGGCTGATTCATGCATTTTCTCCTGGGATGTGGTTCAGGCGCACTTCGGCGGCGCGGGCGTGGGCTTCCAGGCCTTCTTCGCGCGCCAGGGCGGTCACGGTGGGGGCCAGCGCCTCCAGGCCGGCGGCCGTCACGGTCTGCACGGTGTAGCGGCGGTAGAAGTCGGCCAGGCCCAGGCTGGAAAAGGCCCGCGCCGCGCCGTAGGTGGGCAGCACATGGTTGGTGCCGGTGGCGTAGTCCCCGCCCGCTTCTGGGGTCAGGTGCCCGGCGAACACCGAGCCGGCGCGGATGCGGCCGCTCAGGGCCTGCGGGTCGGTCACCTGCAGGCTGAGGTGCTCGGGGGCGTACTCGTCCGCCACCTGCACGGCTTCGTCCAGGCTGGCGGTCAGAATCAGGCGGCTCCGGGCCAGGGCGCGGGCCGCGGTGTCCTGCCGGGGGAGGGTGGCCAGTTGCCGGGCCAGTTCACGGCGCACCGCTTCCAGCACGCGGCGCTCGGGGCTGACCAGCACCACCTGCGAATCGGGGCCGTGCTCGGCCTGGGACAGCAGGTCGGCGGCAGCCCAGGCGGCCTGGGCGCTGGCATCGGCCACCACCAGCAGCTCGGAGGGGCCGGCGGGCATGTCTATGGCGGGGCCGCCCGCTTCAGCGCTTGCCAGGGTTTTGGCCGCCGTCACGTAGGCGTTGCCAGGCCCGAAAATCTTGTCAGCGCGGGGCACGCTGGCCGTGCCGTAGGCCAGCGCGGCGACCGCCTGCGCTCCGCCCAGGCGCACGACATCGGTCACGCCCACTTTCAGAGCGGCGTAACAGACGGCCGGAGAGAGCATGCCCTGGGCGTCCGGTGGGCTGCACAGCACTGTCCGTTCGCAGCCTGCCAGCGCCGCCGGCACCCCCAGCATCAGCACAGTCGAGGGCAGCACGGCACTCCCGCCCGGCACATACAGGCCCACCGTGCGAATAGGTGCCCAGCGCAGTTCACAGCGGACGCCCGGCGCGGTGTCCACGCTGACAGGCTGCGGCTGCTGCGCGGCGTGAAAGGCATGGATGTTGCGCTGGGCGCTGTCAATGGCGCGGCGAACGGTGCGGTCCACCTGCGCGGCCTGGGTTTCCACCTGCTCGCGGCTCAGCAGGGGCGAGTCCAGCTGAACGCGGTCGTACTGCGCAGTCAGCCGCAGCAGGGCGCGGTCACCTTCCTCGCGGACCTGCCGCAGAATATCCCGCACCCGGGCGGTGATTTCGGCGTCGGCGCTCTGGGCGGGGCGGCGCAGCAGCTCGCGGCGGGCCTGGGTGTCCAGCTCGGCCCAGACGCTGATAGGGGGAATGCGGTCGGTCATGTCTTTTCCTTCCTCGGACGAGGGGCGGGTCACAGCATCTTCTCGATGGGCAGCACCAGGATGTTGGAGCAGCCCAGTTCGCGCAAATCTTCCATCGTCTCCCAGAACAGGTTCTCGGTGCTTACTGCGTGGACCGCCACTTCGGCGTCGGTGTGGCCCAGGCGCAGCACGGTGGGGTGTGCGGCAGGCAGCAGGGCCGTCACCTCTTCCAGGCGGCCTACCGGGGCGTGCAGCATGATGTATTTGCTTTCGCGGGCCTGCTGCACCCCGTCCAGCCGGCGCAGCAGCCGCTCCAGCGTGGCTTGCTGACCTGCGTCCAGCGCACCGGGGCGGGCAATCAGCTGGGCCTGCGAGCGGAAAATCACCTCGCGTTCGCGCAGGCCGTTGGCTTCCAGGGTGCCCCCGGTGCTGACCAGGTCGCAGATGGCGTCGGCCAGTCCGGCGCGGGGCGCCACCTCCACGGAGCCCGTGAGCATCACCGGTGTGGCCTGAATGCCTTCACGCTTCAGCCAGCTTCGCAGAAGGTAGGGGTAGGAGGTGGCGATGCGTTTGCCGTCCAGCGGCGCAGCGCGGTCCTCCTCGGCGCGGCCTGCGATGCTCAGGCGGCAGTGCCCGAAGTCCAGGGGGCGCAGCAGCCGGTATTCGGCAGGGCTGCCTGCCACCTCGCGCTCCAGCCGCGCTTCTTCCAACACGTTCTCGCCCACCACACCCAGGTCGGCGGCGCCGTCCATGACCAGGCCCGGAATGTCGTCGTCGCGCACGCGCAGCAGGTCCAGCGGCCAGTCCTCGGCGTGGGCCATCAGCCGCGCTTCGTGCAGGTTGAAGCGGACGCCACAGGCCCGCAGCAGCTTGAGGGTATCGTCGCTCAGACGGCCGGATTTCTGCATGGCGATTTTCAGGCGGGGCAGACGGCCGGAGTCCGGGAAGGGAGGAAGCTGAGTCATGTGCGGTCCCACTGCAGAACTCCCCCGGAGAACCGCTGTGGTGGCTTCCGGGGGAGTTCTGCGCTTTAGAGAAGTGGAAGGCACCATCAAGTTGCCACCTTCCCACTTCGGGGACGTGGCTAACTCACGTGATGGTGCGAGAAAACGTACATCTGTTGCGTCAGCTTATGCTTCGTGTCGCTCACTTGTCAATCGGCGGTCCCGCCCCCGGCCGGCGGACGAGGTGCGGGTTGCTCATCCGGCCGCCGTATGTATAATCTTGCAATGACCGATGCGGTGAAGACCTCTTCTCTTTATGGACGCCATCTGCTGAGCCTGCTGGACTGGAGTGCCGAGGACATCCTGGGCGTGCTGGACCTGGCCGCCCAGCTGAAAGGGGCCCGCCGAGAAAGGCAGGAATATCCCAATCTGCACGGCCGCAACCTGGCGATGATTTTCGAGAAGGGGTCTACCCGTACCCGCAGCGCCTTTGAGCTGGGAATGCTGGACCAGGGCGGGCACGCGGTATATCTGGACAGTCAGGGTTCGCATATTTACAGCAAAGAATCCAATAAAGATACAGCGCGGGTGCTGGGCCGGATGTACGACGGCATCATGTACCGGGGCCGGCTGCAGCGCACCGTGCAGGAGTTGGCAGACCACGCCGGGGTGCCGGTCTACAACGCGCTCACCGACGACTTTCACCCCACCCAGATGTTCGCGGACATGCTGACCATGCTGGAGCACAGACCCGGCCCGGCCGGCGACATCGCCTATGCTTACCTGGGGGACGCCCGTAACAACATGGGCAATTCGCTGCTGCTGCTGGGGGCCAAGCTGGGTATGGACGTGCGGATTGCCGCGCCCCGTGACCTGTGGCCCGAAGACGCCCACGTGGCCCGCTGCCGCGAGTTTGCCACGCAGAGCGGCGCCCGCCTGACCCTGACCGAGGACGTGGCGGAGGCGGTGCGCGGCGCCGACTTTATCCACACCGACGTGTGGGTCAGTATGGGCGAGCCGGTGGAAACCTGGGGCGAACGCATCGGGCGGCTGCTGCCCTATCAGGTGAACAGCGCCGTGATGGCTGCCGCGCAGAACCCGGACGTCCGGTTCATGCACTGCCTGCCGGCCTTTCACAACGCCGCCACCCGCCTGGGCGCCGAGCTGATGCGCCAGCATCCGCACCTGTCGGGCGGCCTGGAAGTGACCGACGAGGTGTTCGAGTCGCCGGCCAGCGTGGTGTTCGACCAGTCGGAAAACCGGCTCCACACCATCAAGGCGCTGCTGGTGGCGACCCTCTGCCCGCAGCCACGGGTCAGGCTGGACGCGGGTCCGCCGGCCTGAAATAGAGCTCCGGCCCGGCCACGGCGCGGGCCACCATCTCCGGCGCCAGCGTGAAGCCGCCGGGGTCGTCGGTGATGGCGCCCAGCTGCGTGGCGTGCGCGGCGATGGCGGCCGCTTTGCAGGCGGCGTAGGGCCCGGTGGCAAAGGTGAGTGCGGTCGCCTCGGCAGCAGCAGGCCAGTCCGGTTCCGCGCCGCGCTCGGTCAGCCACACCGAGTAGCCCAGCACTGCTGCGTCCGTCGCTGCACAGACCGGCGCCCAGGCGGCCCGGTGGTCAGGATGCGGGTCACGGCGCCAGGGCAGCAGCACCAGCGCGGGCGGGGACGCCGTGAACGCCCGCTGCACGGCCTGCGTCACTGCCGGCGCGGGCACGCCGGCCAGTGCTCCGTCCGGAAAGCCCAGCGCCCGCGTCCTTTCCGGCGGCACGCCCAGCGTTGCCAGCCCGGTGCGCCACTCGTCCAGCCGGGTGGCTGCCAGCCGCTCGCGGGGGTATTCCCGCGAATCCGGGTGCGAGAATCCGCCGTCGGTCAGCAGCAGTGCCCAGACTTCCGTGCCCAGGTTGCTCAGGGCGGCGAGGAGGGCGCCGCAGCCCAGCGCCTCGTCGTCCGGGTGGGGGGCCACCACCCAGACCGGGCCGGGCAGGCGGGCCGGGTCTAGCGCGGCCGGGCTGGCCTTCAGCTCCATCCGCCAAACCCCTCAGCCAAAGTCGCGGCTCCCACCTGCAGACGGGCCGCGTCGGGGGCCGGCTGGCGCAGGTAGTGGCGCAGGTCGCGGATCAGCCGCTCCGGGTCGTGGGGAGCCAGGAGGCCGCGTGCGCCCACGGCTCGCTCGGCGGCCTCGCAGGCGCGCAGGCAGGCGTCTTCAGCCACCACTCGGCACAGGGCCACATAGTCCAGTGCTCCTGCTCCTTGCCGGGCCAGCCACCGCTCGCCCTCCAGCACCGTTTGCCAGGCGGCCTCCACGCCGGCCGCCGCCTCGGCAAAGCGCAGGCGCTGCACGTCGTCTTCGTGGCGGCCCAGCCGGGCCAGTACCCCGCGGGCAGCGGCCAGGACCGCTTCGGCCCCGCCCAGCTGCGCGGCCAGAAACCGCAGGGCCCCGCCGCTGAAGTCCGGCTGCTGGTAATAGTCGCCGCCCACTCCCACCTCGCTGCCGGGTGGCAAGCTCAGGCCGCTCAACTCGGCCCGCGCACTCACGCTGGCCCGCATGCCCAGCGGCTGCCAGAAGGCGTGGTCAAAGCGCTCCGGCGGGAGCGGAGCCGGGGCCAGCAGCATCAGCCGGCCTTCCTCTGTTTCGGCGGGGAGCAGCGGCCGGACAAACTGCGCGCCCGACGTAAAGGTCTTGTTGCCCTCCAGCTGCCAGCCGTCCGGGGTGCGCTGCGCCCGCAGGCCCGCGCCCTCCTCGGTGTTCCACACGCCCAGCACCGCGCCGCTGGCGGCCGCCTCGGCCAGCTGCCGCGCTGTGCCGTAGCGCTCCAGGAGTCCCAGGGCGTTCAGGTGACCCTCGTACAGCCGCGCCACCGGCAGGCTGAGGCGCCCCACCGCCCGCAGCAGTTCCAGCAGTTCAGGGCCGCGTAGGCTGTAGCCCAGGCCGCCCGGCAGCCCCGCCCGCAGCAGTCCATGTCGCCGCAGGGCCGCGAACGACTCGGCAGGAAAGCCCCCGTCGGCGTGGCGCAGCGGGGCCTCGGCCAGGATGGTGGGGGCAGCCAGCGCCAGCCGGTCCAGCACTGCTCCCAGCGTGAGCGGTTCGCTGGGCGGCGGCGGAGCCTGCGCCGGGAGCTCCCCGCTTTCCCAGCGCTGCACCTCACGCAGCGCGGCGGCCAGGGAAGGGTCGGCGGCGCGTCCACCCGCCTGGTCCGCCGTACCGGGGTAGTCCAGCAGGCCGTTGGGACAGTGGCGGTCGTCTGCCCAGCCGGGATGGTTCACCACCGGATAAAGGCACACGCCCAGCACCGGTACGCCCTGTGCCCGCGCCGTGAGCGCCTCGTAGGCCACCCAGCGCAGCCAGGCCGCCCGCGCCGGCCCTTCGGTGCCGGTTTCGGTCAGCAGCAGCGGCAAGCCGTAGCGCCCGTGTACTTCGGCCAGCAGCTCATGCAGGGGCCGGTACTCGGGGTCGGCCGGCTCCAGCACCCGCCTGCGCCCGTGCTGCGGGTGGTGCACCCACTGGTTGACCGGGTAGTAGTTCATGCCCAGGGCATCGACCAGGTCCGGCGAGCCGCCCAGCTCGGGGTACAGCCGGCCCAGCAGCATGTCCAGCGCCTCGAACTGCGAAGCGTGAAAGCCGTCGGCGTCCGCCCATTCCTGTGGGCGCTGCGGGTCGCGGTGCACGGTAATCAGCGGCTCGGCCAGCAGAAATCTCACCTGCGGCAGCACTTCACGCAGCGCCCGCATGGCGGCAATGGCGGCGCCGGCCAGCTGGCGTTTCAGCTCGTGTCCGCGCCCGTGGGCGAACGGGGCAAAGTCTCCCACCTCGCCGCCCGCCCAGGCGAAAAAGGAAATTTCGTTGACCGGGCACACCCACAGCGGGCCTGTGGTGTGCCGCGCCAGAAACTCGCCCGCCGCCCGCGCGTAGGCCGCAAAGGCCGGGGCAAATTCGGGCGAGTAGGGGTCCAGAAAGTCCGGGTAACCGTAGTGCAGCAGGTCCCAGGCCACCTGCACCCCGCTCTCCTGAGCGGCCTGCACCTGAGCTTCCGCCGAGCTGAAGTCGTACTCGCCGGGCCGCCGCTCAATCAGCGCCCAGCGCAGGCCGTCGCGCACGGTGCTCAGGCCCAGGCTCTGCAGGGCCGCGTAATCCTGGGCGGCCAGCCGGTCGTGGGCGGTGGCGTCAATCACGTCTACCCGCCGCCCGGAGCGCAGGCGGTGGGTGCTGCACTCGAACCCGCCCATCCAGAAAGAGGCGAAAGGGGAAGAGGGTCTATTCACCTTCCCACCATGCGCCTCCCTGTGCTCAGGCGGATGAAGCTTCGCCCTACACGGGACTTTTCTCAAGGGAATGTCAATGAAACTGGGCCGGGCACGCGGCCCGCCGCCCCTAGGCTGGTTTCATGACTGCATCCAGCCAACCGCAGCCAGGCCGCGTCGGGTACGCCATCGTGGGCGTGGGCCAGCTGACCAAGGACGAACTGATTCCCGCCGTGCGCGAAAGCGAGCACGCTTACCTGGCCGCCTTGGTGACGGGCGCCGAGGACAAGCCGGAAGTCTCCGGCATCTCGCCGCTACGCCCGGAAGACATCTACGCCTACGAGGACTTCGGGAAGCTGGCCGACCGGGACGATGTTCAGGCGGTGTACATCGTGCTGCCCAACGCCCTGCACCGCGAGTACGTGGAGCAGGCCGCCCGCATGGGCAAACATGTGCTGTGCGAAAAGCCGCTGGCAAGCACGCCCGAGGACGCGGAAGCGATGGTGCAGGCCTGCCGCGACGCCGGTGTGCTGCTGATGACGGCCTACCGCTGTCAGTACACCCCCGAGCACTGGGCGGTGCGTGACGCGGTGCAGTCGGGGCAGCTGGGGCCGGTGCGGCTGCTGAACCTGGTCCACTCGCATGTGGAAGAGGACCGGGGCGCCTGGCGGCTGGACCGCAAGCTGGCCGGCGGCGGCCCGCTGCCCGATATCGGGCTGTACTGCCTGAATACGGCGCGCTTCGTGCTGGGTCGGGAACCGCAGTGGGTGGAGGCGGCCCTCGACCAGCCGCAGGACGACCCCCGCTTCCGCGAGGTGGAGCGCAGCGTCAGCTTTCGCCTGGGCTTTGCGGGCGGCGTGCTGGCCGACTGTCAGGCCAGCTACGCGGCGCTCGACGTGAACGCCCTGCGTGTGCTGGGCGAGCAGGGGCGCGCAGCGATGGACCCGGCTTTCCAGTACAGCGACCTCTGCCTGACCGTGACCACCGCAGAGGGCCGTCAGCAACCGGACTTCCCCGCATACGATCAGTTCTCGCTGGAAATGGACCACTTCGCCGCCTGCATCCGCAGTGGGGCGCAGCCCTGGACCCCCGGTGAGGAGGGCCTGCAGGACCAGCGCCTGATGGCGGCCATCTACGAGGCGGCCCGCACGGGGAAACGGGTCACGCTGGACGCGCCGGAAGGCCGCGACGTGTTCCGGGGCACACCGCCCCAGGTGCCGGGCCGCTAGGACGCGGAATAACCCTCTTCGCTCAGCCGAAGGAGCGGTACATCCGCACGATGTTGTTCACGTAGTTGCGGGTCTCCGTAATTTCAGGCACGCAGCCGCAGGCGGCCACCCGGCCGGGGCCGGCGTTGTAGGCGGCCAGCGCCAGCTCGATGCGCCCGAAGCGCTGGTACTGCTGGCGCAGGTAGCGGGCCGTGCCCC
Source organism: Deinococcus proteolyticus MRP (assembly GCF_000190555.1). Lineage (GTDB taxonomy): Bacteria > Deinococcota > Deinococci > Deinococcales > Deinococcaceae > Deinococcus > Deinococcus proteolyticus. The sequence continues at coordinate 74,743 of NC_015169.1, forward strand.
ACAGGTTCTGCTGGGCGTTGTAGGGGTTGACCCCCAGGCCGCGGGCGGTGGCAGGCATCAGCTGACCCAGGCCCACGGCGCCGGCGTGCGAAATGGCGTTCTGGCAAAAGCCCGACTCGTGCCACACCAGGGAAAACAGCAGCGTTGCGGGGACGCCTTCGGCCTGGGCATACTGCCGCAGCCAAGTGGAATACTCCTGTGGAATCAGAATCTGCCGGCGACCGGCGCTGTACACCAGTTGCCCGCGTTCGTGTGGAGCGCAGGAGTTCCAGCCGCGCTGCACCGGGGCCACCTGGCCCGGCGTGGTCGCCGTCTGGGCCTGGGCGCCGCCGAGGGCCACCAGGCCCGCCGTCAACAGTCCAACCATCCATCTCATGCTGCCTTTATACAAAGGGGGGCCGCACGACTCTGTCACAGGTCTGTTTGGCGTTACAGGTTGTGGGGCCTGCGCCCCCTACAATGCCTGCCATGACCACGCCACTGACCGTTCAGGTGCTGCTGTTCGCCCATCTCAGCCGCCAGGTGCCGCAGCCCGAGTTCAGCGTGCAGCTGCCGGCCGGAGCCACCGTGCGCGACCTGGCGCGGCAGCTGCAAGAGCAGCATGGCCTGGACCTGAGCGGCTGTATGGCCGCCGTGAATGAGAACTACGCCGCGCCCAGCACTGCCCTGCAGGCCGGGGACGAGGTGGCATTCCTGCCGCCCGTGGCCGGCGGCTCAGGCGAGCCGGATTCCGGCCCGCTGACGTTTGCCGAGGTGACTGCCGAGCCGCTAAGCCTGCAGGCGGCCGAGCAGTTTCTGGTGCGTCCCCGCTACGGCGCGCAGAGCTACTTCGTGGGCACGGTGCGCTCGCCCAACCGGGGCCAGGCCGTAACCCTGATCGAGTACGAGGCGTACGCCAGCATGGCGCAGAAGGTGCTGCATGAGGCCGCCGCCCAGGCCCGCCAGCGCTTCGGCGGCGAGGACGGTGACCTGGCCGTGTACCTGGTTCACCGCGTGGGCCGCCTGCAACCGGCCGAGGCCAGCATTGTGATTGGAGTGGGGAGCCCCCACCGCCGCGCCGCCCTGGAAGCCACCGACTGGCTGATTGAGCATGTCAAGGCCGTGATTCCAGTGTGGAAGCTCGAAGAGCTGGAGGACGGGCAGCGCTGGGTGGAAGGGGTGAGCCCGGCAGAAACCCTGTAAACGGAAACCCTGTAAGCAGGGCCTTGTGAGGGGCGTGCGGCCAGCGGCTGCTCCGGTCTAAATCCGCTGCGTCCCGCCTGGGCGTCGTTCCTCCGGCAGCGGCTGGCGTGCAAAGCTGGCAGCCAGCACCGCTCCCGAGAGGTTGTGCCACACCGCTGCTACAGCGGCAGGCAGAGCGGCCAGCGGCGAGAAGTGCAGCGTGGACAGCGAGGCGGCCAGGCCTGAGTTCTGCATTCCTACCTCGAACGCCAGCGTACGCTGCGCGGCGGCATTCAGGCCCATCATCCGGCCTACCAGGTAGCCCAGCAGCAGACCCAGGCCGTTGTGCAGGACCACCGCGACCAGCACCAGCAGGCCCGCCGCCGCCAGCCGCTCGGCCGAACCGCCCACAATCACCGCCACAATCAGACTGATGGCCGCTGTAGACAGCCAGGGCAGCAGCGGCTGCACTGCTGTGGTGCCCCGCGCAAAGAACACCCGCACCGTCACACCCAGAACGACCGGCAGCAGTACCGTCTTGAGGATAGAAACCATCAGGGTGGTGAACCCCACCTCGGTCGCCTCGCCCATCAGCCACAGTGTCAGCAGCGGGGTCATCAGGGGCGCCAGCAGGGTCGAAGCCGTGGTCAGCGACACCGACAGGGCCACGTCGCCGCGGGCCAGGTAGGTCACCACGTTGGACGCCGTGCCTCCGGGGACACAGCCCAGCAGAATCACCCCAGCGGCCAGTTCGGGGGGCAGGTTCAGCGCCCGCGCTACGGCCCAGGCCAGCAGCGGCATGATGACGTACTGGGCCGCCACCCCGGCCGCGACAATCAGCGGCTGCCGGGCAATGCGGGCAAAGTCCGGCAGTGTGAGCGTAGCTCCCATAAAAAACATGATCAGTCCCAGGCCCCAGGGAATCAGCGGAGCCAGCGGCCTGAAGGTGCCTGGCAGCAGGTAGCCCAGCAGCCCGCTGAGCAGCACCAGGACCGGAAACAACGTGACGGCCAGCCGCTGGGCGCGGTCCGGTGCGGAGGCGCTCGGCTGATCTGCAGGCAGCGTCATACGCCGACTCCCCGGCCAGGGTGCGGAAGCCTGCAAGTAGAAGTAGGAACGGACAGAGTTTGGTCCAGGGTCATGGTCGCCTCCAGTCTTGTATCTCCCGTCAGTGTAAGTGTTGGGAAGACTATGCGTGCGTTATGCAGAGACCGGAACAGAGCAACCGTTTGGAATGGCTGGGCGACAATCAGCTGACAGATGCAGAGAGACTGCAGCCTGACTCCAGCAGCATGGCATGAGCTCAGAAACGGCTGTGAAACCAGAGCCAAGAAAAGGCCGGTAGTGGCTGCATCAACGTGACAAGTTGTATCGGTGGAAGGCCAGAGTCAGGCTGGCTTCGAGCATTTCGTCCGTCTTCGAGAAAGACAACGACTTACGAACAAGCCGACCCAGCCGCTGTCTCAGCGTGCAGTTCAATCGTTCGACATGATTCGTTTCTCCCTTCCGGGTTAGCCGCTTTACCCCCAAGAGCGGTTCATCGTAGGCTCGCCACAGATCGGTGCAAAACGTCCCTTTCAGTCGCTGCTCAAGGGACAATGGTAAGCGTTCCCAGAGCTTGAACGCTGTTTGCTCACTGCGGTCACCCAATACCCAGGCCAGCACCCTGCGGGTGCTGCGCTCCAGGGCAATCCAGATCCACCTCGTCTGTTTTTTCTTGGCAACGAAGGTCCACATTTCATCCAGCTCAATGACCACTTCTTCTGGAGGTGTCATGCAGACTGTACCAGTCTGCATCACTTCACGGGCCCCTTTTTTATCCACCGGATCACGGTGTTGCGGTGAACACCAAAGACGCGCTGTACTCCTCTCAGACTCATCCGCTCGTGGACAGCATCAAGAATTTGTTGCCGGGTCGCTTCACTGTGCGCTATAGGGCGGGCCTCCGGGTGGAAACGACGGCCACAACCCTTACATAAGTAGGTCTGGGTGCCATTTTTGGCCTTCCCATTTTTGACAGTGTGTGTGCTTTGACAGGCTGGGCACTCCGGCATCCTGTCAGTAGATCACGTTGGTACAGCCACTACCAAAAGGCCCCCCGGGTAGACCGGAGGGCACGGTTCTGAACGCTGGGCCTAAGCGTAGAGCTTAGTAGCGGGTGATCTTGGTGGCGGTGATGGTGTTGGTGGCGCTGTCGATCTCGCCTTCCACGGCGATGTCCTGGCCCATACGGTCTTCGCCGTAGAAGCCGTCCACGTCCCAGGCCTGGTCGCCGTCCATGTACTGCGTGTTGTCGTTCACGATGACGGTGTAGCTCTTGTCGCCTTCCATCATGGTGAAGGTGCGGCCGGTAGCGTCCCAGCTTTCCACCTTGCCTTCGATGCCGTCGCCGGCGGCCATATCGACTTCGTCGGCCACGTTGGCGTTGTCGTCGTTGGCCATGGTGCCGCTGACGGTGGCGTCGCTGGCCATGTCTTCGGTCATGGTGGTGCTGCTGTCAGTGCTGGTCACCGTTTCGGTGCTGGTATCGCTGGCGACTTCAGTGGTGGTGTCGCTCGCCACGGCGGTGGTGGTTTCCTCGGTGGTGGTGGTGCTCGTGGTGGTCTTGGTGTCGGTGGGCGAGCAGGCCATCAGGGCGGTGCTGGCCATCATCATCAGAAAAATCTTCTTCATGGCGCATATCTTGCTGCCTCACTCTCTGAGCAACATGAGAAAAATTGCAGCCGAATTCGCCTGCATAACAGATGTGAAGCGAGAAGGTCACAAAGTCCCACTTACATAAGTTTTGGAAGCTTAATTGTCGCCAATGCGAAAGCGCGGTGGCTGACGCTCCCTTGACATAACGTTCATTTTTGGGATACTACGTGCCGCAGGTCCCCTCTTGCCTTCCGAGTACGGCTGGCCTGGGAGGCTGGTCCAGCGACCGCAAACAGGAGACGGGGGCCAGCCTCCCAATATGTAAACCAGTATGTAAATACGGGTATGGGGAGGACCAGAAACGCGCCCTGGCCGCACTGCAGTACTGGCGCCGCAAGAGAGTTCCGGGCACCTCCCCGTGGGGGTGACGTGATCTCAGACGGCCCTGCTCTGACAGCTCTCTTTTTCTCCCTTGTCCTCTCCCCGGGCTTTACTGCTGTGTCTGCGGCTTTCCAGGCATACTGAGCACGTCGGTACCCATCCACTTCTCGCGGGCTGCAGGAAAACTTGGTTCCTGAGTTCCAGCCCTGAAAGGAAACTGTCATGACCCACACCCCCACGGCGCAGACCTCTGCCGCCCCGCCCCCACCCAGCCAGAAAAAGAGCGCCTTTAGCCGCCTGCAGGAAATCGGCAAGGCACTGATGCTGCCGGTGGCTGTGCTGCCCGCTGCCGGTATCCTGCTGGGCCTGGGCGCGGCCCTGAACGACCAGTCCTACACCTGGTACAACTCCATTCCCGAGTGGCTGCACTTCGTGGGCAAGCTGATGGTGGGCGCCTCCGACGTCATTTTCGGCAACCTGCCTATCATCTTCGCCATGGGTGTGGCCGTGGGCCTCAGCGGCGGCGCCGGCGTGGCCGCTCTGGCCGCACTGGTGGGCTTCTTGGTGATGAACTCCACCATGAGCGCCTGGCTGGGCCTGGGCGACGCCGCCGCCTTCGACGCCGCCAAGGCCGCGCAGCCGGGCGGTTATGCCAACGTGCTGGGCATTCCCACCCTGCAGACCGGCGTGTTCGGCGGCATCATAATGGGGATTCTGGCGTCCTGGCTGTACAACCGCTACAAGGACATTCAGCTGCCTCAGTTCCTGGGATTCTTCGCAGGCCGCCGCTTCGTGCCGATCGTGACGGCCGCTTCGGCCATCTTCCTGGGGATTGCGCTCACCTACCTGTGGCCGCCTATTCAGCAGGCACTGAACGCCTTTTCCAACTTTGCTGTGCACGAGCAGCCCACCCTGGCCGCCGGCCTGTTCGGTTTCGTGAACCGCCTGCTGATTCCGTTCGGTCTGCACCACATCTGGTATCAGCCGTTTTGGTACATCGCGGGCGACTGGACCAACCCCGCGACCGGCGAAGTGGTGCAGGGCGACATGACCCGTTACCTGGCCGGCGACAAATCGGCCGGCACCTTCATGACCGGCTTTTTCCCCATCATGGGCTACGCGCTGCCGGCCGCCGCGCTCGCCATCTATCAGGAAGCCCGGCCTGAGCGCAAGGCGGCTGTGGGCGGCATCATGGTGTCGGCGGCGCTGACCTCCTTTCTGACCGGTATCACCGAGCCGATTGAGTTCGCGTTCATGTTCGTGGCTCCGGTGCTGTACGTGTTCCACGCTGCCATGACCGGCCTGAGCTTCTCGCTGATGCACCTGTTCAATATCCACGCCGGCTTTACCTTCTCGGGCGGCTTTATCGACTACATGTTGCTGTGGCCCAAGAGCACCAACGCCATTCTGGTGCCGCTGTTCGGCCTCGCCTTTGCCGCGATCTACTACGTGGTGTTCCGCTTCCTGATTCGCAAGATGAATCTGGCGACCCCTGGCCGCGAAGTCGAAGATGTGGCTGCGGCTGCCGCTGGTCCTGTGGTGGTTCCGGCGGGCGAGCGCGAAGAAGCCGTGGAAATCCTGCGCGCCTTCGGTGGCCCGGCCAACATCGCCAACCTAGACGCCTGCATTACCCGCCTGCGCGTGACCGTGAACGACAAGTCGCAGGTGAGCAAGGCCCGCTTGCAGCAGCTTGGCGCCGCCGGCGTGCTGGAGGTCGGCAACTCGGTGCAGGCCGTGTACGGCACCCGCTCCGACCGCATCAAGGAAACCATGCAGCAGGTGATTGCCCAGGGTGAATACACCGATGCCGCTCCCGCTGCGGTGGGCCAGCCGGTTGCCGCTCCGGTCGCTGCTCCTGCCACGGCCCCCGCACCCCAGCCGGTGCCCACCCAGGACCCGGTCAGTGCCTCGCACCCTGGCCTGCCCCGCGACTGGGTGATGCCCCTGAGCGGCCGCCTGGTGCCCCTGAGCGCCGTGCCCGACGAGGTGTTCAGCGGCGGCATGATGGGTCAGGGCTTTGCCATCGAGCCCGACAGCGGCGAAGTGCGCAGCCCCGTGACCGGCGAAGTGGTGACGCTGTTCCCCACCCATCACGCCATCGGCCTGCGCGCCGACAACGGCCTGGAAGTGCTGATCCATGTGGGTATCGACACCGTGAACCTGCAGGGTGAGGGCTTTGTCCCGCTGATCAAGCAGGGCGACCGTGTCACGGCCGGACAGACACTGCTGCGCGCCGACCTGGACGCCATTCGCGGCCGGGTGCCCAGCCTGGTGACGCCGGTCCTGTTTACCAATCTGGACGACAGCCAGCGCGTGGAAGTGGACGGTGCAGGCCAGGTCCGCATCCACTGATACCGGTGGCGGCTGAACCGCCCGAGTTCGCAGCGCATATCACCCGGCCCAATCGGCTCCTGACCCGGCTTCCCCTGTGGAGGCCGGGTTTTTGCCTGGCTCCTGGCGGTGGATCAGGGTGTGTAATGCGTCTCAGAGCCGCCCTGGCCGGTGCGCTATGCTCGGCAGATGGAACAGAACTTTATCGTGACCGACGAACACGGCCTGCACGCCCGCCCCGCCTCGGCAGTGGTGAAGGCAGCCACGCCCTTCGCGGCCGACTTGAAGCTGGTGGCCGGCGAGAAGGCCGTGAACCTCAAGAGCCTGATGAGTGTGCTGAGCATGGGCCTGACCAAAGGCAGTGCCTTTACGCTGCGCGCCGAAGGCGATGACGCCCAGCAGGCCCTGGATACCGTGGGGCAGGCGCTGGTGGACCAGGGTCTGGCGCAGCGTGCCTGAGCTGCTTCCCAACGAGCAGGCCAGCACCCGCAGCCCAGCGCAGGAAGCCACCGCGCTGGATGTGGCCCGCCGCCTGACCGGGATTGCCGCTTCTCCGGGCCTGGGTATCGGGCCGGCCTTCGTGCTGCGCCCGCCGGACCTGACCTTTCAGGCGCAGACCGAAGGAGCCGACGCGGCCGAACAGCAGGCCCGCTTTGCCGGGGCCCTGGAAAAAAGCCGCGCCGAGCTCAGCGAAGTGCGGGAGCGTACTGCCGAGAAGCTGGGCGAAGAGCACGCCGAGATTTTCGACGCTCACCTGCTGATGCTGGACGACCCCGAACTGCTGGAGCAGGTGGCCGCTGGGCTGCAGCAGGGCCAGAGCGCCGAAACCGCGCTGAGCCAGGTCTCCGACAGCTTCATTGCCGTGTTTGAGACGATGGACGACGAGTACATGCGCGAGCGGGCTGCCGACCTGCGCGATGTCCGCAACCGCGTGCTGGCGCACCTGCTGGGCCGTCCGCTGACTTCGCTGGGTGACCTGCGCGAGCCCGCCGTACTGGTGGCCCATGACCTGACCCCCAGTGACACCGCTGCGCTGGACCGCCAGCTGGTGCGCGGCATCGTCACGGCGGTGGGCGGGCGCACCAGTCACTCGGCCATCATGGCGCGGGGGCTGGGGCTGCCGGCGGTGGTGGGTGCCGGCGAGGCCGCGCTGACCATAGAGTCGGGCACGCCGCTGATCGTGGACGGCGAACTGGGCCGCGTGCTGGTGGAACCGGGCGAAAGTGCCCTGACCGAAGCCCAGAGCCGCGCCCAGGTCTATGCCGCACGCCGCGAGCGTCTGCTGGCACTGGTGGGCACCGAGGGCCGCACCCGCGACGGCGAGCGCGTTGAGCTGGCCGCCAACATCGGCAGCCCCGGCGACCTGCCGATTGCGCTGGAATACGGCGCCGAGGGCGTGGGGCTGTACCGCACCGAATTCCTGTATATGGCTGGGGACCGCCTGCCCACCGAGGAAGAGCAGTTCGCCGCCTACCGGCAGGTGCTGGAAGGTATGGGCGAAAAGCCGGTCATTATCCGCACGCTGGACATCGGCGGAGACAAGGCTGCGTCCTATCTGAACCTGCCTGCCGAGGACAACCCTTTCCTGGGCTTCCGGGCCATTCGGCTGTGCCTGGCGCGGCCCGACATCTTCCGGGTGCAGCTGCGTGCTCTGCTGCGGGCCAGCGCGCACGGCAATCTCAAAATCATGTTCCCGATGGTGGCGACCCTGGAGGAGTTCCGCCAGGCCCGCGCCCTGCTGGAAGAGGAGCGCGCCAAGTTGCAGGCCGAGGGCGTGCCGGTCGCCGAGCATATTCCGCTGGGCATGATGATTGAGGTGCCCGCCGCTGCGGTGCTGGCCGAAACCTTTGCCCGCGAGGCCGAGTTCTTCTCGGTGGGCAGTAACGACCTGATCGGCTATGCGATGGCCGCCGACCGCATGAACGAGCAGGTGTCGGGTCTGTATCAGCCGCTGAACCCCAGCGTGCTGAAGATGATTGCCCTGACTTGCGAGGGCGCCCGCAAGCACGGCCGCTGGGTGGGCGTGTGCGGCGAGATGGCCGGCGACCGTCTGGCGATGCCGCTGCTGGTGGGCATGGGCGTGACCGAGCTGAGCATGAGCGCTCCTGCGCTGCTTTCGCGGCGCGAACAGCTCCTGAACCTGGACCTGTCCCAGGCCCGTGAGGTGGCCGCCGAGGCGCTGACCCTGGGCACCGCCGCCGAGGTGGAAGCCCTGGTGCACCGGGCGTACGGCGAAGCGGTGGCCGCGCCGGCGACTGCCAGCCAATGAGCGAGGCCCTGGCCCCCGCCGGCTTCCCGCCTGGCCCCCCACTGGGGCTGGCCGGCTGGCTGGTGCTGCCCGGCGGGATTCAGTACGGCCGCCTGAGTTTCCGGGGCACCATCGAGGCTGTGGACGCGCTGCCGGAGCCGCTGGAGACGGGGCCGCGCCGCTATATTTTGCCCGGCTTCATCGACACCCATGTGCATGGCGGTGGCGGCGGCGACACGATGGACGGCGCAGCGGGCGTGCAGACCTTGGCCCGGCTGCACGCCCGCTGCGGCACCACCTCGCTGCTGCCCACCACCATGACCAACCCCTGGGACCGGGTGCTGGCCGCACTGCGCGGTGTGCGTGACGTGATGCGCCTGCAAGCCGAGCAGCGTGCGCAGGGACAGGCCCCCAGTGCAGCGCAGGTGCTGGGCGCCCACCTGGAAGGCCCCTTTATCAGCCCGGGCCGCCTGGGGGCGCAGCCGCCCTGTACGCTGGAGCCTACGCCGGAGCTGGTGCAGGAGGTGCTGGCGCTGGACTGCGTCCGCGCCGTCACCCTGGCTCCTGAAGTGCCAGGCGTGCCGGCGGCGGCACACACGCTGGCCGGGGCCGGAGTCCGTATCGGGGTGGGGCACACCCGCGCCGATGGTCCGGCGACTGCTGCCTTTCTGGAGGCGCTGGCCCCACTTGGCCGCTTGGCTGCCACCCACCTGTTCAATGCGATGGGCGGCATCGAGGGCCGGCAGCCGGGGCCAGCGGGGGCGCTGCTGGCCCACCCGGCTGTCTTTCCCGAAGTGATTTTTGACCTGCAACACGTGCATCCCCTCAGCTTGCAGCTGGCGCGGGCGGCTTGCCCGGACCGCGTGATGCTGATTACCGACGCCATGCGGGCCGCTGGCCTGGGCGACGGCGAAAGCGAGCTGGGCGGACAGGGCGTGACCGTGCGTGGCGGCCGCGCCACCCTGGCAGACGGCACCCTGGCCGGCAGCGTACTGACGATGGACCAGGCCCTGCGAAACGCGGTGGCGGCCGGCGTCCCGCTGCACGAGGCCAGCCGCATGGCGTCGGCCCACCCGGCCCGTTCGCTGGGCCTCACCGACCGGGGCGAACTGCGCGGCGGTCAGCGTGCCGACCTGGTGGTGCTGGACGAAACGTTGCAGGTGCTGAGCGTATATATCGGTGGGCAGCAGCTGGCTCCGGTGCCGCTGGCCCCCATTTCCCCGTAAGGAGAGTTATGACCGAATCCCTGAACGCTGGGGCTTCCCGCCCCGAACCCCTGATGCTGCGCGAGACCCGCGAGATTCCCCAGGTGCTGCGCCAGCAGCGTGAAAACAACTCCGCCGTGACCCAGGCCCTGGCTGCGCGCCTGCGGGAGCGGATGCCGGCCTATGCGGTCACCATTGCCCGTGGCAGCAGCGACCACGCCGGCCGGGTGATCAAGTACGCCCTGGAAATCGGGCTGGGCCTGCCGGTGGGCAGCGTGGGCCCCAGCGTGCAGACGGTGTATGGCCGTGAACTGAACCTGGATGGGGCGCTGGTCATCGCCATTTCGCAGTCGGGGGCCAGCCCGGACGTGGTGGAAACGGTGCAGGCCGCCCGCCGCAGCGGCGCCGTGACGGTGGCGCTGGTCAATGTGGAAGACTCCGAGCTGGCCCAGGCCGCCGAGTGGGTGTTGCCGCTGCACTGCGGTCCCGAGCGGGCGGTGGCGGCCACCAAGAGCTATCTGGCCAGCCTCCACGCGCTGCTGCCGCTGCTGGCTGAGCTGACCGACGACGCCGGGCTGCGGGCCAGCCTGGACCGTCTGCCGCAGGTGTGTGAGCAGACGTTGGAGCTGGAAGGCCAGGCCCGCGAACTGGCGGAGCGTTACCGCTTTGCCGAGAACCTGATCGTGCTGTCGCGGGGGCTGCATTTCGGGGTGGGCCTGGAAGCGGCCCTGAAGATGAAAGAAACCAGCGGCCTGCACGCCGAAGCCTACTCGGCGGCCGAGTTCAGCCACGGTCCCAAGCGCCTGATTGCCGAGGGGGTGCCGCTGCTGGGCCTGACCTCGCAGGACGCCGCTGCCGGTGCCACTGCCGAGGCTTACCGCGCCCTGCAGGCGGACGGTGCCGACCTGCGCACCCTGGGCCCGGCCACCGGAAGTGACCTTACCGTGCCGGCCAGCGGCCATCCCTTTACCGACCCCATTCCCACAGCGCTGGCGTTTTACCTGTTCGCAGCGCACCTGTCGCTGGAGCGCGGCAACGACCCCGACCAGCCCCCGCTGCTGAACAAGGTGACCCGTACTCGCTGAGCCGATCTGCGGCGCAGTGTCAGGCCAGGCGCCCGGTGGTCGGGAGCTTGGCCTGCTGACGTTTCATACGCACTGCGCCGAATTCAGCCGCCCGCCTGCCCCGGAGCCACGCTCAGCGGGCGCAGGCCACGGGCTTCGGCAGCGGCCCGCAGCTCCTCACGGAAATCGGGGTGGGCGATGGCCGTCAGTGCCTGCGCCCGCTCACTGAGGCTGAGGCCGTACAGGTCGGCCACGCCATATTCCGTCACCACGTAGCGCACGTCGCCCCGGGTGGTCACCACACCGGCGCCCGGTTGCAGCGTGGGCACGATGCGCGACACCGCCCGGCCGCCCACCTGCGCCGTACTGGTCACGGCCATGATGGCCCGCCCGCCCTCGCTGGCGCTGGCCCCGCGCACGAAATCCAGCTGGCCGCCGAAGCCGGACACCATCCGGGTGCCCACCGAGTCGGCGCAGACCTGCCCGGTCAGGTCAATTTCGATGGCCGAGTTGATGGCGGTCATGCGGTGGTTGCGGGCAATCAGGTTCACGTCGTTGGTGTAGTTGCTGGGGTACATCTGAATCATGGGGTTGCGGTCGGCAAAGCGGTACAGCTCCGGGGTGCCCAGCATCAGCGTGCCGGTAATCTGGCCGGGATGGACCGTTTTGCGCCGCCCGGTGATGATGCCGGCCTGTACCGCGTGCATCACAGACGTGCTGATCAGCTCGGTGTGCAGGCCCAGATCCTTTTTGCCGTGCATGGCCGCCAGCGCCGCGTCGGGAATGGCCCCGATACCGATTTGCAGGGTGTCGCCGTCTTGGACCAGGTCCGCAATGTGCTGGCCTATCAGGATTTCTTCGGGCGTCAGGGCAGGCGCGGGGGCGCCGGGCAGTGCGAAGTCGTCTTCCACCAGCACGTCCAGTTCGCTCAGGTGCAGGTGACAGTCGCCGTACATGCGCGGCATCTGGGCATTGACCAGCGCGATGACGAGGGGGGCCTTACGGGCTGCGGCCTGCATGCCCACCACCTCGGTACCCAGGCTGACGAAGCCGTGCCGGTCAGGCGGCGACACCTGTACGATGGCAGCGTCCAGCGGCAGCCAGCCCGACGTGAACAGCTCCGGAATGTCCTTAAGGAACACCGGGATGTAATCCACTTGTCCCTGCCCGTAGGCGTGACGGTCGGCCGGCCCCATAAACAGGGCCCGGCGCAGAAAAGGGCTGCCTGCGTCGGGAAAAGGGTTTTCGCCCATCAGCAGCACCGAGTAGAGTTCGCTGCCGCGCAGGCGCTCGCCCTGGTTCATCAGTTCGTGTAGCAGTGGGGTGGGGGTGGCGGCATTGCCCGAAAGGGCAACCCGTGCGCCGGGGCGGAGGCGGGATACGGCCTCGGCGGCCGTCAGCCGCTGCGGCGTACGCAAGGATGGACTGGACATGGGTGCAGTGTGCCAGCGCGGCGTTGGGCCGGGTGCCCCGCCGGGGAGGGGCACACGCACTGCTCAAGTTCCTAGCATTCCGCAAGTGGCTGTGCGAGTCCATGCCGCTCAGGCCCTGCTTGTCATTCCCGGAGGCCAAGTGCCATCCTCTCAAGCTTCAGGGATTTGGCCGCCCTCCGTGTCCGTCGCTGCTGGGGTCACCTGGCTGCTGCACCCGCAGGTCGCCCTTCAGCAGGTCACCAGCCAGCAGGTCACGCAGCGCCGCGCTCTCGTTGGGGGCGCGGCCTTCCAGCACCTGTTCGGTCAGCCAGCGCTTGACCGGGCCGATGTCCTGCGGGGCCAGGCCCAGTGTCCGCAGGTCGTGGCCGCTGAGCGCCAGGTCGTGCTGCGAAAACGTGCGGGGCAGGTCGGCGGCGGCGGCGCGGATAAAGTCCTGCCGCGCCTGAATCTGCGCCGGGTCTTCGCCCACATGGGCCAGCCGGTCGGCGGCGTAGAGGTCCAGCAGCGGGTCCAGCAGGTCGCCGGCAGCAGCGGCCAGGCGGCGGGCGGCGGCCGGGCTGCCCGCCTGACCGGGGCGCATGTGCAGCTCCACCAGCCGGCCCAGGTCGCGCACATGCTGGCTGTCGGCACGCAGCCGGCGCAGGCTCTGACGGGTCAGCTCGGCCCCCACCCGTTCGTGCCCGTAAAAATGTCCATGCAGGCCCTGTGGCCCCTGCTCCAGCGTGCGCGTGCGCCCCTTGCCGATGTCGTGGAAAAAGCCCGCCTGCCGGGTGAGCGGTGCGGCGCCCATGCGGTCCAGCTCCGCTACTACAGTCAGCAGGTGGTCCGATACGGTTTCGCGGTGGTGGGGATTGTGCTGCGTCAGGCCGTCCACTTCGGTCCAGGCGGGAACGAGGACGCCCAGCGCTCCCACCTCTGCCAGCCAGCGCAGACCCTGGGCGCTGTGGGGGCCGGCAAACAGCTTGAGCCACTCGCGCCACAGCCGCTCGGGGGCCACCTCAGCCAGCCGGGGAGCCAGGGCGCGGGCCGCCGCAGTCAGCTCGGCATCCGGGGTCAGGCCCTGCGCGGCGAAGCGGGCCGCCCGCAGCAACCGCAGCGGGTCTTCGGCCAGCCGCTCCGCCGCCGACCCGCTGGCCCGCAGCCGCCCCGCCTCCAGGTCGGCCCGGCCACCGAAAGGGTCAGCGAGGTCGTCTGTGCCAGTCGGGCACAGGCGCAGGGCCAGCGCATTGACCGTAAAGTCGCGCCGCGCCAGGTCGTCTGTCAGTGGCAGGCGCGGGTCGCTGAGCCAGCCCGGCCCAGTGCCTGTCACAGCGCCTGTCGCTGCGTCCAGAGCGGCGCGGCTGGGCAGGGCCAGGTCCAGCCACTCGCCGGCCCACTTCACCTTGAGCACCCGGAACGATGCTCCGACCCCCAGCACCGGCGCGGGGGCCAGCCGGCGGCGCAGCAGGTCTTCCAGGGCGTCCGGGTCCAGCTGTGGGTGCCGCACCAACAGGTCCAGGTCGCTGCCGACCACACCGCGCAGCCGGTCCCGCACGGCGCCGCCCACCAGATACAGTTCGCAGCCCGAGCCCTCCAGTGCTCCGCACAGCTCCCGCAGCGTGGGAAAGTCGGCCAGCGTGAGCCCGGCGGGGCGGACTGGGAGGGAAGAATCCGGAATCACAGCTCAGTCTAAGGCCACGCCTGCGGCCGGTCTGGCTGGGAGAGCAGACCTGGACGCCAAATGAGACGCTTGCAACAGATGGGGCGGCCCTGTATAAATACTCAAGGCTTCCTGCAAAACCGTGCTGCAAACGTATAGGGCTGACCCCAGCTTGGCTACCATTTGTATACGGCGCTGCTGCGCCTCACCAGAGGAGACTCCCCCATGAACAAAAACCTGACCCTGCTGCTGACCGGCACCCTGCTGCTGGCCGCCTGCGACAGCAAGACCGAAACCACGACCACCACGACCTCGGGCGCGGCTGCCTCGGATACAGCCAGCACGGACGCTTCGGGCACTGCGGGTGCGACGACCTCGGAAGGGGCCAGCTCGGCTCCGGCCGTCACGCCGGTTGCCAACTCGGCCGATACGCTGATTATTCAGCAGTCGGCCGACGTGCCCACCCTGGACCCCGGCACCACCTACGACACCAGCTCCGGACAGGTCGTGGAGAACATGTACGAAACCCTGGTGGACTACGACGGCGCCAGCCTGAACAAGATGGTGCCCGCCCTGGCGACCGAGTGGGAAGAGCTGGAAGGCGGCAAGCAGTACCGCTTCACCCTGCGTGACGGCGTGAAGTTCCACACCGGCAACCCGTTCACCTGCGCCGACGCCGAGTACACCTTCCAGCGCAACCTGGTCACCAATACCAGCTCCAGCGGCAACTGGTTCCTGAGCGAATCGCTGCTGGGTACCCCGGCCAACGCCAACGATGACGAAGACGGCCTGGTGACCTGGAAGGCCATCGACGGCGCCGTGCAGTGCGACGGCAATGTGCTGGTGTTCAACCTGCCCAAGGTGGACCCCTCCTTCGTGCCCAAGCTGGCCTACTTGGGCCAGGGCATCGTGGACTCCAAGCACGCCAAGGAAATTGGCGAGTGGGACGGCACCGAAGCGACCTGGAAAGACGCCGTGGGCAAGGAGCTGGAAGGCAGCGCCCTGTCCAAGGACCCCAGCGGCACCGGCCCCTTCAAGCTGCAAAGCCGTGACGCCGGCAACATCGTGGTGGAGCGCTTCGACGACTACTGGGGCGACAAACCGGCCCTCAAGACCGTGGTGCTGCAGATTGTGCCTGAGGAAGCTTCCCGTAACCAGGCGTTCCTGAACGGCGACGCCGACGTGGTGGAGGTGGCCGGTGGCCGTCCCTTTATCGAGCAGCAGCTGGCCGGCAAGCCGGGTGTCCGCATCATCGACAACCTGCCCAACACCTACGTGTTCGGCATCTCCATGAACCAGAGCGTGGACGACCCGGTCAACCTGGGCAGCGCCAAGCTGGACGGCCAGGGCATTCCCGCCGACTTCTTCAGCGACATCAACGTGCGTAAAGGCTTCATCGCCGCCTTCGACCCACAGGCCTACATTGAGCAGGTGCAGAGCGGCAAGGGCACCCCGCGCAACTTCATGCTGCCCGACAGCTTCCTGGGCTACGATCCCAGCCTGCCGGCTGCACAGTTCGACATGAAGGCCGCCGAGGAATACTTCAAGCAGGCCTGGGGCGGCAAGGTCTGGGAGAACGGCTTTACCATCAACGCGTCCTCGCGCCAGGGCAACCTGGAGCACCAGACCATGATGGAGATGATCAAGCAGAACATCGAGTCGCTGAACCCCAAATTCAAGATCAACCTGACCCAGAAGCAGTGGAGTGACATCCTGGCCGACGCCCGCGCCGGTAAGGAAGCCCTGACCGTGGCGACCTGGGCGCCCGATTACGCCGACCCGGACAACTTCGTGCACACCTTCTACCACACCGACGGCTACTACAACGTCCGCACCGGCATCAGCGACCCTGAGCTGGACAAGATGATTGAAGAGGCCCGCTCGATTACCGACGAAGCCAAGCGTAAGGACCTGTACCGCCAGATTGCCACGCGGGCGATGGACCAGGGCTACTTCCTGATGATGCCCACCAACCCGCAGATTCGCGCCGTGCGTGACAACGTGCAGGGCATCGACGAGGGCACCTACAACCCCATGCGCTCGTTCAACATGGGCGTGCTGTGGAAGAATATCAGCAAGAGCTGACCTGACGCAGCGTAGGCGGCGGTGGGGTGACCTGCCGCCGCTTTCGCCTGGGGGGGTGCGCCCCGGTTCAGGCTTGAGGCGCAGACGCCGCAGGGGGGCAAGTCCAGACAAACTCAGGGCCGACCGCGCACGCGGCAGCCCTGAGTTTCAGTGTGGTGTCGGCTCAGCTGTTGCGGGTGTCGTCGGTCAGCACGTTGTCCTGGGGCATGGCGGCGTCAGCGGGGACCATCTGCTGCTTTTCGGCGTAGGCCATCGGCATGGGGGATGCCAGCTGGGGCTTTTGGCCGAACGGCTGGCCCACCATCAGCTTGAATTCGCCCAGGCCGTCCAGCGAGGGGCCTTCGCTCCAGCGGCCCTGCGGGGCAGGCACACCTTCCACGCCCGGCACGAAGTAGGTGTAGCTGACTTCACGCAGCTCCTCTTCAATCGGGAAGCTGTTGGGAATGGGCAGGGTGCCCTGGTGGCCGCCCAGTTCTTCGATAACGGCCAGCCACTGCTGCTGGTGCATGGTGTCGCGGGCAATCAGGAAGCGCAGCATGTCCTTCATGCCGGGGTCGTCGGTCAGCTCGAACAGGCGGCAGGCCAGGGCGCGGCCGGTGGCCTCGGCGGTCACATTGGCGTACATGTCGGCGGCCAGGTTGCCGCTCGCGTAGACGTGCGAGCCGTTGAACGGCACGCCGTTGGCATCGGCCGCCAGCGCCGCCATGCCGGCCGAAAGGAACTGACGGGGGTCCATACCGCCCATCACCGCTTCGACCACGGGGTTGTTCTTGGCGGCCAGGTCTTTCTCGGCGCCGGAGGCCCCTTCGAGGTTCAGGGCCACGGCAGTGGCGAGCATCTCGATGTGGGCGAGTTCTTCGGTGCCGGTCGCCAGCAACATGTCGCGGTACTTGGCGGGGCCACGGGCGCCGAACGACTGGAACAGGTACTGCAGGGCCACGCGGATTTCGCCTTCCACACCGCCAATGGCCTGCTGAAGCATACGGGCGAAACGGGGGTCGGGGGTGTCCACGCGGACTTCGTACTGCAACTTGCCGTCGTAATAGAACATGCGTAACTCCTCAAAGAGTAAGCGAGAAAGGGGGCAGAACCAAAGCAATTGGCGCCCTGCCCAGAACGTGGCCATGGTAGAAGCGTGCTCTACGCAAGCAGAGCCAGCAGCCAGACCGGTCTGGCCAGTTCCAAGGTCCGTTCTATGCGAGAGACCAGGCCGGCTTTGAGAAAAAGAATGCATTGCGGCGTTGCCTCAAGGTTTGATGGGGAAACCGTTCATGTGCCCTGCCGGCCCAATAGCCTGTTTGGACTGGTCCCAGCTGACTGTGCTGGGCAGGGTTCAGGGTGCAGCGTCGGTTGGCGCAGCGTTGATCGGTGCTGAGGTCGGCGTCTGCGCGTCGGCGGGCAGGTTGCTGGCAGGAGACGCACCGCCAGGAGAGCCGCTGGCTGCGCTGCCGGTGGCAGGTGACGCAGAAGAGGGTTCGCCACTAGGCGTGGGGGCTGCCGCAGGAACGGTGGAAGGGGCAGGTGCAGACTCGGGCGCTACCGGCACGGCGGGTGCCGGTGTTGCTGCGGGCGCAGTGGGGGGAGTGCTGGTGGCTGGGTTCTGGGGTTCAGTGGGGGCCGGGGGCGCAGGCCAGGTGACGCCGTCCATGCACCCGTCGCGGCCGAACAGCGGCCCGAAGACGGAGGGATACAGCTGCACCTTTGCCGGGCCGGCGCGGTTGTTGCGGCAGAGGTTGCGCTCACCGCTGCCGCCTGCCACTTCCTTGAAGACCAGGCCGTAGCCGCCGTTGTCCAGCAGAGCGTTCTGCTCCAGAACCGGGGCCGCTTCGCCCGTAATTACCACCCCATGTTGGGCCTGGCCCTGCACCGTGTTGCGCCGCAGCTGGGCCTGGCTCTGGCCCTGCACCACAATGCCGCTCTGGTGGCCGCCGCTGATGCGGTTGCCTTCCAGCAGCGGCGAAGCCTGCCCGGCCAGCGCGATTCCGCTGCTGCCGGCACCCTCCACCACGTTCTCGCTGGCCTGTCCGCCCGCTGCGCTGCTGTAGCTCAGGCCCTCGCCGCGCACCTGCAGCAGCTGATTGCCGCGCAGCGTAGGCGCCGCCGATTCATCTATCCGGATACCTGTCTGGCTGCCGGTGACCGTGTTCTTTTCGGCAGTGCCTGCAGCCTGGGCACGGTACAGGATGCCGCTTTCGGCCGCGCTGCTCAGGGCATTGCCGCGCAGCTGCGGGGTGGCCTGCCCGCCCACGCTGACGCTGTACTGGCCGCCCTCGATGCGGTTGTTCTGCAGGGTAGGCGCCGCCGCTCCGCCGATGCTTACCCCGCGCTGCCCACTCCCCTTGATGTGGTTGTCCGCCAGCGTGGGCGAGGCGCTGCCGGTGATGACCACGCCGTCTTCCGCGTTGCTGTCCAGCAGGTTGCCCCGCATCTCGCCGCTGGCCTGACCGCTGAACACGGCCCCGGCGAAGCGGTTGTTGCCCAGCTGCGAGTCCCGGAGGTCCAGACGGCTGCCCTCCACGCTGATGCCGATGGCGTTGCGCGAAAAGAGGCTGCCGCTGATCTGTGCCTGGGCGCCCGACTGAAGCCATAGACCGCTGCCGCGCGCCTGCTGTGCTCCGTCCGGGACGCCGCCGGTCAGCCAGATGTCCTGCCCTACAAAGGTGCCGCGTTCGACCCGTACGGCCTGGCCTGGGGTGCGGCCGTTCCAGGCGACCGTGAGGGTCTGTAGGGTCAGGCGCACGTCCCGCGAGCTGAGGACCGACTCGCCGCTGCCGCCCAGCAGGTAGGTCTGCTCACGGCCCTGGCCTATCAGCTCGGTGTCCCAGCGCAGTTCCAAAGGAGTGTTCAGCAGATAGACCCCGCGTGCCAGCGTGACCCGCCCGCCCTTGGCCGCCGCCTGGGTCAAGGTTTCCACCTCGGCGCGGTTGAGCACGGGCAGGACGTATCCGCCGCTGACCCATCCGGTGAGCTTGCCGTAGCGGACCTTGTACCACTCGCCCTTTTGCGACAGCACCGGCAGCAGGGTTCGGCCAGGAATGGCGGCCAGCGGTGTGCCCGAGGCGTCGGCGCTCGGGCGCAGGTTGAGGGTGGCCGGCACGGTCATCAGCTGCGCGGCGTTTCCAGGCTCGGGAGCGGTGCCGGTGGTGCGGGTGGTCTGAGTGGTGCTGGCTGCCGAAGTGGTCGGAGCCGCAGGCGCCGCCGTCTTTTCGCGCAGTGCCTGGCTCAGCTGCGGCCACCCCAGGTAGAGGATGCCGCCCAGCAGCAGCCCTGCGACCGGCAGCAGCCAGGGCCACAGCGGGCGGTGGGGCGGTGCAGGCACGGGCGAGGTTGGTGGGACTGGTGAGGCGCTGTGCGGGGCCGAGGCCGGGGCAGCTGAGGCAGGCTCCGGAACCGCGGCCACCGCTGCTGCTGCTGCCGGTTCGGGCCGGTCCAGCAGCCGCAGCGCCGCCTGCGCCGAGATGGGCAGGCCCCCGCCTGCCGGGGCGCTCAGGGCGTCCAGCAGCCGGGCCAGCGGGGTGCCAGGGGCCGCCGGCTGCACGGCGCCGCGCAGCAGTTCGCCCAAGTGGCGTAGGTCGCCGCCCACTGAGCCTGCACCCGCTGAGCCCCCACCCAGGGCGGCCCACAGGTCGTGCAGCCCCACGCTGCCGTCCCGGCCCAGCCAGACCTGCGCGGGGGTCAGCCCCGGTAGGTGCAGCCCGGCACCGTGCAGCCCTGCTGTCACGCCCAGCAGCCCACGGGCCAGCAGTTCGCCGTCCTGGGCGGGCAGCGGAGGATGAGCGGCCAGATACTGCTGCAGGCTCTGGCCCTCGCGGGGGCGCAGGACCAAGAAGCTCGCCTGCGCGTCGCTCCACGCGGCCAGGGCGTCGGCAAAGAGCCGGCGCTCACCCGCTTGTGCACGCTCCTGCACGGCCGCCAGCCATTCGGCCTCGGTGCGGGTGGTCGGCGGCGGGGGCAGGATGCGCCGCAGCTGCAGCGGCTCCTGCGTGGCGCCCGTCTCCAGCCGGGTGTCCTCTGCGCGGTAGTGCTGCACGGTATACCCGCCAATTCCTTCCTGGCCGCTGAAGGACACGATCCGGAAGTCTCCGGCCAGGTCACCGGGCACCAGTGGGGTCAGGTCCGGCGAGGTCGGGCCGGGAGCCTGTGACTGCGTGCCTGAGGACAGGGGGGAGGTGGAGTCGGAAGGGGGGCGCTGCGTCATCGGTTGCCCCTGATGATAGCGGACCCGGCCGAGATAGACGCCCTATCTGCCAGCCTGCGAACGCGCTGGATGGGCCAGGGCGCAGGCCCATCCAGGCCGGCAGACTTGCGTCCAGGCCGCTGCTGCCACATACTGCGCGTATGACAAAAGACGGGAACGGTGGGACTGGGCCCGGCAGTGCAGGCGGGGCGGAAGCGGAGTTGCACCAGGGGACGGCACTGCAGCTGCGCCAGAGCATGGAAACGGAACGGCCCGAGGACGAGCGCCGGCTCAAGCTGGCCCGCGCCGTCAGCGAGGCTGACCTGGACCGGGTGGTGGCGATGCTGCCTGGCGCTTTCCGGGCGCCGCAGCACACGGTGCGCTCCACCCTGAAATGGATTTTCGAGGCGGCCGAGCGCGATGGCGTGAACCTGCTCAGCCCCCCGGAAGACTTCCAGGCCTGGCTGGGGGCCCCGCTGGGCGAGACCCGCAGCGGCCCTGACACGGCCAAACCCAACACGGTCCGCACCCGCCTGACCCTGCTGGGAGCGATGTACCGCGCTCTGCACGAAGAAGGCCTGATTCGGCAGGACCCGCTGTACGGGTTCAAGCGTCCACCTGCGCAGCGCCGGCTCAACTATCTGCCGTCGCGGGCAGCCATCGAACGCCTGATTGCCCAGGCCGAAGACCCGGAACTGCGGGCCGCCCTGCACCTGATTACCCGGCAGGCGTTCCAGACCGGCGAGGTGCTGGACCTGAAGTGGTCCGACATCGACCCGCAGCGCGGCACCATCCTGCGCCGCCGCACCGAAACCCACCTGGCCCCGGAGGTGCTGCAAGCCCTGCAGAACCTGGCCGACAAGCAGGGCGGCTGGCTGTTTTCGAGGGGCCATGTGCTGACCATCCGCACCGACGCGGGCTTCCGGCAAGCGCTGTGGCGGGCCTGCCGGAGCGCGAACGTGGACTACGTCCCGCCCTCGCATCTGCGGCAGGCGGCGCTGCGCGACTTCGGGCAGATTCTGACCTATCAGGACGCCGGCTATGTCAGCCCCAAAGCCTACGCCGAGGCGCTGGAGCTGGCGCAGGGCGTGCTGGAGGGGCAGGTAGCGAAGGCTGGCGCCGACCCTGTGGGTGGCCGGGGCAGGGCGAAAGAAGGCTGAGCGTGGGCGCAGCGTCAAACAGGGCCTGAAGAGTTCTCTCCGGGCCCTGTCCGTATAGGGAGCGGCTCGGCGCTGTTCAGCCTGCGCCCGGCCGGGTGGCGGCCTTCATCTCCTGCACGAAGTCGCGCAGGTGGGCCAGCATGGCGGCCTCGTCGCCCTGATGCTGTTCGATGATGCGGACCACCGCCGAGCCGCTGATGGCCCCGTCCGCGCCGGCGTCCAGGGCAGCCCGGACGTGCTCGGGGCTGGCAATGCCGAACCCCAGCAGGGTGGGCGGTGCGCCCGCGTCCCGCAGGGTGCGGACCACTGCGTCCGCTGGGCGGGCCGTGCCCCCCTCGGTGCCAGTCACGCCGGCGCGGGCCAGCAGGTACACATAGCCGCGTGACTCGCGGGCCACGCCGCGCAGGCGCTCCTCGCTGGCGTCGGGCGGGGCGATGAAGATGGGCGCGACCCCGTGCCGCGCCGCCGCCGCCTGAAAGCGTGCTCCCTCGCGCAGCGGCACGTCGGCCACCAGCACCGAGTCGGCGCCCACGGCCGCCACGCCGCCGTAGAACTCGTCCAGCCCGAACGATTCCACCAGGTTGGCGTAGACCAGCAGGCCCACCGGCACGTCCGGGTAGTCGGCCCGCACCCGCCGGATGATGTTCAGCCCTGCGGTCAGGCCCGCGCCCGCCGCCAGTGCCCGGATGTTGGCGGCCTGGATGGTGGGACCGTCGGCCACCGGGTCGGAAAAGGGGAGGCCCAGTTCCAGTGCGTCGGCCCCGGCGTCCAGCAGGGTGCGGATGATGCGTTCACTCGTCTCTATGTCCGGGTCGCCCAGCGTCACGAACGGCACGAAAGCGCCTTCGCCCCGCTCACGCAGGCCGGCGAACACCTTGCCGTAGCGGCTCATGCCCCGCCTCCCGCTGTGGCAGGTGCACCGGCAAGGCGGCTTGCCGCCGAGACTCCCTCCGCTCGCGGGAGCAATGTCTGCACATGGTCAATGTCCTTATCGCCCCGGCCCGACAGGTTCACCAGCAGCGCGGTGCCTGCCGGCGCGTCTTTGGCGACCTTGAGCGCATAGGCCAGCGCGTGCGCCGATTCCAGCGCGGGGATGATGCCCTCGTGCCGGCTGAGCAGCCCGAAGGCTTCCAGCGCCTCGGCGTCGGTGATGCCCACGTACTGCGCCCGGCCCGAGGCCTGCAAGTAGGCGTGCTGCGGCCCCACACCGGGATAATCCAGCCCCGCCGACACCGAGTGCGATTCTTCCACCTGCCCCTCGGCGGTCCGCATCACGAAGGTGCGCGAGCCGTGCAGGATGCCCACCTTGCCGCCGTAGATGGGAGCGCCGTGGCGGCCACTGTCCAGCCCTTCCCCGGCCGGTTCCACCCCAGTCAGCCGCACGCCCGGCTCGTCGATAAAGTCCGCGAACATGCCGATGGCGTTGGAGCCGCCGCCCACGCAGGCAATCACCTCGTCTGGCAGCCGGCCGATGCGCTCCAGCATCTGTGCCTTGGCTTCCTCGGAAATCATGCGGTGAAACTCGCGCACGATGGTGGGAAAGGGGTGCGGCCCGGCGGCGGTGCCCAGCAGGTAATGGGTGGTGTCGTACGAGGCGGTCCAGTCGCGCAGCGCCTCGTTCACGGCGTCCTTGAGGGTGCCGCTGCCCGCGTCCACCGGCACGACCCGCGCGCCCATCAGCTCCATGCGGAACACGTTGGGTTGCTGGCGGGCCACGTCTTTGGCGCCCATGTAGACCGTGCAGTCCAGGCCCATCAGGGCGCAGGCCAGGGCCGTGGCGGTGCCGTGCTGCCCGGCGCCGGTTTCGGCAATCACGCGCTTTTTGCCCATCCGCTTGGCGAGCAGGGCCTGGCCCAGCACCTGATTGGTCTTGTGGGCGCCGCCGTGCAGCAGGTCTTCCCGCTTGAGAAAAATGCGCGCCGCGCCCTCCAGCGGCAGGTGCCGGCACTCGGTCAGCGGGGTGGGGCGGCCCAGGTAGTCTTTGAGCAGGGCGCGGAATTCGGCCTGGAAGTCGGGGTCTTGCTGCGCGGCGATGAATTCGGCCTCCAGCTGGTCCAGCGCGGGCAGCAGGATTTCGGGCACGAACTGGCCGCCGAACTCGCCGAAGTAGGCCGGCAGGCGTGGCTGGCCGCCGGGCGAGGGAGCAGAGGCAGGTGAAGTCTGGGTGGTCATGGGGAGGCTCCTGTCAGGGTGTAGAGGTCTAAAGGTCCAAGGGTCTAAGAGTCTGAGGAAAGCTAGTAAGCCCGCAGCGCCGTGAACACCTGGGCGATGAGGCCCGCGTCCTTGACGCCTTTTTCCCGCTCCAGGCCGGAGTTGAAGTCCAGGCCGGGCACGCCGGTCTGCAGAGCAGCGGCGGCGTTGGCGGGGTTCAGGCCGCCAGCCAGCAGCGAGCGGTCACGCAGGTCGGCGGGAATCTGCGTCCAGTCGAACACTTGGCCGGTGCCGCCCGGGCCGCTGTCCAGCACGAAGCGGTCTACGGGCATCCCGGGGCGGGGCTGGCTGGCGGCCATGTCGAGCGCGTACCAGAGCTGGACGCCCGCCGGGAGCCGCTCACGCAGCGCCGTGACAAAAGCGTCGTCCTGGCGGCCGTGCAGCTGTACGGCGTGCAGGGGCAGCTCCTGCGCCAGCGCGGCGGCCTCGGCAGGGTCATGGCCGGTGTAGACCGCCACGTAATCCAGCTCCGGCGCGGCGGCGGTGATGGCCCTGGCCTGCTCCAGACTGACGCGGCGCGGCGAGCCAGGCGCGAAAATCAGCCCGCCGTACACGGCCCCGGCAGCGGCGGCCACCTGGGCAGCTTCGGGGCGGGTCAGCCCGCAGACCTTGTGCTCGCCATAGATCAGCCGGCGGGCGGCGCGGTCCACGTCGGCCTCGCCGCACAGGCTGCTGCCCACCAGAAAGCCATGAACGTGGGGAGCGATGCGGCGCACCGTGCGGTTGTCCTTGAGGCCTGATTCGGCCACCAGCACGGCGCCCGCCGGGGCCAGTGGAGCCAGCCGTGCCGAGCGGCTCAGGTCGATGCTCAGGTCGCGCAGGTCGCGGTGGTTGATACCGATAATTTCGGCCCCCAGTGCGGCGGCGCGGGACATCTCCTCTTCGCTGCTCACCTCGGTCAGGATGTCCAGGTTCAGCGAGTGGGCCAGCGCGGCCAGGCGGCGGTAGTCGCTGTCGTCCAGCACCGACAGCATCAGCAAAATGGCGTCGGCGCCGTGGTAACGGGCGGCCAGAATCTGCACCTCGTCCACGATGAAGTCTTTGCACAGCACCGGCAGATGGGTGGACAGGGCCACAGCGCTCAGGTGCGCGTAGCTGCCGCCGAAGTGATCCGGCTCGGTCAGGACCGAGATGGCAGACCCGTAGCGCGAGTAGATGCGGGCCAGCTCGTGTGGGCGGTACTCGGCGCGGATGGCGCCCAGGCTGGGGCTGGCGCTCTTGCACTCCAGAATAAAGGCGCTCTGCGGCGAAGTCAGCGCGGCTTTCAGGCTGCGGGTGCTGGGCGGCAGCCCCTCTGCGCTTAGGTCGGAGTAGCGCCCGCGCAGCTCGGGCAGGTGCCCGCGCCGGCCCGCCACGATTCGCTTGAGGACTTCGCTCATGCGTCTGCCTCCGTCTGGACTGAGGTTTTCAGCCGCTCTACATGTTCGGCTGCGCGGCCCGAAAGCAGATGTTCCATGGCCTGTTCTACCCCTCTGCGGATGGTGCCTGCGCCCATCAGGTACAGCAGCGCTCCGGTCGCGGCGGCGATGGCCTCGCGGTGGGCCTCGGCCCCCCGGCCTTCAAGAACTTCACGAATCATCCGGGCATTTTCATGCGCCTCGCC
Source organism: Deinococcus proteolyticus MRP (assembly GCF_000190555.1). Taxonomy (GTDB): domain Bacteria; phylum Deinococcota; class Deinococci; order Deinococcales; family Deinococcaceae; genus Deinococcus; species Deinococcus proteolyticus. The sequence continues at coordinate 100,078 of NC_015169.1, forward strand.
GCCCACCAGCGCCGAGAGCGGCCGGTCCTGCAACCCCAGGTCAGCCGGGGTGAGCGTGTAATGCTCGATACGGTCGTCCTCGAACACCTCGTACACCTGGGTGGGGCCGTGCAGCGCGATTTCGTCCAGGCCCGAGCCGTGGACCACCAGCGCCCGCGTGGCGCCCAGGTGTGCCAGCGTCTGCGCCAGCAGCGGGGCCACCTCGGCGCGGGCTACGCCCAGCAGCTGCCGGGTGGGCCGGGCCGGGTTGAGCAGCGGCCCCAGGAAATTGAGCAGCGTGGGCACGGCCAGCGCGCGGCGCAGCGGCATGATGCGGCCCACCGCTGGGTGGTACTGCGTGGCGAAGATGTAGCAGAAATCGTGCTCGGCCAGCTGCCGGGCGGCCTCTGCGGTGCTCAGCCGCGTGGGAATGCCCAGCGCTTCGGCCAGGTCCGCCGAGCCGGTGCGGCTGCTCACCGAGCGGTTGCCGTGCTTGGCGACCGGTACGCCCAGGCTGGACGCCACCAGCGCGGCCGCCGTGGAGATGTTGATGGTGCCGGCCATATCGCCCCCGGTGCCCACCGAGTCGGCAATCGGGCGCGGCTGCTCGGGAAACGGCAGGCAGGCCGCCCGGTAGGCCAGCGCGGCGCCGGCCAGTTCTTCGGCAGTTTCGCCGCGTGTCTTCATGGCAATCAGGAGGCCGGCCATCTGCCCTTCGGTGAATTCGCCCGCAATCATGGCGGTGAACAGGCGCTCGGACTCGGTCTGGGTCAGGCGCTGGCCCAGCAGGGCGGAGCGCAGCAGGTCGGTGGGGGTAGGAACGGTACGGGTCATGGGGCCTCCTGGGCAGAACGGGAAAAGAGATGCTCGGCCGCCCGCGTGAGCAGTTCGCGGCCCTGTGGGGTCAGGACGGATTCGGGGTGGAACTGGTAGCCCAGCGCGGCCGCTGTGCGGTGTTCGGCGGCCATGCAGATGCCGTCTATCTCGGCCAGCGAGTGCAGGGCGGGCGGCACCGAGCGGGTGCCCAGCGAGTGGTAGCGGGCCACGCTCACCGTGCCCAGCCCGGCGAACAGCGGGTGGCCGGCCCCGCCGGCAGTCAGCGTGAGCGGCTGGGCCTCGCCGTGAACGGCGCCCACGCGGCCTACGGCCCCGCCACTGGCCTCTATCAGCGCCTGAAAGCCCAGGCAGATGCCCAGCACCGGAAAGCGGCCCAGGGCCGCGTGCAGCAGCGGCATCATCTCCCCGGCGTCCCGCGGGTGCCCTGGCCCCGGCGACAGCACCAGCAGGGCCCGGCTGCGCTCCAGTCGCTGGAGCAGGTCGGCGGCGGGCACGTCGCTGCGGTACACGTCTACGTGCATCCCCGCCGAGGCGAACTCGTCCAGCAGGTTGTAGACAAAGGAGTCGCGGTTGTCCAGCAGCAGGACATTCGCTGGGCTGGGGGCAGGTCCGCTCATGCCAGTTCCTCCTGGCGGGCCGGCCGCCGCATCGAGACGGCTTCGTCGGTGGCCGGTGGCGGCCCGCCTGACCCCTGTGCCAGGGCCACGGCCAGCAGCACCGCCCGCGCTTTTTGCTCGGTTTCGGCGGCTTCGGTGGCGGGGTCCGAGTCGCGCACCACGCCGGCGCCGGCCTGCACGGTGCACTGCCCGCCCTGCACGAAGCCCGAACGAATCACGATACAGGTGTCCATGTCGCCGTTCCCGGCCAGGTAGCCCACTGCCCCGCCGTAGGATCCGCGCCGCTCGCCCTCGGCCCCGCGCAGCAGCCGGGTGGCTTCCAGCTTGGGGGCGCCGCTCAGGGTGCCCATGTTCATGCAGGCGCGGTAGGCGTCCAGGGCGTCCAGCTCCGGCTTCAGTTCGGCCTCCACCTGGCTGACCAGGTGCATCACCTGCGAGTAGCGGTCCACTTCCAGCAGCCGCGCGACTTGCCGGGTGCCCGGCACCGCCACCCGCGCCAGGTCGTTGCGGGCCAGGTCTAGCAGCATCAGGTGTTCGGACAGTTCTTTGCGGTCCAGCCGCAGTTCCAGCTCCTGGCGGCCGTCGCGCTCGGGGCAGATGTGGCCGGCCGCGTCCCGGCCCCGCGCCCGCGTGCCGGCGATGGGGTACAGCTCGGCCCGGCGGGTCTGCGCCGTGAACTTCAGCGCCGATTCGGGCGAGGCGCCGAACAGCTCGAAGTCGCCCCCGTGCAGGTAGAACAGGTACGGGCTGGGGTTCAGCCGCTTGAGCTGGGCGTAGGCGGCCAGGGCGTCTGGGCAGGACAGCGTGAAGCGGCGTGAGGGCACCACCTGGTAGATGTCGCCGGCCTGGATGTGTTCCTGCAGCTCTGCCACCTGCGCCATGAAGGTCCGGTCGTCCGGAAAGACGCTGGCCTGCGGTGTGGGCAGCTGCGGCGGAAGGGCGGGCAGCGGCGCCGGCGGCTTCAGCCCTTCGAGCAGCTCGGCCAGGGCGCTGAGCTGCTCGCGCAGGCTCTGGGCAGTGTCCGGGGTCGCCAGGGCCAGCAGCTCGGCGGTGCCGTCCTGGTGGTCCAGCACCAGCGCCGTTTCGGCCAGGTAAAAGCGGTAGTCCGGGCAGGTGTTCACCCCCGGCGGCAGCGGCGGCAGTTCCTCGAAAGACGCCAGCAGGTCGAATCCGAACACCCCCAGCAGCAGCGGCTGAAGGCTGTCCTGGCCGGCCAGCGCCCGCTGTAGGGTCCGCAGCGGCTCCACGTTGCTGGGAGAAGCCAGCCGCTCGCTTTCGCTGAGGCCGGGGGGCGGGGCAGCGAAGTGCAGGGTCAGCTCGGCGCCGGCCCGCAGCGTCACGTGTTCGGCCAGCGCCTGTGCCAGCAGGTCCAGCGCGGCCAGGCCGGTGGGGCTGAGCGCCTGCGCCGTCACTGTCTGTCCCTGGCAGGTCAGTCGCAGGGCGGGCGACAGCAGCATCAGGCTTTTCAGGTGGGCGCCGGAGCGCACGTCGGCGGATTCCAGCAGCACCGCTTCGGCGTGGCGGTCAGGTTGCAGCGCACGGAAACAGTGCAGCGCGTCGGGATGGTAGCGGGCAGGGCGCCGGTCAGGCACGAATGGCGGGGTGAGCATGGGCGAAGGGGCCTTTCTGAAGAGGGGGTAGGGTCTTCAGGCGGGCCAGCCTGCTCCAAAAAAAATTCGCCCGCCTGCGCTGAAGCGGGGCGGGTCGTGGGTCTGTGGGGTTCCTGCTAGGGATTCAGACGCGCTGGCCGGCTCGCTTCTGCGAGGGCCACCACCAGCGGTTGCTCTGAATCATCATGCTGAGGAGTGTAGGGGGCCGGCGGGGCAGTGTCAACCTGGTGCCAGCCTCATGAAATCTGCTGCCGGGCGCATTCATGCGGTGCCCGTCAGCCGGCGCCGGTCAGCCAGTGCTCGTCATCCGGTGGCCGCGCCGGCAGCCCTCCGCAGCTCCATAGTCTCCACAGGCTCCACAGCGCCCCGGCGCGGCAGCGCGGAAGCGGATGACAAGTGGCAGACGAAGGCCGCCTACACTCGCCTTATGAAAAAGCTCATGCCGCTCATCTCCCTCCCGCTGCTGCTGGGCGCCTGCACCCAGCCGACCCGTCCTGCCGACGGCACCACCACCGTGACCGTGCTGGGCCTGAACGACTTTCACGGGCAGCTGGAACCCTCGTCCTTCCGGGGCAAGCAGATTCCCGACCCAGCGAACCCCGGCAAGACCATCGCGGCCCCGGCCGGCGGCATTTCGGCCCTCGGTGGGCTGGTGAAGGAAGTTCGCGCCGCCAACCCCAACACCGTGCTGGTGGGCGTGGGCGACCTGACCGGTGCTTCTCCGCTGAGCAGCAGCCTGCTGGCCGACGAACCCACCGTAATCGCCATGAACAAGCTGGGCATGAGCGTGAACGTGCTGGGCAACCACGAGCTGGACTACGGCCTGAGCGAGCTGCAGCGCTTCCAGAAAGGCGGCTGCGACAGCACTGCACGCCGCGACAAGGCCTGCCAGTTCGTGAACCCATTCCCCGGCGCGAACTACACCTACATCGCCGCCAACGTGTTCGACAAGAACGGTGCCCGCGTGTTTCCTGCCTACCGGATGGTCAAGGTGGCGAACCTGAACATCGCCTTTGTGGGTGCCGTGCTGGAAGACACGCCCAGCGTGGTCACGCCGTCGGGGGTGGCGGGCCTGCAGTTCCACGACGAGGCCGACAGCATCAACGCCGTGCTGCCCGAAATCAAGCGACAGGGTGCCGACGCCGTGATTGCTCTGATTCACCAGGGCGGCGCGGCCAAGTCGGGCTATGACCAGCCCGGCTGCACCGACCTCACTGGCCCCATCGTGGATGTGGCGCAGCGCCTGGACCCTGCCGTGTCTGCCCTGATGACCGGCCACACCCACCAGGCCTACAACTGCGTGGTGGGCGGCCGGACAGTGATTCAGGGGGCCTCGCAGGGCCAGCTGCTGCAGCGTCTGGACCTGACCGTGACGCGCAAGAACGGGGTGGCCCGCGTGACCGGCGTGAAGGCTGCAAACGTGCTGGTGGACGCACAGAAGTACAGCTCGCCTGAGCTGGCCGAACTGGCCGCGCAGGCCAAGGCCAAGACCGACCCGGTGGCGAACCGGGTGGTGGCGACCATCGGCGCACCGCAAATCAGCCGCCAGACCAATGCCGCCGGCGAAAGTGCCCTGGGCGACGTGATTGCCGACGCTCAGCTGGCAGCCACCCGCGCCCCCGAGCGCGGCGGGGCTGTCATCGCCTTTATGAACCCGGGCGGCATCCGCGCCGACCTGCCGGCCCAGCCCTCTACCACCATCACTTACGGCAACATCTTTGCGGTGCAGCCGTTCGGCAACCTGCTGACCGTGCTGACCCTGAGCGGCGCGCAGATCAAGACCCTGCTGGAACAGCAGTTCGACAACCCTTCCGCTGGTGGGCAGCGCATCCTGCAGGTGAGCGAAGGCTTTGCCTACAGCTACGACCTCACCCAGCCCGCTGGTCAGCGCGTGCGCGACATCACCCTGAACGGTCAGCCGCTGAACATGGCCGCCGACTACCGCGTGACCGTGAACTCGTTCCTGGCCGAAGGCGGCGACAACTTCACCGTGCTGAAAGAGGGCCGTGACCGCCTGGGCGGTGGGCTGGACGTGGACGCCCTGTCGGCCTACCTGCAGGGCCGCACCGTGGTGCCGGGGCCGCAGAACCGAATCACCCGCCTGAACTGAGCCGCAGCGCCGGGCGTGCCTGGTGCCTGGGCCGGAAAGGGCCAGTGGACGACTGTTCCCGCTGGCCCTTGACTGTTCGTTGGTTCAGGGCTGACCCGGCGCCGCAGGTTCAGCCCTTAAGCTGTGCCCTATGAGAATCGTCATCGTGGGCGGCGTGGCCGCTGGAATGAGTGCCGCCAGCCGGGCGCAGCGGCAGAGCCCGGACGCCGACATCGTGGTTTTCGAGGCGGGAGACTACATCTCCTACGCGGCCTGCGGGCTGCCTTACGCCCTGGGCGGCGAGCTGAAAGAAGCGGGATTCGGGCGGCTGGTGGTCCGCACGCCCGAGCAGATGCGTGGCCGGGGCATCTCGGTGCGGCTGGGTCACCGGGTAGAGGGCATAGACCCTCGCGCCGGCACCGTGACCGTGCGTGGCCCAGGCGGCGCCACTGCGGCCGAGCCATACGACCGCCTGCTACTGGCAACCGGCTCCGAGCCGGTGCGGCCGCCCTTCGTGCAGACCGGACTGGGCGGCGTGCACCTGCTCAAGACCATTCCCGACGCGCAGGCGCTGGACGTGACCTTGCGGGGCGCGAAACGGGTCTGCATCGTCGGGGGCGGTTACATCGGGCTGGAGATGGCCGAGATGCTGCGCGGCCGTGGCCTGAGCGTGGTGCTGGTTGAGCGCGGCCCGGAGGTGGCCGCCCTGCTGGATGAACCGCTGCGTGCGCCTGTGCGCGCCGCGCTGGAAGCGGGCGGCGTGGATGTCCGCACCGGGGTGAAGGTGACTGGTCTGACCGGCCATGAGCGGGTGACCGGCGTGGAAACGGACGCCGGCCTGATTCGGGCCGATACCGTGCTGGTGGCGGTGGGCGTCCGGCCCCGCACCGAGTTAGCACAGGCGGCGGGCGTGACGCTCGGTGAAACCGGCGCGGTGGCCGTGAACCTGCGCCAGGAAACGGACGTGCCGGGGATTTTCGCTGCCGGTGACTGTGCCGAGTCGTGGCACCGGGTGCTCGGCAAGCCGGTGTACGTCCCGCTGGCCCTGGGGGCCAACCGCATGGGCCGGGTGGCCGGGGTCAACATGGCTGGGGGGGACGCCACGTTCCCCGGCATTGTCGGCACCGGGATATTCAAGACCTTCGAGCTGGGCGTGGCCCTGACGGGCTTGACCCAGGCCCAGGCGGAGAAAGCGGGCCTGGACGCCGTTTCGGTGGACCTGAGCACCACCGACGCGGCCGGCTACCACCGGGATTCGTGCCCTGTCCACCTGCGCCTGACCGGCGAGCGGGGCACCGGCCGGCTGCTCGGCGCCCAAATCGTGGCCGAGGAGCATCACGCGGCCAAGCGGATTGACGTGGTCGCGGCACTGCTGGGCGTGGGTGCCAGCGTGCAGGACCTGTTCGAGGGCGACCTGGGCTACGCTCCGCCCTTTTCCAGCACCTGGGACTTCCCGCTGGTCGCCGCCGACCGCCTGCTGCGGCAGTTGTAGGGCCGCTTGCTGATGCGCGTCACACGGCTCCGAACAATAGTTCGGCCAAACTGTTTTTCCGAGCAGGGCAATTGGAAAAAGACCGGACTGAACGGCGGCCAGCACTTCATCTGCTGGCCGCCGTCTTCTTGGTGAGATTCCCTCAGCGGCGGCCGTGTTCCAGCAGGTAGGCGCGCAGGCCGGCAAGGTCGTCGGTGTTGATCTGGTCCACGCCAGCGTCAATCAGGGCCTGCCACACGGCAGGGTTTTCGGGGGTGGCCCAGAAGCGCACCCGTTGCCCGCTGGCGTGCGCCTGCGCCACGATGTCCTTCAGGCGCTGCTGCTCGGCGGCCGGGAAGGCTCCGGTGCCGTCCCAGGTGAAGTTCTTGGTCCAGTTGTCGCTAATAATCGGAATCAGCGAAGCGGGAGCGCCGCTGCCCAGGTCGCTCAGGCGGCCGTCCATGCCGGCGTAGCGCAGGGGCTGGGCCTGCATGGTGGCAGGCACGCGGTTGCCCGAAATCACCACCGTGACGGCTCCGGGAATAACCTGGCCGTTTTCGTAGCGGGTCAGCAGGCCGGCGTAGGGCGCCAGCGCCCGGTCAATGGCCTGGTAGGTGGCTTCACCGTCGTCCTTGACGTCGATGTAGAGGGTCAGGCTTTGGTCGCCGGGATAAATCCGGCCCTGATTGTTTTCGGCAATCTGGCGCAGGGGCTCCAGGTACAGGCTCTGCAGGGTGCGGCCCGGCTGCAACTGGCTGGCCTCGTGGGCGACCAGCAGCTGACCGTCACGCAGGAACACGTCGCTTTCCACGCTGGTAAAGCCCTGGGCCAGCGCGTCCAGCAGTGGGCGCCCGTGCTCGTAGTCGTTGTGGGCGTGCGCCTGAGCCAGCGGCGAGGCGATGTGAACCGTCTGCGTCTGGATGGGCGCGGCGCTGCCGGCCGTCTGGACCGGAGCGCAGGCCCCCAGCAGAGCGGTCAGGGTCAGCAGGGAAGCGGCCAGCAATTTTTTCATGCCGGCAGCTTAAAAGTCCGGTGTCAACGGCAGTTCAGCTGCACGTTCTGTGGGGCGGTCTGGCGGTGGAGGTAAGCTTCGCCCCGTGGGGTCAGCCGTAGCAGGGGCAGGGGTGTGCCGGCCTCCGCGCCGTCCGCGTTGCGGCACAGGCTTTTCAGGGCGCAGGGGCCGCAGTGGCAGCCCGGCTGCACAGGCAAGGCCGCCTGCACATAGCCGCCGCGCTCCAGTGTCAGCAGCATGCCTTCCAGCGCCTGCGGAGTGCTGCCCACCCGGCCAGCCAGCTCGGCAGGGGTCAGGGGCTGGCCGGCCACAGCTTCAAGTACGGTTCTGAGGAGCATGGTTCCTCAGCCCCACAGGGCCAGCGCCAGCCGGTAGGTCAGAAACGCCGTGACCCAGGCAATCGCCAGCTGGTAGGCCACCGTAATCCAGGCCACCCGGCGGCCGTGTTCCTGGGCAATCGCGCCCACCGTGACCACGCAGGGCGTATACAGCAGCACGAACACCAGGTACGCCAGCCCCGACGCGGGCGTAAAAGCCTGCGCCAGTGCGGCTGCCAGCGGAGTGCCGACCTCGGCGCTGCTTTCGGCGCTCAGCGAGGGCAGGGCCAGCAGGGTGGGCAGGGCAGCGGCGCTGGCAGTGACGGTATCCCACAGGGCCTGGCCTGCTTGCTGCACGCCGGCCAGCAGGCCCAGCGGTGCGGCGGCGGCCGCCTGCTCACCCAGATAAATCTGGCCCAGGGTTCCCACGACCACCTCTTTGGCGATGAAGCCGGGAATCAGGGCGCCGGTGGCCTGCCAGTCTCCGAAGCCCAGCGGCGCGAACAGCGGCGAAAGCAGGCGGCTGACCAGTCCGAACACTGAGTCGGCCGGGCTCACGGCGGCGAAGCTGGCTCCCGCCGTGGCCGGCAGCGACAGCAGCAGCCATACGCCCGCCACAGTGGCCAGCACGGTGGTGCGGGCGCGCCGTGCGAAGCTGGCCGTGCGCCGCCAGGCGTGCTTCCACAGCACCCGCCAGGCCGGGAAACGGTAGGGGGGCAGTTCCAGCAGCACGCCGCTGCCTTCGGCCGGCAGCGAGGTGCGCCGCAGCGCCCACGCGAACGCCAGGGCCACCAGCATGCCCAGCAGGTACATGGCCCACACCAGCAGGCTGCCGGAGTGCGGAAACAGCGCCGCCGCAAAAATCACGTACACCGGCAGCCGCGCCGAGCAGCTCATGAAGGGCAGAATCATGCTGACCAGCACGCGGTCGTTGCGGTGTTCCAGCGTGCGGGTGGCCGACACCGCCGGCACGTTGCACCCGAAGCCCAGAATCAGCGGAATAAAGGCGCGGCCGTCCAGGCCCACCGAGCGCATCAGCCGGTCCATCAGGAAGGCGACGCGGGCCATGTACCCGCTGTCTTCCAAGAAGGCCAGGGCCAGATACAGCACCAGCAGCGTAGGCAGGAAACTGAGCACGGTTCCCACCCCTGGCAGGATAGCCCCCACCACCAGGTCCCGCAGCAGCGGCAGGCCGCCCAGCAGGCCCGCCGCCCAGCCGCTCGCCACCTCCAGCAGCGGCCCGCCAATCAGGTCCACCCAGGGAGCGGCCACGGTAAAGGTCAGGCGGAACACCAGCAGCAGCAGCGCGAAGAAGATGGGGAGACCCAGCAGCGGGTGCAGTGTCAGTGTGTCCAGCCGCTCGCTGAGGGTGCGCCGCGCCTCGAAAGCCGGGGTCGCCAGCGCGGCGATGTCGCGGGCGCGGGCGTAGCGGGCTTCGGCAATGTCGATCAAGGGGTCCAGGCCCTGAGCTTCCAGCGTCTGCACCAGCGCGTCGGCCTGCGCCACCAGCGCGGTGTGTCCGGTCGCGTTCAGCCGGCCGCGCAGGCTGGGGTCGCCTTCCAGCAGGGCCAGTGCCACGTAGCGCCAGGCGTGCGGGGGCAGGGTGCCCAGCTGCTCCGCCGCGCTGCTCAGCTGCGCCACGGCGTCTTCCACCGGAGCCGGATAGCGCACGGTCAGCCCCGGCTGCGAAGCGCTCAGGGCTGTCTCGATGACCTCATCCACGCCCTGGTTGCGGCTGGCCACCGTCTCGATGACCGGCACGCCCAGATTGCGGGCCAGGGCCGCCGCGTCCACCTGAATCCCTTTGTCGCGGGCCTCGTCCACCAGGTTCAGCACGGCGCAGACCGGCAGCCCGAAATCCAGCAGGCTGAGGGTCAGGTACAGGTTGCGCTCCAGGTTGCCGGCGTCCAGCACGTTGATGATGGCTTCGGGGGCCTCGTCCAGCAGGGCGGTGCGGGTTACCAGTTCTTCGGGGGTGTGCGGGCTGAGCGAGTACGCGCCCGGCAGGTCCAGCAGCAGCAGCGGGCGGCCACGGTGGCTGAGCGCCGCCTCGCGCTTTTCTACGGTTACGCCGGCCCAGTTGCCTACCTTCAGCTCGGTGCCGGCCACCGCGTTGATCAGGGTGGTCTTGCCCACGTTGGGGTTGCCGGCCACCATGACCCGTGGCTGGGCAGCGGCCCTCAGGCGCTCCAGCGTGTCCTGACAGGCGCCGGGAAGGTCGCCCGGCAGGGGAGGAATCACAGTGGTCATTCGCTGACCTCCGCCGGCAGACTGACCTCTATTGCGGCCAGGTCGGCGCGGCGCAGTGCCAGGTCGGTGCCGCCCAGCCGCAGTTCCACCGGGTCGCCGCCGGGGGCGGTCCGCAGCACCTGAATGGGCGCCCCCCGGATACAGCCCAGTTCCAGCAGGCGCCGGCGCAGGGGATGGTCGCGGGTCACGGCAACCACGTGGGCCGGCTGACCGGCGGGAAGCTGGGCGGCAGTGTATCTGGGATGTGGTGTGGTCATAGGCAAAGTGGGGGAGCTGGCCTGAATGGAACCAGTCGATACCTGATCAGATTACTCCGATTTAGCCGGGATGCAAGGGGAGGCGGAATAGGGCGTCTGTGCGTCTGCCCGGCCCCGTGCGTTTTCACATCTGGCGCTCACCGGGAACCCAGCACCCCCTATAAACCGTGTCTCCGTGCTACCCTATGCCATCCTCAAACTGTAAAGGACGGTGAACATATGGTGACCTTTGTGTTGTCGCTGGTCATTCTGGTGGTGGGCTATTTCACCTACGGGGCCTGGATTGAGCGGATGTTCCATGCCAGAGACGAGCGCCCTACGCCGGCACTGACACATGCGGACGGCGTAGATTACGTGCCGATGGGCGCAGGCCGCAATTCGCTGATTCAGCTGCTGAATATTGCTGGCGTCGGTCCTATTTTCGGGCCGATTATGGGGGCGCTGTACGGGCCGGTCGCTTTCCTGTGGATTGTGTTCGGGGCGATTTTCGCCGGAGCGGTCCACGACTACCTGACCGGCATGATTTCCATCCGTAACGGTGGAGCGCACCTGCCCGCGCTGGCCGAGAAGTACCTGGGCAAAGCCCTGCGCCACGTGGTGAACGGCTTCGCGCTGCTGCTGCTGGTGCTGGTAGGCACCGTGTTCGTGACGGCGCCGGCCGGACTGATTGTGGGCATCACGCCCGAGTGGGTCACGGTGGGCGTGGTTACGGTGGCCATCTTCATTTATTACATCCTGGCGACCCTGCTGCCGGTGGACCAGATTATCGGGCGGCTGTACCCGGCCTTCGGGCTGATGCTGCTGATCAGCGCCGTGGGCATCGGCGGTTCGCTGATTCTGCGCGGCGCTCCTATCCCGGAGCTGACCCTGCAGAACCTGCACCCGGACAACGTCCCCATTTTCCCGCTGCTGTTCCTGACCATCTCGTGCGGAGCGCTGTCGGGCTTTCACGCCACGCAGTCACCCATCATCTCGCGCACCACGCAGCGTGAAGGCCAGGGCCGCACCATCTTCTACGGCATGATGATCACCGAAGCCGTGATTGCCATGATCTGGGCTGCCGCCGCCATGAGCCTGTTCGACGGCCAGAGCCTCAGCGCCCTGCTGAAAGACGGAGGCCCCGCCGCTGTGGTCAGCCAGGTGGCGACCACCACGCTGGGCGCAGTTGGCGGCACGCTGGCGATTATCGGAGTGATCGTGCTGCCCATCACCTCGGGCGACACGGCCTTCCGCAGCGCCCGCATGATTATCGCGGACTACCTGAAAATCGGCCAGAAGGCCATCGGCAAGCGGCTGATGATTGCGCTGCCCATGTTCGTGATCGCCGCCGCGCTGACTCAGGTGGACTTCAATATCCTGTGGCGCTACTTCTCGTGGGCCAACCAGTCCACCGCCATGATCGCGCTGTGGGTGGGGGCCATGTACCTGGCGCTGTCGCGTAAGAATTTCTGGCCCGCGCTGCTGCCTGCCATGTTCATGACGGCCGTGACTTCGACCTACATTCTGAACGCTCCCATCGGCTTCGGGCTGGAGCGCACGCTGTCTATCGCAGGTGGCCTGCTGATCACGGCGCTGCTGACCGGCGCTTTCTTCACCGGCACCCGCCGCCAGCTGGCCGGCAGCGGCCCCGAGGGCGTGCCGGTAGACGAGCCGGTGCCCACGCGCCTGGCCCGGGCGCCCGCGGGCGACTGACACCCTGGCTGCCTGACGGCTGAGGGCCGGCACTCCGCTGGGAGGCCGGCCCCAAGGCTGCGCCGCTCAGCCCCGCGTCCGGCCTGCTTCCCGCAAGAAGGCACTCAGCGCCCGGTGTTCGGCTCCCTGGGTGGCGGCGGGCGGCGTGACCAGCAGCTGGCTGATGCCCACCAGCGGTGCTTCCAGGCCCAGGGTGGTCAGGAGGCCCAGGTCACGCTCGCGCTGCACGAACTCGCGGGGCAGCAACGCCACGCCGTGGCCGTCCAGCAGGGCCTCGCGCACCGCAATCAGGCTGCCCAGTTCCAGGCTGTGTGGTGTCAGGCCCGCCTCCTGCAGCAGCCGGTCCGATTGCCGCCGCACCGACGAAGTGCGCCCGGCCCACAGAAAAGTTTCCTCGCGTAGCGCCTGCAGTGGAGCGTAGCGCAGGTCTGCGAGCGGATGCCCGGCAGGCAGCGCGGCCACCAGCTCATCCTCGCCGGTCTGGTGCAGGTCCACCTTGCCCGGCGGCATCCCTATGGGCCCCAGCACCAGCGCCGCGTCCAGGTCGCCGGTCATGACCAGGCCGGCCAGGGTGGTGGAATCGCCGGCCAGCAGTTGCAGCTGCAGGCGCTGCGCCGCGCCCCCCGTGACCAGTCCGTAGGAGCGCCGCCCCAGCGAGTAGGACACCCCCAGCCGCAGGATGCGTTCAGGCCGCTCCTGCACCCCCGCGATGTGGTCGCCCACCTGCCGCAGGGCGTGGGCCACGGCGTGGGCGTGGGGCAGCAGGCCCTCGCCGGCCGGGGTCAGCTCCACCCCATGGGCGCGGCGGCGGTACAGCGGCTCACCGAACTGCTCCTGCAGGGCCCGCAGCTGACTGCTGACCGTGGGCTGGCTGAGGTTTAGCCGCTCGGCGGCCCGGCTGACACTGCCCAGCTCGGCCACCACCGAAAAAGCCACCAGTTGGTCCGAACTGATTTTCATACCCGGTAGTTTATCGTTCTGGCCTATAAAACTGGGGGAGTTCAGTCCCTGCTATAAGTCAGGGAAATATCTGCTGAAGTGGACCCGTGGGAATAGTTGACTAAAGTCAACAATAGGCGTAGGTTAAGTGCCGACGGCGCCGCTTTTCCCTGGCGCATCCAACTTTGTCCGTTTTCCCGGCTCCCGGCGCTATGCCGGGTCTCTCCCGATTCCGGCCGCTCCTGTGGGCTGCCTGGAGGCTCCCTTCCTATGTCTTCTCCACGTTCTTCTGCTCCTGAATCTCCACTGGCTCCCGCTCAGCTGCAAGACGCCCAGATCCTGCGGTTCCTGGGTGGGCTGTGGCAGCTCAACCGCCGCCTCAAGGCCGATGTGCTGCCGCTGCTGACCCCGCTCGGGCTGGATCTGCGGCTGTACTTCATCCTGCTGACCATTCGGCGGGGGCAGGTGCACCCCAAGACCATCGCCGCCGCCCTGGATTTTCCCGCCAGCCTGCTGAGCCGCTACCTGGACCAGCTGCGCACCCTGGGCTTCGTGGAGCGGCAGCTGGACCCGGCCGATTCACGCCGCATCGTGTTGCACGTGACCCCGGCCGGCCATCAGGCACTGGAGAGCGCCATGGACGCCATCAAACACAACACCAGAGAGCGGCTCGGCCAGCTGGAACCTGGGCGCCTGAGCGCTCTGATCGACGCGATCGAAGTGCTTTCGGACCTGAACCTGACCAGCCATCCCGGCCAACTTCCCTCCAAGGAGCAACCATGACGACCCTTTCCAAGACCCCCAGCGGTCCTGACTCTGTGCCTGCGCCCGATACGCAGCCCCACTACACCGACGCCGAGCGCAAAACCACCCTGACCGGCTTGATGGTGGTCTTCCTGCTGGCCGCCCTCAGCCAGACCATCGTGGGCACCGCCATGCCGCGCATCATTGAAGACTTGCAGGGCTTTAGCCTGTACGCCTGGGTCACCACCGCCTACCTGCTTGCCAGCACGGTGATGGTGCCCATCTACGGCAAGCTGTCGGACCTGTACGGACGCAAACCCATCCTGATTTTCGGAATCGTCGTCTTTCTGCTGGGCAGTGCACTGAGCGGTCTGGCGGGAGAACCCTGGCTGGGGCATTTCCTGGGCGGCGGCATGAACCAACTGATTGCCGCCCGCGCCGTGGCGGGCTTTGGCGGCGCGGCCCTCTTCACCATCACCTTCACCATCCTGGCAGATATGTTCGACCCCGCCGAGCGGGCCAAGTTCGGCGGGTTGTTCGGGGCCATTTTCGGCTTGAGTGCAGTGGTCGGCCCCGTGGTGGGCGGTTTCCTGACCGACGCGCTGTCGTGGCGCTGGACCTTTTTTGTCAACCTGCCGCTGGGCCTGTTCGCGCTGTTCCTGATTGCCTCGCGGATGCCGCGCATCGGGCACCGCACGGGCGGCAAGATTGACTTTCTGGGAGCGCTGTTCATCCTGGGGGCCACCATTCCGCTGCTGCTGGCGCTGACCTGGGGCGGCGTGACCTATCCCTGGGACAGTCCCACTATCCTGGGGCTGCTGGGCGGCGCACTGGTCAGCCTGCTGGCGTTCCTGTTTGCCGAAAGCCGCGCTTCCGACCCGATTATTCCACTGGGCCTGTTCCGGGTGCCCATGTTCAGCATCGGCAACCTCGCCGCGTTCGTGGTGGGCATGGCGTTCTTCGGCGTGGTGATGTTCCTACCACTGTACATGCAGATGGTGCTGGGCGTGTCGCCCACCGCCAGCGGGATGAGCATGCTGCCGCTGATGGCGGGGCTGATGGGCAGCAGCATTCTGGCGGGCAACATCGTGGCGAAAAACGGCGCGTACAAGCCCTGGATGATAGGCGGCGGCCTGCTGCTGATGCTGGGCCTGTGGACGCTGACGGGCTTGCAGGCCGACACCACCCTGCCCGAGCTGTACTGGCGGATGTTCCTGGTGGGCCTGGGCCTCGGCCCCGCGCAGAGCCTCTTTACGCTCGCCATTCAGAACGCCGTCTCGGTGCGCGAGTTGGGCGTGGCGACCTCGTCCAGCCAGTTTTTCCGCCAGATTGGCTCCACCATCGGCGCGGCGCTGTTCGGGACCCTGCTGATGAACAACCTGCACACCGAACTGCCCAAGCACCTGCCCGCCATTCCTGGCGCAGAAGTGAACGCTGCCAACATGGACCTGGGCGCCCTGCGGGCCGCAGGCAGCGGGCAGGGTGGCCCTGGCGAGAAAATCAAGGCTGCCTTTGCCGAGCAGTACACCCTGATTGAGAAAGCGTTAGACGGCGACCAGGCCGCCGCACAGGCCGTGGCCGCCAATCCGCAGATGCCGAATGAGCTGAAGACGCTGGTGGGCGGCGGGCTACGCGCTCAGGTGCATGACAAGCTCAGCACGCAAGCCGCCGCCATCAAGGCCGCGCTCAGCCAGGGCGAGGCAGGCCGTCAAGCGCTGCTGAACAACGCCGAAACTCCGCAGGCCCTCAAAACCCAGCTGCAAGCGCTGCCCGCGCAGGCCCTCGCCACCCCGCAGGGGGCCTCCGCCGTGGCCGCACAGGTCAGCCAGGGCGTGCTGGCGCAGGAAGACGCTGCCTACGAGCAGGCCAAGACGCAGGCGCTGGCGAGCATCAAGACCAAGCTGGACGAGCAGGGCACCCGGTTGGCGGATGAGGTGAATACTGGCCTGAAAGAAGGCTTTACCGCCGCCATGACCCGCATGTTTGGCAGTGCCATCTGGATTGCGGCGCTGGCCTTCCTCATCACGCTGTTTGTGCCGGTGCTGCCGCTGGTGAGCCGCCGCACGTCACAGGGAAACGCCGCGGCCGAAGAGGTCGAGGCCGTGAAGAGCTGACAACTGGGGCAAAAGTCAATGACGGCGAGGAGCTCCGTTCGTTTGGGGCCCCTCGCCTCTTTTGGGATGCTGCTCTTTGCTGAGCAGCTGGATAGTCGCTGCTACTCGCCTCTGGCCGCCGCCACCAGTTCGCCGCTCAGGACCGCGTCACGCAGGCGCAGCACTTCGGGGCGGAAGTAGCGGTCCCCTTCCAGCGTGGGCATCAGCGTGCGGATGTGCTTCCAGGCACGGTCTACGCCCACGCCAGGGGTCAGCTCCTGACGTTCCCACTGGAAGTCCAGGCCCTGTGCGGCGCAGGCCAGCTCAATCGCCAGCACGCCCGCCACGTTGTTCACGATGTCACGCAGTTGCCGCGCCCCGTGCGCGCCCATGCTGACGTGGTCCTCCTGATTGGCGCTGGTGGGAATCGAGTCCACGCTGGCCGGGTGACACAGCACTTTGTTCTCGCTGACCAGGGCCGCCGAGGTGTACTGGGCAATCATGAAGCCGCTGTTAAGGCCTCCCTGCGGCGTGAGGAACGCGGGCAAGCCCGAGAGCGAGGGGTTGAGCAGTTGCTCGGTACGGCGCTCGGAGATGCTGCCCAGTTCGGCCACGGCGACTTTGAGGGCGTCGATGGTCACCGCCAGCGGCTGCCCGTGGAAGTTGCCGCCCGACACCACCTCGCCCGTCTCCGGGAAGATGAGGGGGTTGTCGGTCACCGAGGCGAATTCCGTAGCCAGGACGCGCTCGGCGTAGGCCAGGGTGTCCCAGCTCGCCCCGTGGACCTGCGGCACGGCCCGCAGGCTGTAGGCGTCCTGCACCCGGCCGTCCCCAACGAGGTGGCTGGGGGCAATCTGCGACTCGCGCAGGTATTCGCGGAGTTCGCCGGCAACGGCCATCGCTCCAGGGTGTGGGCGCAGGCCCACCACATCCGGCTGAAAGGGGCGGTGCGAGCCGTATTTGGCCTCCACCGTCATGGCGGCGGCCAGGTTGGCGGTGTCCAGCAGGGTGCGGGCGTCGGCCACCGCCAGGGCCAGCAAGCTGCCCATGAACTGCGTGCCATTGATCAGCGCGAGGCCTTCTTTGGCCTGCAAGGCGACGGGCGTCAGGCCCACTTCGGCCAGCACCTCGGCGCTTGGGCGCACCTGGCCGCCGTACTCCACCTCGCCCAGGCCGATCAGCGCCAGCGTCAGGTGGGCCAGCGGCGCGAGGTCGCCCGACGCACCTACGCTGCCCTGCGCGGGCACGATGGGATGAATGCGGTGGTTCAGCAGCGCCAGCAGCAGTTCCACCACTTCCACCCGCACGCCCGAATGCCCCAGGGCCAGCGACTGCGCCCGCAGCAGCAACATGCCGCGCACCACTTCGGTGGGCATGGGGTCGCCCAGGCCAATCGCGTGCGAGACGATGAGGTTGTGCTGAAGCTGCGCGAGCTGGTCACGGTCAACCTGCACATTCTCGAACTTGCCGAAGCCAGTGTTCACGCCATACACGGCCTGTTCGCCGTCCACGATGCGCTCGATGACGGCCCGCGCCTGCTTTATGCGTGCCCGTGCGCTGTCCGATAGCTCTACCTTTTCGGAGCCGCGCACCACGCTGATAAAGCCGTCCAGGGTGAGGTTATTGTCCAGAATCATAAAACTCCTTGTGGGTGGGAAAGAGGGGGCCGCCGAGCCGGCCGGCCGTGCCTCCATGTTCAGTTGCCCTGTTCAGTCGCCTGAACTGGGGCTCAGGTGCCCGCAGTGGGCGATGAAGGGCCGGGGGTGGGCTGGACCGGATGGGCGCAGTACACCTCCTGCACCGGCTGGCCGCCCAGCGCGTAGGCCACCTCGCGCCAGTCGGTGCCGGCCAGCACGCAGAAGTCGGCCCGCTGTCCGACGCTGAGGCTGCCCCGGTCGCTCAGGCCCAGGGCGTGGGCAGCGTTCACGGTGCAGGCGGTCAGCGCTTCTGCGGGGGTCAGACGGTTGAGGCGCACAGCCAGCGCCAGGGCCAGCTGCACGCTGAACAGCGGCGAGGAGCCGGGGTTCAGGTCGGTGCCCACGGCGACAATCGCGCCAGCGTCCACCAGGGCGCGGGCCGGGGCAGCGGGCAGGCCCAGGTGCAGCGTCACGCCGGGCAGGACGGTGGCCACCGTGTCCGAGGCGGCCAGTGCGGCAATCTGCCGCTCGCCGCTGGCTTCCAGATGGTCCACGCTCAGCGCGCCCATCTCGCAGGCCAGCTCGGTCCCGCCAATCGCGTGGAACTGGTCGGCGTGCAGCTTGAAGCGCAGGCCGTTGGCCGCCGCCGCCGTGAAGATGGCGCGGGTTTCCTCTACGCTGAAGGCTTCTTTTTCGGTGAACACGTCCACCGCCGTGGCGAGCCCCTGGCGGGCAACTTCCGGAATCAGTTCCCCGCACACGCCCTGCACGTAGCGGGCGCGGTCTTCCTCGGGCGGCACATGAATCAGCAACGTGGGTTGTAGTTCGTATTCGCCCTGCAATTTCAGGGCCACTTGCAGCATCCGCAGCTCGGCTTCAAAGTCCAGCCCGTAGCCGCTCTTGACCTCCACCGTGGTCGCCCCCGAGGCGGTCAGGCGCTTCAGACGGGGCCGGGTCAGCTGTTCCAACTCTTCCGGCGTGGCCGCTGCCGTGGCCCGCATGGTGGAGCGGATGCCGCCGCCAGCCGCCAGGATGTCCTCGTAGGTGGCGCCCTGCAGCTTGGCTTCCCAGTCGGCCAGCCGGTGACCGGCCCAGATGGCGTGGGTGTGGGGGTCCACCAGGCCCGGCACCACGGCGCGCCCGCCCAGGTTCACCTCGTTCGCCGTGGCTGGGGCTTCGGCGGCGGGGCCGACCCACGCCACCAGGCCGTCCCGGACCAGCAGCGCGGCATGCTCGGTGATGTCCAGCTGGCCCATGTCCCCGCCGCGCTTGGGGCCGGGCTTGGGGGTCGCCAGCTGGGTGATACCGGTAAACAGAGTTTCGCTCATGCCTGATTCTCCTCCTGCGGCGCTGAGAAAACCTCGCACAGCGTTTCCATAATCAGCCGCGCCATCAGCAGGGTGCTGCGGTCCGACGGGTCAAGGTTGGGGGCCAGCTCCACCACGTCCAGCCCGACCACCGTGTTCTGCCGCGCCGCCGCCGCCAGCACCGCCATGCCCTGCGCGTAGGTCAGGCCGTCCGGTTCGGGGCTGCTCGTGCCCGGAATCACGGCCGGATCGAAGCCGTCCACGTCCACCGAGAAATAGACGTTTTTCCCCTGCGGCAACTGCGCCAGCACGCCTGCGAGGTCACGGGTCACGTCCTCCATCGGAATCAGCGCGTGGCCCCGCGCCCGCGCCGCCGCCACCGCTTCAGGGTCGAAGCGCAGCCCGCGCAGGCCCACCGTGGTGATGTGCTTCAGGTTGGGCATCGCTTCGCAGGCGCGGCGAAAGGGGCTGGAATTGCTCCACCGCGTGTCGTTGCGGACGTCGGTAAAGTCGAGGTGTGCGTCCAGCTGCACGACATGCAGGTCGGGCACGTCGTCAAAGGCGCGCAGCAGCGGATAGCTCACCGAGTGGTCGCCGCCCAGAAACACCGGCACGCGGCAGCGTTGGCGCACGGCCCGCGCCGCCGCCGTGGTGCGCTGGTGGGCGAGTTCGGGTTCCAGACTGGGCAGAATCACGTCGCTGGCATCGGCAAACATGACGCCAGCAAGGCGGGTCACGCCGTCCAGCCCGGTAAAGGGCGGCACGCTCCGCAGGGACGCTTCCCGCAAGGCACGCGGCGCAAAGCGAGCGCCGGGACGAAAGCCGAGCGCGATGTCGAAGGGGACGCCGAGCACGCCCACGTCCGCCTGCCAGTCGCCCTGCGGGTCTACCAGCGGGGCGCGGGCAAAGGTGGGAATGCCGGAGTAGGTGAGGTGGGTGGGTTGGGTCATGCTTGTTCTCTTCTCTCCAGTTCTTTGCGGAGAATGGCGATTTGCCCCTGGTGCCGCAGTTCGTCTTCTATGACATGGAACCAGCACCACTGGGGGCTGACATCGAACGTCCAGTCCCAGGGCCGAAAAGTGTGGGCCAGCCAGTCGTCATCCCGTTCCCGCAGGCCGGCTGCGCCCAGCAGATTTTCGGGGCGCTTAAACCCGTTCTCATTTCCCTGGAAGGTCAGCTGCTGGTAGCCGCTTTCGGTACCGGCGAAGTGGGCCAGCAGCATGCCGGTGGTATTGCCCCCTGGCAGGACCTGGGTGTCCAGCTGAGCAGTGGTCAGGCCCTGAACCGCAAACAGGGTATTGGCCCGCACGTATTCCAGCCCATAGACCAACCGTGAGATTTGGGGGGAAAATCCCTCCAAATCCTGCGGCGTGAAATAGTCACGGTAGGTCAGGGGGAGGGTTTTCACTCCCTGTTCCCGATTCCCAGGCTCGGCAGGTCAATGCCGCGCTCCCGCGCCGTTTCGATCGCGTGCTCGTAGCCGGCGTCGGCGTGGCGAATCACGCCCATACCGGGGTCGTTCACCAGGCAGCGGCTGAGGCGTTCGGCGGCCTCGTCGGAGCCGTCGGCCAGCGCCACCAGGCCGGAGTGCTGCGAGAAGCCCAGGCCCACACCGCCGCCGTGGTGGAAGCTCATCCACGCCGCGCCCGAGGCGATGCCGGTGGCGAAGTTCAGCAGCGGCCAATCGCTGACCGCGTCGCTGCCGTCCAGCATGGCTTCGGTTTCGCGGTAAGGGCTGGCGACGCTGCCGGCGTCCAGGTGGTCGCGGCCAATCACGATAGGAGCCTTGAGGCGGCCATCGCGCACCATATCGTTGAAGAGCCGCGCAGCCTGGTCGCGCTCCTTGTAGCCCAGCCAGCAGATGCGGGCGGGCAGGCCCTGGAAGGCAATCTGGTCGGCGGCGTAGGTCAGCCAGCTTTGCAGCCGCTCATCTTCCGGGAACAGCTCCAGCAGCGCCCGGTCGGTCGCGTAGATGTCCTCGGGGTCGCCGCTCAGCGCCACCCAGCGGAAGGGGCCGCGCCCCTCGCAGAACGAGTCGCGGATAAAGGCCGGCACGAAGCCGGGGTAGTCGAAGGCGTTCTCCACGCCGGCTTCCAGGGCCCGCTGGCGCAGGTTGTTGCCGTAGTCGAAAGCCACCGCGCCGCGCTTTTGCAGTTCCAAAATGGCCCGCACGTGCCCGGCCATCGCCTCGTAGGCCCGCGCACGGTACTCCTCGGCGTGCTCGGCGCGCAGCTGGCCGGCGTCCTCGTCGGGGCGCACCGGGGGAATGTAGCCCCACATCGGGTCGTGGGCGCTGGTCTGGTCGGTAATCAGCTCCGGAGTCCAGTTCATCTCGACCAGAGCGGGCACCAGCTCGGCGGCGTTGCCCAGCACGCCGATAGAACGCGCCACGCCCTCGGCCTTGTATCCTTCCGCCTTTTTGATCGCGTCCTGCAGGCTGTTGGCCACCTCGTCCAGGTAGCGGGTTTCCAGGCGCTTCTCGATGCGGGTGGGGTCCACCTCGATGCAGATGGCGACCCCACCGGCCAGCTTGACTGCCAGTGGCTGCGCTCCGCCCATGCCGCCCAGACCGGCAGTCACCGTGATGGTGCCTTTCAGGCTGCCGCCGAAGTGCTTTTTGGCCGCTGCAGCAAACGTTTCGTAGGTGCCCTGCAAGATGCCCTGCGTACCGATATAAATCCAGCTGCCGGCCGTCATCTGACCGTACATCATCAGGCCGGCGGCGTCCAGGCGGTCGAATTCTTCCCAGGTGGCCCAGTGCGGCACCAGGTTGGAGTTGGCAATCAGCACGCGGGGCGCATGCGGGAAGGTCCGGAAGACGGCCACCGGCTTGCCACTCTGGACCAGCAGGGTTTCGTCGTTTTCCAGGCGGTCCAGCGTTTCCACAATCTTGTCGAACGCTTCCCAGGTGCGGGCCGCCTTGCCGCGCCCGCCGTATACGACAAGCTGCTCGGGGTGCTCGGCCACTTCGGGGTCGAGGTTGTTCATCAGCATGCGCTTGGCCGCTTCCTGAATCCAGCCCTTGGCGGTTTTTTGGGGGCCACGGGGGGCGCGGATGACACGGGGTTCAGTCGTCATGGGGATTCCTCCTTGGGATTGGGTTTTGGTGTGTCCCCATGCTGCCGCGCCGGTTCAGTGGCCGCAACACCGTTTTCCGGTATAGGCGGAAAAGCACGTGCCGGAGCCGCTACACTGCTTCCATGTCCCGCACCCTCCAGACCGTGACCGGCGCTGTCCGCATCCTGGAAGCGTTCGACGCCGACCGCACCGAGTGGCGCCTAAGCGAGCTGGCCGCGTTCCTGGACCTGCCCACCTCCACGCTGCACGAGCAGCTGGAAACCCTGACGGCCACCGGGCTGCTGCACAAGCTGGGGCGGGGGCGCTACGGCCTGGGCTGGCGGCTGCTGAAGCTGTCCAGTGCGCTGTATTCCTCGCTGCCCTGGTACGGCCCGGCCCACGACGCCATGAACGCCCTGGCGCGGGGCACCCGCCGGCTGGCCTTTGTGGCAGTGCTGGACCGGGGCACGCCCCTGCAGGCCGGGCCGCAGGTGCTGTGCATCGCCCGCAGTGTGCAGGGCCGCGAGGGCGAGGCGGTCGAGGGTGAAACCCGTTTCGAGCTGCCCGCCCGCGACACGGCCAGTGGGCGGCTGCTGTTCGCGCTGCACGGGCTGGCGCTGCCGCTGCCGGGCTGGCCTGACCAGGCGGCCGCAATCCGCGCCGCCGGCCTGGCCGTGACCCAGGACGAGTGGTCGCCCGGCACCTCCAGCCTGGCCGCGCCGGTACGGGGGGCGGGGGGCGAAGTGCTGTGTGCCCTGGGCCTCAGCCTGCCCAGCCGCCGGCTGAACGAGCGCGAGATGCTGGAGCGGCGGCTAAGGGCGGCCGCCGGGGAGGTCAGCTGGGCGCTGGGGTGCCGCCCACCCCCGAAGCCCTGAGCCTCACTGCCGTGCCGAGGCTCTTAGCGGAGCGAGGCCAGTTCGGCCCGCAGGTGCCGGGGACGTTCTACGGCGAAGTCGCGCAGCACGCCCACCTCGAATTCCCAGCGTTCCAGTGACGCCGGTTGGTGCCAGCGGGCCACGGTTCTGGGCATTTCCGGGGCCAGCAGGCCGTGGTAAAAGTCGATGCGGTCCAGGGCACGCTGCGGGGCAAAGGTGGTCTGCATGTGCCGGTCCAGCCGTGCCAGGAAGCGGCCGCGCAGCTTGGGGTCGTTCATCACATAACGGAAAGCCAGTGTGGCCGGCGCCTGCGCGTCGACCGGGAACTGTGGGCTGAGGCCCAGCAGCCGCTTCACCGAAGGAGCGTCGGGGTGGTTGTAGGCTTGGTCGGTATCTTCCACAATCCAGCGCCAGCGCCCATCGGCGGGGCCGCGCCGTGGCGGACCGCTGTGGCGCCACAGTGAGGCATTGTTTTCGGGCCAGTCGTCATTGCCGGTAAACAGCTGCGCGGCCAGATAGTCGAAGGTGTTGTTCAGGTCCAGCCGCTGCTCTACCTCCTGCACGCTGCCGCCGGTTTCCAGCAGTTCCAGCAGTTCCCAGAAGCTGGCGTCGTCGCCCTTGTCGCCTTCTTCCAGCAGGCCGTAAGTGTCCACGATGACCACGTCCTTGGCCTGGATGCGGTGGCGGCCAGCCAGGGTTTCCGGGTCCGCGTCCTCGCGGAGATTGTGCAGGCCCCAGTACTCGCCGTTGACAAACACCCGCGCCGGGCGGCAGCGCTGCACGTCCAGCCCGGTGGGGCGCAGCAGGTCATGAATCAGGCAATCGCGGAAACGGGTCCATTCCTGGTCCTGGCCGCTGCTTCTCAGCCGCAGCTTGTCGAAGGTGTCCGGGCCGCGCTCTGCGAACGGCGAGAAGCGGAACTTGCCCGGCCCGTACGATGAGCGGGCGTACAGGTTCAGCGACTTTTGCGGCAGGGCGCGGGTGGCGTTGCCGCTGATACGGACCCCTGCGTCCTGGGCCAGCAGGCGCTGCCCGTTCTCGAACCACTCCACATGCACGGGCCGCTCGGATTCACGGCCACGGGCGCTGAAATTGGTCTGGGCCAGTGTCCTGCCGCTGCCCGGCACATAGATGCCCTGTTCCCGGCCCACCAGGTCGCCGGGCTCCAGCGTGAGCGACACCACCGGCAGCGGTCCTCGCAGCAGCTCTGCGTTGCGGCCCAGCGCGTAGGAGCGCGTGACTGCCGGCCCCTCGGCCACGCCGTTCCGGAAAGCCTGCGTGCGGACCACGGTCAGCCGGGGAAACTCGCCCGCAGGGGCCCGCCAGGCCAGGCGGCTGCCCGGCAGTGTGGTGGGATGGAGCGCCAGTGGACCGACTGCCGGCGCTGGAGGCGTGAGCTGTAGCCTGCCGGTCAGCGCCTGCGAGGTTGCCGTGGGCCGCGACCCCTGCAGCGTATAGCGCAAGATGGTTCCAGCTGCGGCTGGTGTCTCCTGCTCTGGTGTCTTCAGGCCGGCGTGGCTGAAGCCCTGAGGCTCTGCAAACAGGGAATTCGCGCCTGCACTGCCTTGGGCCTGTGCAGGGATTACACCGGAAACCAGGAATCCGGTCAGCGCCAGGACTTTACGAACAGTTAATTTTTGGGGCATAAGACCATCGTAAGAAACTCACCTGGCCGGACCGAGAGCGAGAAGCTCAGACTATGCTCACTCTGTCCTCACCTTATCTTCAGTGTTCGGGAGTCAGTTCGCGGGATGGCTGGGGAGTGTAAAGGCCGCTTTAGCCGCGCAGGACCCGCCAGATGTGCCAGGCAACCCACAGTAGACACATGAGCGAACAAAGCAAGCAGAAGGCCAGCGACGGGTTCGGTCCCCTGATTGAGCGCCGCTACTGGACCGAGTTCCGCAATTCCGAGAAGTCGGCCCGGGAAATCATGGCCTACATTCAGCGCAACATCGAGGAGTTCAGCCCCAAGACGCTGGCCAGCTTCGAAAAGGAAGAAGGTTCCGACTACACCCTGCGCCCCGGCGATGAGTTCCACATCACCATCCTGGGACCCTGGAACGGCGATGTGCGTGTGCTGGAAGTGGGCGACACATCTTTCCGTATGGAGACGTTGGAGGGTCACCCCGAGGCCGGCGAAATCACCTTTTTCATCGAGCCGGTCGAACTGTTCGAGAACGCCCTGCACTTCGAAATCCGCTCGTTGGCCCGCTCACGCGACGGCCTGGTGGCTGTCACCTACGACAAGCTGGGCGTGGGCAAAAAAGCGCAGGAGATGACCTGGGTGGAGTTCTGTGAGCGGGTCTGCCAGTTTGCGGGCGGCGAGGCCATCGGGGACGTGCAGGTCCGCACCCGCTATGAGGAAGACCTGGACCGCCAGACCCAGGCCGAGGCCGAATGACCCGCTCCGGTGGGGCCCGGCGCCTGAGCCATTTGGGCCGCCTGGGAGCGCTGGGGCAACTGCGTCAGCCGCTCAGCCCCGAGGAGCAGCGCCGGCAACTGTACGAGCGCCAGAGTTACCGCCTGCAGCAGTATCTGAGCGCCAAGCCCAACTTCGACCCCAGCCGCCTGAGCGAGTACACCGCCGCTACCGGCTGGCATGTGGACGACTACGAGCAGGACCTGATGCCTGAAAGCCCCGGTGCCCCCTGGCCCGACGGTTCCTTTCAGGCAGCCCGGCAGGTGCTGCAGAACTACACCTTCCCGCCGCCTGACCTGATTACCGGCATCTTCACGCCCGACACTCCGCTGGAGGAGCGTGTCATGGTGCTGCGCGGCCGCTTTTTGCTGTTTACCTTCTGGTTCGGCGTGAAAGTGAGCCGCGTGGTGGACGAGATACGCGACCTGCCCGGAGGCGGCCAGGAAGCGGTCTGGGGCTACTCGTACCAGACCCTGGAAGGCCACTACGAGATGGGCCAGATTGACTTCACCATTCACAAGGTGCTGGACACCGGCCGGGTCACCCTGCGCATCCACGCCGTGTCGCGCACCGGGCATATTCCCAACCTCATCTACCGCATCGGTTTCCGGGTGTTCGGGCGCTACCTGCAGCGGCGCTTTGCCTACAGCTCCATGCGGCGGCTCAAGGAACAGGTGGGCGACATGCTGCGCGAAGGCCGGCTGACCCCGCCACCCAGCCAAACGCCGGTGCAGCCCGCGCAGCCCGGTGACCTCCCGCCGCAAGTGGAGCAGCACCTGGACGAACAGACCGGCTCACACCTGAGCGAAGACCGCCAGAGCAGCCCGGCGGACCAGGCCGAGAAAAGCTAAGGCGCAGGCTCCTGGCCGTAGGGCCACAGGGACAGGCGGCAAGCGGGCACTTCCTTAATGGGAAGTGGCCGCTTGCTGGCTCTCGGCCCCAGCCCCAGACAGCCGTCCGGATTTCAGCCCTGTGCCAGTACCGCCCGCGCCGCCGTGCGCCCGGCGTTGACGCAGTCGGGCAGGCCCACGCCGGTAAAGCTGGCTCCGGCCACCTGCACCTGGGCCGGCAGCGCCGCCCGGATAGCGGCGAGGTGGTCCAGATGCCCCACCACATAGGCCGGGTTCTTGCCGCGCCAGTCCCCGAAAGCGTGGAACAGCGGTTCCCCGGTCACGCCGAACAGCTCCTGCACGTACTTTTCGGCCAGCCGGCGGGCCTCGCCAGGTTCGGTGTTCTTGAAAAACACGCGCAGCAGCACATGCCCCTGCGGTGCGCGGCCGTGCATCTTGCCCGAATGTACGGTGATGGCAGTCATGGGAATGCCTTCCGACCAGTCCACCTGCAGGCCGTGAATGTTCATGTCGGCGGCAAACTGATCCTCGCGGTAGGCCAGGATAACGGCCACGCTGGAGTTGGTTTTCAGGGCCTGAATCAGTTCGGCGGCCTGCGGAAAATCATGGCTCAGCATCGGCCCGCTGAACCAGGCCGGGGCCGTGACCACCACGCCGCGCCCGCGCAGGCGCTGGCCGCCCGCCAGCGTCACACCGTCTGCGTGAACCTGCTGCACCGGGGTATTCAGCCGCACCTCGCCGGTCAGGGCCCGGCCCACGGCGCGGGGCAGCTCGCTCATGCCGCCCCGGAACGACCCGAACACCGGCGTGGTGCGCGGCGGCAGCGCCCGGTGCCCGGCAATCAGGCTGCCGTATTTCTGCTCCATCGCCAGGAACTGCGGGAACGCCATCTGCATGCTCAGTTCATGCGGGTTGGCGACATAGATGCCGGCGGCCATCGGCACGATGAAGTTCATGGCTTCCTCGCCAAACCGCCGCTGGATAAACGACGCCAGCGACTCGTCCTCGTCGGCATTCTCGCGGGGCGGCACGTTGACCTCGGCCAGCATCCGCTCAGTGCCTTCCGGGCTCAGCACGCCGCTGCGGCGAAAGGCTTCCTCGTCCAGCGGCACGAACATCCGCAGGTGTTCGGGGAAAGGCAGCAGCTGACCGCCTTTCAGGAAGTACAGCCGCTTGGTGTCCTCGCGGGGGTGAATCAGCTCGGGTTCCAGGCCCACCTCGCGGGCCAGCTCCAGCGCCCAGGGCTTGCCCAGCACGAAGGCGTCGGCGGCCTTCTCCACCAGGAAGTCGTCCCACAGCTCGGTCTGGACCTTGCCGCCCAGGTAATCGCCGGCTTCCAGCAGCACGTACGGCACGCCCTGCTGCTGCAGCTCCCAGGCGGCACTCAGCCCGGTCAGGCCGCCGCCCACCACGATGACCGGCAGCTCGCCGGCCTGCTGGCTGGGGTTCCCCGCTGCGGCAGTGTGCGGTGCCGTGGGCAGCTGCACAGTGGGCAGGGGCACAGTGGGCGCGGTGGAGAGGGGGTCGTTCTGGGCAGTGTCATCGGTCATGTGTCTTCCCTCCAAAAAAGAAGCCCAGGCGTTGTGTCCCTGGGCCCCGTCTGCAGTCCGTGGGCCTGCTTAAGCCAGCTCCTGCGCTTTGCTGTGAATCACGCTGGCCAGCGTGCCGATAAACAGCGGGTCGGTGTTCAGCGCGGGCGGACGCACCAGCGTCATGCCGATTTCGCGGGCCACCTTCTGCGCCTCAATGTCGATATCGAACAGGATTTCCACGTGGTCCGACACGAACCCGATGGCGATAGACACGACCTTGTCCACCCCGCGCTCTGCTTTGAGCTGCGGCAGCCAGTCTTCCAGCTGCGGCCCCAGCCAGGGCTCGGGGCTGCGGCCTTCAGACTGATAGCTCCAGCTCCACTGGTCGTCGCGGAGCCCGGCCTGGGCAGCAATCAGCCGCGCCGATTCCAGCAACTGGTCGGCGTAAGGGTCGCCCTCGCGGATCACGCGTACCGGCAGGCTGTGGGCACTCAGGACGGTATGCACGCTGTCACGGTCTGCTTCGGGGAACTCCTGAATGCCCATCCGCACCCGGTCGGCCATCGCGGTGATATAGCCGGGCTCGGTGTGGTACTCGTTCACGAACACGAATTCGATCTGGCCGTGGTACATCTCCAGCGCGGCCTTGATCTTCTTCTGGTATTTCTCCACGCTCAGCTTGGAGTAGTGCGGGGCCAGCACGATGGCCACCGCCCGCTGGATGCCGTCGTCCAGCATGTCGCGCACTGCGTCCTCGATCCAGGGCGACCAGTGGCGCATGCCGGCGTAGGCACGGTAGTCGCCGCCGGTGGTGCTCAGCTGGGTCATGGTGGCTTCAATCTGGGCGCGGGTGAACTCGGGCAGCGGGCTTTTGCCGCCAATCGCCTCGTAATTGCCGCTGATTTCTTCCAGCACCTCGGCGTAGGTGGGCCGTCCGGAGCGGATGTCGGCCAGGTAGCCGGGCATTTCGTCCAGCGACTCGGGGCCGCCGTAGGCCATGAACAGGATGCCGATGGTCCCTTCCGTCACGGGGCCGTGCTCACCAATCCGGGTACTGGGCAGGCTGGGCGCGAACGAATCGTTGACGATACGGACGGGCGGGTAAGGATTGACGGCCGTTTCGGTGTCTTGGGTGTCAGTGGTGTGGGGCTTGGTCATGGTGTCTCCTGTGAGGGGATAAGGAAAGTCGAAGAGTCGAAAGGTCTAAGGGTCGAAAGGAGAAAGCTCTTAGACCCTTAGACTTTTTGACCTTTAGACTTGCCGCGTGCGCTCGTGCACGTACTCGGCCACGCGGCGCACGTTGTCCATCGGCGTGGTGGGCAGGATGCCGTGCCCGATATTGAAGATGTGACCGGGGCGGCCAGCGGCCTCGTCCAGCACGCGGTCCACTTGGTGCTTCAGCTCGCGCCACGGGGCAGCCAGCAGGAGGGGATCAAGGTTGCCCTGGATGGCCTGGCCCTTGTTCAGCTGCGCCCAGGCGGTATCCAGCGGGGTGCGCCAGTCCACGCCGACCACATCGGTTTCGTAGCGGGCGATGTCGCCCAGCAGGTGCCCGGTATCGGTGCCGAAATAGATGACCGGCACGCCGTAGGGCTTCACCGCTTCAATCAGGCGCTGGGTGGCGGGCCACACGAAGGTCTGGTAGTCGTAGCGCGAGAGCGCCCCGGCCCAGGAATCGAAAATCTGCACGGCAGCGGCCCCGGCCTTGATCTGCTCCCCCAGGTAGTCGGCCTGTACGGTGGCCAGCTTGTCCATCAGGCGGAACCAGGCGGCGGGCTCGGCGTACATCATCTGCTTGGTGTACTCGTAGTTGCGCGAGCCGCCGCCCTCGATGGCGTAGCTGGCCAGGGTAAAGGGCGCCCCCACGAACCCGATCAGGGGAATACCGCGTGCGTCCAGCTCGGGCTTGAGCAGGCGAATCGCCTCAGCGGTGTAGGGCATGGATTCACGGGCAGCGGGCACGCCCAGCAGGTCCACGGCGCGGGTGCTTCTCAGCGGGTTGCTGATGCGCGGCCCTGCGCCCTTCACGAAGTCCAGGTCCAGCCCCATCACCGGCAGCGGGGTGAGGATGTCGTTGAACAGGATGGCGGCGTCCACGTCGAACGCCCGAACCGGCTGCAGGGTAATCTCGGCGGCCAGCTCCGGCGTGCGGATGCACTCCAGCATGGAGCGGTCAGCGCGAATGGCGCGGTATTCGGGCATGTAGCGCCCGGCTTGGCGCATGAACCACAGCGGCGTGTGGGCGGCTTTCTCGCCGCGCGCGGCCTTGAGAAAAGCAGAGTCGGCCAGCGCCGGGTTCGGCTCCACCTTGACCGAAGGGCGCACCGGGCGACCAGGCGGCTCCTGCAGGGCCTGGTCGGCAGGGCTTTGCCCAGTGGCCCGGTTGCCCTGCGGCTCCGGCGAATCGGTGGGAGTGTGGGCGGCGTCTGCCCGGTCAGTATCTTGCTGAGAACGAGTCACAATAAGCCCACCATACCCGCCGCCTGCCCAGTCTGCCAGGGGACAAATTAACCGGGCCTACTCTGTTACTGACCGAACGGTCAGTCTAGGTTTTGTCTTTCCGGCGGCTGGCTTTGCATGGGCCGGCTTCCTGCCAGCTGGCTTTTCAGGGGCTTACTTTTGAGCACTTCACTTTTTGGGTCTTCACTGGCCGGGCTGGTCAGCCCACGCCGCCGGGTCAGCCACCAGCGTCCCAGCAGGGCCAGCGCCACTACGGCGGCGGCGGCCATCAGGGCCTGGGCACCGACCCGCTCCAGATGGGGCAGAATCTGCATGCCGAAGCGCCACAGCAGCCACTGCCACAGCCCGATATGAATCAGTGCGCCCAGCAGGCTGTAGATGATGTAGGGCACCAGAGGATAGTTCATGGCCCCAGCGCCCAGCGTGACCGGTGTGCGCAGCGCCCCGATGGTGCGGCTGGCCACCACGGTCAGCGCGCCGTAGCGCCGCAGCAGGTCGGTGGCCCGCTCGCTGTTCAGCTGGCCCTGGTACCGTTCCGGCAGGAAGCGGCCCCCCCAGCGCCCCAGCGCGTAGCCGCAGAGGCTGCCCAGCCAGTTGCCCAGCGTGCCCCAGAAAATCGCCGCTTCCAGCGAGGTCTTGCCGGCGTCGATCAGGCCCACCTGCGCCATCATCGGCAGCACGCCGGGAATCCCGGGAACGCCCATGCCTTCCAGAAACAGCAGCCCGAAGGTGCTGACGTGCAGCATGGTGGGATCAAGCCCTGCAAGCCAGGCACGGAGGTTGGTCATCAACCGCCGAGTTTACTGTCCGAATGTGGGAGTGAACATGAACCGCTCTGGAGCAACATTTAGAAATACGCTGGTAAACATGTGCTGTAAGCGGCGCACTTTGGCTACACTACTTTTCAGTGACTGCTGAACTTCCGGCTCCGAGCGACCTTCCGACCCTCACCGCCTTCGGGTACGGCGAAGCCCAGGCGCAGGCCCTGGCGGCGGCGCGGGAAACCTTTCCCGGAGTGCTCCCGGCCCGTGTAAGCCGGGTGGAGCGCAACGGCTACCGCCTGCGGACGGAAGCCGGAGAACAGGAAGCCGTCTGGCCCGGCGGGCGCCGCCACAAGCTGCTGGACGTGCCGGTGATCGGGGACTGGGTGGGCTATTCGGTGGCTGAATCACCCGAAGGAGCGCAGCAGGCCCTGCGCATAGAAGCGGTGCTGGCGCGGCAGAACACCTTTATCCGCTCGGTGCAAAAGGGCCGCCGTACCCAGCCGCAGGTGCTGGCCGCCAACGTGGACACCGTCTTTGTGATGACCAGCCCCGAGGAGTGGGACACTGAGCGGCTGGAGCGCTACGTGCAGGCGGTGCAGCTCTCGCAGGCCCAGCCGGTCATCCTGCTGAACAAGCTGGACCTGGCCCAGGGCGACTTACTGGAGCGGGCGCAGGCCGCTGGGCTGGACGCACCCGTGCTGCCCATTGCTGCTGAGAGCGGGCAGGGGCTGGACGCCCTGCGGCCCTACCTGGCGGCCGGGAAGACGGTGGCCCTGATCGGGTCGTCGGGCATGGGCAAATCCACCCTTACCAACCGGCTGCTGGGCGAAGCGGCGGCCGCCACCGGCAGCCTGAGCGACTTCAGCGGCGAGGGCCGCCATACCACCACCTGGCGCACCCTCTACCGTCTGCCGGTCAGCGAGGTCAGCGGGGGCGCCCTGCTGATAGACAACCCCGGCCTGCGCGATATCGCCGTATGGGACGAAGAGGGCGCCGCTTTCTGGGCCATTGAGGAACTGGCCGCCGAGTGCCGTTTCTCGCGCTGCACGCACGGGCGCGAACCCGGCTGCGCGGTGCGGGCCGCCGTGCTGCGCGGAGAACTGGATGAGGAGATGGTCGGCGCTTACCGCGAGGCACAGGGGGATCAGGCGGGCGCGGGGAACCGGGCCGAACGTCCTGAGCGCCCGGCGCGGCGCGGCGAGAAACGTTCCCGCCGGCGCTAGGCCCTCGGGCTTGCATATTTTGACCGTACTGGACCTGTTTTGTGGGTGTGAGACTCCTGAAAGGAAACCGGGCATAAGCTCGGTGTCAGAGGAGCGCCACACTGAAGTTTGACGGGGCAGAGCGGCACGGAGGGAACCTGCCGTTCTCCTGCAGGGCTGTTCTGTGTCGCCGGGGCCGAAAAGAGGCCCTCACTCAGCAGGTATCTCAGAAAGGAAGGTTGTCGTGGCTATTTACGGTGATTTCGCCGATCATACTTTTCCCGACGTTGTCAAAGTACTGCAGCGCCACACCGGGACGCTCTTTTTGCAGTCTGCCCTCGGGGGAAGGAGCGCGGAGCTACATCTTCACCGCGGAGAGCTGCGGGCTCTGTTCATGGACGGGTTTCCGGTGCGCGAGGCGCTGCGGGTGCAGGACGTGCTGCGCCAGCTGATGAACGGTGCGACCGGCACCTACGAGTTCGAGGCGATGGCGCCTCATGAACTGACCGCCCACTTCTCGCTGCCGCTGACGCAGGTGCTGCGTTCACTGGTGCAGGACGCCCACATCGACGAGTCGCAGCTGCCGCACGAGTCCACCCGCTTCGTGACCGTGCCGGACGCCGAGGCCCATGTGCCCAGCCTGCCGGTAACGCTGCAGGGTGCCTGGCGCAGCGTGGCTCCGCTGCTCAGCCGAGGCGGAAGCGCTGCCGAGCTGGCCCAGGCCGCCTTTATCAGTCTGGACGAGGCCCGGCTGATGCTGTTTCGCCTACGCGCCGCCGGCATGGTGACCCCGTACCGCGCCGCCGGCGTGGTGAGCAGCTCCGGACAGGCGACCGCGCAGTTCGAATCCCAGGTGGTGACGGCCGCCGAACCCGAAAAAGCCGGCCCGGTGCGCCGCTTTCTCAACGCTCTACGCCGCCTGACTGGAGGTGCATAAGTGGGACCTATGAAACTGGTGATTTCCGGCCCGGTGGGTGCCGGCAAGACCACCTTCGTGCAGACGCTGTCCGAAACTGAAGTGGTCGCGACCGAAGCCGAGGCCAGCGAGGACATCGGCAAGCAGTACACTACGGTGGCCTTCGACTTCGGCACCATCAACCTCGACGGCCAGGAGCTGCTGCTGTACGGCACGCCCGGCCAGGACCGCTTCGACTTTATGTGGGACGTGCTGTGCGAGGGTGCCCTGGGCCTGACCCTGCTGGTGGCCGGCGACAAACCCGAGGACTTCGCACACGCCCGCAACATTCTGGAATTCATCACCTCGCGTAACCCGGTGCCGTTTGTGGTGGGCGTGACCCGTCAGGACCTGCCCAAGGTCTGGACGCCCGAGGACGTGGCCAGCTACTTCGACCTGCCCCCCGAGCAGGTGTGCGGCCTGAACGCCACCGACAACGACAGCTCACGTGAGGTGCTGATTCGCCTGCTGGAACTGCAGCTGGCCGAGCAGCCCGCCGGGCAGTCCACGGCCCCGGCCGAAGTTGCCGGCGCCTGATTTCCCCGACCCATTTCCCGCTCTTAAGGAGTCTCCCCGCATGACCATGAGCAAACAGGAACAGCTCCAGAACACCCTGCGCGACCTGCGCAGCGCCATCCCCGACGTGCGCGGCGCCATGATCGCCACCGTGGACGGCCTGCCCATCGCGCAGACCTTCAGCGACAACACCGACGCCGGGCGCGTGGCTGCGATGGCCGCCACCGCCCTGGGCCTGGGGAAGCGCATCAACGACACCCTGGGCACCGGCGACCTCAGCGAAATGAGCGTGAGCGGCTCCACCGGCCAGGTGTACATCTACGCCACCGGCCGCAAGGGCGTGCTGGCCGTGGTGGCCCCCAGCGGCATGAACCTGGGCCTGCTGCACATGGAAGCCCGCGATACGGCCGGCCGTGTGGCGGCCATCCTCTAAACTCGGGCTTCTTTTCCCCGCCCTTGTCCCCCAGCAGCGCACCGCCTGTGGCCCTTTTCTTCTGGCCCCCGGCGGTGCGCTTTGGTGCGCTGCAGCAAATACTCTAGGATTTCTCCTGTCCCTTTTCACCCCACAAGGAGAACCTATGACCGACCGCGTGATTCCTGCCGCCGAACTTCCAGCGCTGGCCGCCGAACTGCAACTGGCCGAGGACAGCGGCGTGCAGCTTGCCCCCCTTTCCGAACGCTTTCCCGGCATGACCCTGGCCGACGCCTACGCGGTGCAGCGGGCCTGGGTGAGCCGCAAAGTGCAGAGCGGCGCGGTGATTCGCGGGCACAAAATCGGCCTGACCTCGCGGGCCATGCAGCTCAGCTCGCAGATTGACGAACCCGACTACGGCACCCTGACCGACGAGATGTTCTTCGAGCCGAACGGGGACATTCCGCTGTCGCGCTTCGTGGCCCCCAAGGTGGAAGTGGAGCTGGCGTTCCTGCTGAAAAGCGACCTGGAGGGTCCCAACCTGACCGTGTTCGACGTGCTGCGGGCCACCGAGTACGTGACTCCCGCCGCCGAAATCATTGATGCCCGTATTCAGCGCGTGTCCAAGGCCACCGGGAAGCCGCGCCGGGTGACCGACACCATTTCCGACAATGCCGCCAACGCAGGCGTGATTGTGGGTGGCCGCGCCGTGCGCCCTGATGACCTTGACATGCGCTGGGCGGCGGCGCTGTGCATCCGCAACGGAGCGGTAGAGGAGACCGGCGTGGCGGCAGGCGTGCTGGGGCACCCGGCCAGCGGCATCGCCTGGCTGGCCCGCCGCCTGGCCCCGCACGGCGAGGGGCTGAAAGCCGGTGAGCTGGTGCTGGCAGGCAGCTTTACCCGTCCGGTGGATATCGCCAGCGGCGACACCTTCACGTTCGACTACGGGCCGCTGGGCGTGTTCACCTGCCGCTTTACCGGCGAGGCGAGGCTTAAAGATGCCTGAAGGCCGCGTGGCTGCCGTGATGATTCATGTGGCGGACCGGGAAGCGGCGCTGGACTGGTACCGGCAAGCTTTTCCGCAGGCCACCCGCCGTGAGGTGAATGGGTTCACGTTGCTGGACGTGGGCGGTATCAGCCTGGAACCCGTCGTGGCCGACGGCAAAGTGAGCAGCGGCGCGGCGGGCACGGTGGTGTACTGGCACACGGACGATTTTGCCGCCGAACTGGAGCGCTTGCAGCGGCTGGGAGCCAGCCTCTACCGGGGACCGCTGGCGATAGAACACGGGCAGCAGATGTGCCAAGTGCGCGACCCCTGGGGCAACCTGCTGGGGCTGCGTGGCTGATTTGATAAAGGAGAACCTGAACCCATGACCTATACCAATCCCTTCAAAGCCGCTCTGCAACGCGGCGAACCGCAGTACGGCTACTGGCTGGCGCTGGCGCACCCCTACGCCGCCGAAGCGGTGGCGGGCGCGGGCTTTGAGTGGCTGCTGATAGACGGCGAACACGCCCCCAACACCGTGCCGAGCGTGCTGGCGCAGTTGCAGGCGCTGGCCCCTTACGCGGGCGAGGCCATCGTGCGCCCGGTGAACGATGACCGCGCCCTTATCAAGCAACTGCTGGACATCGGCGCACGCACCCTGCTCATTCCGATGGTGGACACGACTGAGCAGGCCGCCGCCGCCGTCGCCGCGACCCGCTACCCGCCCGCCGGAGTGCGCGGAGTGGCTTCGGCGCTGGTGCGGGCCTCGCGCTGGGGCACCCGCGAAGGCTACCTGGCGCAGGCCGAGCAGGAAATCTGCGTGCTGGTGCAGGTGGAATCGGCCACTGGCCTGAGCAACCTGGCGGCCATCGCGGCCACCGAGGGGGTAGACGGGGTCTTCATCGGCCCCGCCGACCTGAGTGCCAGCCTGGGCCATCTGGGGCAGCCGAACCATCCGGACGTGCAGGCCGCTATCCGTGAAGCCGCGCAGACCATCCGGGCCGCGGGCAAGGCGGCGGGCATTCTGGCTGTGCAGGAAAAGGACGCTCGCCGCTATCTGGACTGGGGCTACACATTCGTGGCAGTGGGGGTGGATGTGCTGAGCCTGACCCAGGGCGCACGGGCCACGCTGAATAGCCTGCGCCGGGACCAGTAGGCCCGGAGGCGGGCGCAGGGCCGTGTTATGCTGCGGCCAAATTCACCGCCCACAAGAACTGAGGGAAGTCCGGTAACGGCAGAAATGTTCTGCCCAGTCCGGCACGGTCGCGCCACGGTTACAGTCCGGTCGCTCGCTTGTGAGAAAAGAGGTTCGCTGCCCCGCGTCAGGGTGGGCGGGCCTGACAGCCGCAGGAAGTCCCGGTGGGCTTTTTGCGCTGCGCGTTTTCTCGCTTCCCCGTTCGCCTATGGGCCAGAAAGCGAGCCTTTATGCCTCTATCCGTTTCCGCCGCTCCGCCCGCCGAAACCTCCATTACCCGCATGACCCAGGTGGTCTTTCCCGGCACCACCAACCACCACGGCACCCTGTTCGGCGGCGAGGTGCTGAGCATGATGGACAGCGCCGCCTTTATCGCCGCCACCCGGCACTGCCGCATGAAGGTGGTCACCCGGCTGATGGAAACCACCGAGTTCGCCCGGCCCATCCCGGCGGGCAGCATCGTGGAGCTGTTGGCCTGGGTGACAGCTGTGGGCCGCACCTCCATGCGGGTGCGGGTAGAGGTGTTTACTGAGGACATGTACTTGCCTGCCCGCAGCCTGGCCTGCAGCGGCGAATTCGTGCTGGTGGCGCTGGACGCGCAGGGACAGCCCACGCTGGTGCCTCCGCTCCGGGAGCGGTAGGCCTGGCCCAGGACCTGAACTTTCTGCCTGCTGGCAGCACATTTGTCTCTGCGGCCAGCGGCCCATACTGGCCCCATGTCTGCTTCTGCTGCCTGTCAGGTGCCCGCGTGAGCGCCTATCTGCTTGCCACCGGCACCGCCGTGCCGCCCCACGTGTACCCGCAGGACATGGTGCGCGACATGATCAAGAATCAGGCCCGGCTGGGCCGGCTGGCGCGGCGGCTGGTGCCAGCAGCATTCAACGCTTCGGGTATTGACCAGCGCCACAGCGTGATTGGCGACTACCGGCCCGGCTCGGGCGGCGGAGCCTTTTACGACGAGGCCACCGGGGAGATGCTGACCCCCAGCACCGGGGCACGCAACGCCGTGTACGTGCGGGAAGCCACGCCGCTGTTCGTGGAAGCGGGCCGGCGGGCGCTGGAGGCCAGCGGCCTGGGCGCAGGCGACATCACCCATGTGGTGACGGTGTCCTGCACCGGATTCTTCGCGCCGGGGCCGGACTATATGGTGGTGCGCCAGCTGGGGCTGCGGCCCACCACCGGGCGGTATCACGTGGGATTCATGGGCTGTTATGCGGCTTTTCCGGCGCTGAAGATGGCCAAAGCCTTCTGCGACGCCGACCCGGAAGCTGCCGTGATGGTCATCTGCACCGAGCTGTGTACCCTGCACGTGAACCCCGGCGACGACCCCGACTCTATCCTGTCCAGCACGGTCTTTGCGGACGGCGCAGCGGCGGCGGTGGTGAGTGGCCGCCCCCCCCAGGCCGGACGGCAGGCCCTGCGGCTGGACGCCTTCGAAACTACCCTGACCCCGCCCGGCGAGGGCGAAAAGGACATGGCCTGGAGTGTAGGCGACCAGGGCTACGAGATGGTGCTGAGCAGCTACGTGCCCGACATCATCGAAAACCACCTGCACGGGGCGCTGGGGCCGCTGCTGCTGAACCTGGCCGCCGAACTGCATGCCAGCGGCGCCGAAGTTGAGCACTGGGCTGTGCACCCTGGCGGGCGGGCCATTCTGGACAAGGTGCAGGGCAGCCTGGGCCTCAGCGAGGAGCAGATGCGCCCCTCGCGCGAGGTGCTGCGCGAGTACGGCAACATGAGCAGCGCCACGGTGCTGTTTATCATCGGGCGGCTGCTGGACACGGCGCAGCCGGGTGAGCGGGCCTGCGCGATGGCATTCGGTCCTGGCCTGACGGTGGAATCGGGCCTGATGACTGCCGTGCTGGGAGAATAGCAGTGGGGTGGCCTGGCTTTTCCCGCCGCGAGCTGCACACGCCGGAGCTGATGGACGACCCCGACTGCGACCTGGGCACGCTGTATCGCACCTACGAGCAATTCGACCGGGTCAACGCGCTGGTGGCGGGCTGGCCGCTGGTCTACCGTTCGCACCTGCGGCCCTTTTTGCGCCGTGACCGTGCCAACACCCTGCTGGACATCGGATGCGGTGGGGGAGACGTGGCCCGGCACCTGATTCGCTGGGCAGCCCGCGACGGCTTTACGCTGCGGGTGCTGGGCATCGACGCCGACGAGAGGGCAATCGCCTACGCCGGGGCGCAGACGCCCATGTCGGGCCTGCATTTCCGGGCCGTGATGAGCCGTGAACTGGTGCGCGAGGGCCAGCGCTTCGACCTCATCATTTCCAACCACATGCTGCACCACCTGTCCGCCACGGAGCTGACCGGGTTGCTGCACGACTGCGAAGCGCTGGGCGGGCGCACCGTCCATTCGGACATCGAGCGCTCGGCGCTGGCCTGGGCAGGGTTCGGGGCCATCATGACGCCCTTTTTCCACGATTCGTTTATCGTGCCCGACGGGATGCTGTCGGTGCGCCGCAGCTACCGCGCTTCCGAGCTGCGCCGCGCCGTGCCGCCCGGCTGGCGGGTGGAGCGCCCCTTTCCGTTCCGGCTGCTGCTGACCCATGCTGGAGCGGACCATGCTTGACGTGGCTATCGTGGGTGGCGGCCCGGTGGGGCTGTACCTGGGCGGGCTGCTGGCCCAGGCGGGGCTGGATATTGCTGTGCTGGACCGCCGCACCCAGGCGCCTCCGCACTCCAAGGCCATTGGTATTCACCCCCGCGCCCTGCATGGGTTCGGGCGGCTGGGGGTGCTGGAACCCATGCGGGCGGCAGGTATCACCATTCGCCGTGGCCTGCTGCTGGGCGGCGGAGGCCGGGTGCTGGGCGAGCTGGACTTCGCCGGGGCCGACCCGCAGCACCCCTACATTCTCTCGCTGCCGCAGATGCAGACCGAGGCCCTGCTGACCGGGCGGCTGGAAGAATTGGCCCCGGGTGCCCTGCGCCGCCCGGTCACCGTGACCGGGATAGAGGAGCGCGGCAACAGCCTGAACGTGCAGCTGGAGCAGGATGGGCAGGTGCAGACCCTTACAGCCCGCCATGTCGTCGCTGCCGACGGCTGGCGCTCCGGGCTGCGGCAGGCGGCCGGCATCGCCTTTCCGGGTGGCCCCTATCCCGACCGCTACCTGATGGGTGACTTTCCCGACACCACTCCTTTTGGCGAAAGTGCCATGATTGCGCTGACGGCGGCGGGCGTGACCGAGTGTTTTCCGCTGCCAGGCGGGCTGCGCCGCTGGGTGGTGCATACCGGCTCCACGCTGCTGGACAGTGCTGGCCCTGAAACCCTGGCCCGCATCGTCCGGGAACGCACCGGCTTACCCATTCCCGCTGCCGAGTGCCGGATGCTCAGCGCCTTTACCGTGCGGCGGCACCTGGCAGAGCGGATGGTGCGCGGCCGCCTCAGCCTGATTGGGGACGCGGCCCATGTGGTCAGCCCGATTGGCGGGCAGGGCATGAACCTGGGCTGGCTGGACGCCGACGTCTTGGCCCCGCTGCTGATTCGTGCGGTGCGCGGCGAGAAAGTCCCGGAGGCCGAGTGGCACCACTGGGAGACGCAGCGCCGCCGCTCCGCGTGGGTGGCCGCCCGGCAGGCTGAAGCCAACATGAGCGCCGGCCGCCCCACCACTCCGGCCCGGCAGCAAGCCCGCGAACGCCTGCTGGCGGGCCTGCTGGGGCCACATACTGCCCCGCTGCTGGCGAGCGCCTTCACCATGCGCTGGCTGTAGCCGCTGCGGCACCAGCATGCCTGCACAGTGCCGGATGATTCCAGCGGTCTGCTGCGCCCCATCGGGCCCTTGCCAGCCGCTTCAGAACAGCCCCACAATCTCCCCAGTTTCGTCAATATCAATGTTCTGCGCCGCCGGCGTGGCTCCCAGGCCCGGCATGGTCCGCATGTCGCCGCAGATGGCGTAGATGTACCCGGCGCCCACAGCGGCGCGGACCTCGCGTACCGGCAGCGTCCAGCCGGTCGGTGCGCTGCGCAACTTGGGGTCGCTGGAAATGCTCAGGTGCGTCTTGGCAATGACCACCGGCAGGTTGCCGTAGCCCAGTTCCTCGAAGCGCTTCAGGTCCTTGCTGGCCTGCGGGCTGAGTTCGGCACCGTCTGCGCCGTAGACCTGCACCGCGACCTTCTCAAGTTTGGTGGCCAGTGGTTCGTCCAGCGCGTAGGTGGGCCGGAACTCACTGGCCTGCTGGCAGGCGGCCACCACGGCGCGGGCCAGCTCGGCCGCGCCGGGTCCGCCGTCCACCACGTGGGTAGAGCGGGCCACGCGGGCCCCGGCGGCCTCGGCAATCTCGCGGATGGCCTCCAGTTCGCTTTCGTGGTCGGTCGGAAAGACGTTGATGGCCACCACCGGCGACACCCCGAACCCCTTGACGATGTCGATGTGCTTGCGGAGGTTGTCGGCCCCGGCCAGCACGTCGCCTGGGTTCTCGGCCAGCATCTCGGGCGGCAGTGGGCGGCCCGGCACCACCCGGAAGCGGCCCGAATGGGTCTTGAGCGCCCGCACCGTGACCACCAGCACGGCGGCGCTCGGCGTCAGGCCCGACACGCGGCATTTGACATTGAAAAACCGTTCGGCGCCCATGTCGGCCCCGAAGCCTGCCTCGGTGATGACGTAGTCGGCCAGGCGGCTGCCCACCAGGTCGGCCAGCACGCTGGAATTGCCGGTGGCGATATTGCCGAACGGCCCCGCGTGAATCAGCGCCGGCGTATGCTCCAGCGTCTGCATCAGGTTGGGCTGAATGGCGTCGCGGAGGATGGCCGTCATCGCCCCGGCGGCGCCCAGCTGCTCGGCCGTGACCGGCTGGCCGCCGTAGGTGAAGCCCACCACGATGCGTCCCAGGCGGGCCCGCAGGTCCGCCAGCGAGGAGCACAGGCTCAGAATCACCATCACTTCCGACGCGGCGGTGATGTCGAACCCCGTCTGGCGGGTCACGCCGTCCTCCTTCGGCCCCAGGCCAATCACCACGTTCCGCAGCGCCCGGTCGTTGATGTCCAGCACCCGCCGCCAGGAAATGTTGCCGGGGTCGATGTTCAGAGCGTTGCCGTGAAAAAGGTGGGCGTCGAGCATGGCCGCCAGCAGGTTGTGGGCCGCCGTGACCGCATGGAAGTCGCCGGTCAGGTGCAGGTTCAGTGTCTCCATCGGCACAATCTGGCTGTAGCCGCCGCCTGCCGCGCCGCCCTTGACCCCGAAGGTCGGCCCCATGCTGGGTTGCCGCAGCGTCAGGATGGCCCGCTCGCCAATCTGCGCCATGCCCTGGGCCAGCCCCACCGCCGTGGTGGTTTTTCCCTCGCCCAGGGGCGTGGGGGTCACGGCGGTGACCACAATCATCCGGGCCGGCGGGCGCCCGCTCGCCTCGTCCAGCACGCCGAGGTCCACTTTGGCGGCGTGGCGGCCGTAGGGAATCAGGTGCTCTGCGGGGAGTCCGGCC
The DNA here is from genome assembly GCF_000190555.1 of Deinococcus proteolyticus MRP. Taxonomy (GTDB): domain Bacteria; phylum Deinococcota; class Deinococci; order Deinococcales; family Deinococcaceae; genus Deinococcus; species Deinococcus proteolyticus. The sequence continues at coordinate 141,578 of NC_015169.1, forward strand.
TGCCGGGCCACTTCGGTCAGCGGCCACAGCTCGGCCTGCTGGGCAATCTCCAGATCGGAGGGCAGCGTTCGCTTGGTTGTCATGGTAAAGCCATTGTGGCAGAGCTTGCCGGAAGAATGGTCCCGGGCAGCCGGCCAGGCTGGACAGGGCCGGTGCGTTGCGGCGGCTTTTTGGGTTATGGTGAGCCACTGGCGGTCAGACATCACAATTGTGCGTATCAGACAGAAGACACGCCGCTGTCCCATGCCGGGCGTCTGACCTGCGGGAAGGGAAAAAAATGTGGAGTGTACTTAATCGCTGGGGCCTGGTCCCCCAAATCGTTGCTGGTCTGCTGATTGGCGCTGGTGCCGCGCTGCTGTGGCCTGCCGCCGGCTCGGCGCTGGGTATTCTGGGCACCCTGTTCGTGGGCGCCCTCAAGGCCGTGGCCCCGCTGCTGGTGTTCGTACTGGTGGCGGCGGCCATCTCGGGCCACGAGCAGGGCCAGGACACCAACATGGGCTCGGTGCTCACGCTGTACTTGGTTGGCACCTTTTCCGCTGCGCTGCTGGCGGTGGCCCTCAGTTTCCTGTTTCCCACCCAGCTCACCCTGGCAAGTGCCGTGCAGGACGCCGCTCCTCCCGGCGACGTGGTCACGGTGCTGACCAACCTGCTCAGCAACGCCGTGATGAACCCGGTCAAGGCGCTGGTCGAAGCCAACTACATCGGAATTCTGTTCTGGGCGGTGCTGCTGGGGCTGGCGCTGCGCCGGGCGGGCAGCGGCACCAAGCAGGTGCTGCAAGAACTGGCCGACGCGGTGTCCAGCGTGGTGCGCTGGGTCATTGCCTTCGCGCCGCTGGGCATCCTGGGCTTGGTGGCCGCCACCGTAGCCGAGACCGGCTTTGAGGGCCTGCTGTCCTACGGCCGTCTGCTGGGCGTGCTGGTGGGCGGCATGCTGATTATGGCGCTGGTCGTCAATCCCCTGATCGTGTGGTTCAAAATCCGCCGCAATCCCTATCCGCTGGTGCTGACCTGCCTGCGTGAAAGCGGCCTGACGGCCTTCTTCACCCGTTCCTCGGCGGCCAACATTCCCGTGAACCTGGCCCTGGCCAAGCGGCTGGGCGTGCGCGAGGAAACCTACTCCATGTCCATTCCGCTGGGGGCCACCATCAACATGGCCGGTGCGGCCATCACCATCACGGTGCTGACCCTGGCGGCGGCCCACACGCTGGGCATCAATGTCAGCCCGGCCTCGGCGCTGCTGCTCAGCCTGGTGGCGACGGTCAGCGCGGCCGGCGCTTCGGGGGTGGCAGGCGGCTCGCTGCTGCTGATTCCGCTGGCCTGCTCGCTGTTCGGCATCTCGGACGATGTCGCGCTGCAGGTGGTGGGCGTGGGCTTTATCATCGGCGTGATTCAGGACTCGGCCGAAACCGCGCTGAACTCCAGCACCGATGTGCTGTTCACCGCCGCCGCCGACTTCGGGGCACGCCGCGCCGCAGGCGAGAACATCTGAAGAACCTAAACTGTCCGTCACCCGGCACTGGCCCGCCCACGCGGGTCTTTTTCTATGTTAGGAGCAGTGGACGAGACCTTTGACGACTTTTTGAAAGCCGTGGCCGGGCTGCCGGCCGGGGCCGCGCCGGTGGTGGCCACCCTGGTGGGTGCCGGGGAAAGCCGCAAGCCGCTGGGCCGCCGCGCCGCCTTTTTGGAAGGGGAGACCCTCGGGTCGGTCACGCTGGGCGGCTGCGCCGAAGGAGCGCTGCGCCGGGCAGCCGCAGAGGTCCGCGCTGCCGGGCAGCCCCGGCTGCTGGACATAGACCTGGGGGGCGAGGAAGCCTACGAGTTCGGTATGACCTGCGCCGGGCAGGTCTCGGTGCAGCTGACCCCCACGCCGGCCGATTCGTCGCTGTGGTCGGCAGTGGCCGGGGCCCGCGCACGCGGCGAAGTGCTGCGCCTGGTTACACCGCTGGGAGCACAGGCCGTGCCGTTTGCGCTGCTGCCTTCTGGTGAGGTGGTGGCCGATGCCGACCCCGACCCGGCGCTGGTGGCCCAGGCGCAGGCCCTGCCGCTGGACAGCGAAGCGCTGGAGCGCCGCGCCGCCGCCTTTTTCGAGACTCGCCTGCCGCCCGCCGAACTGGTGGTCGTGGGTGCCGGACCGATTGCCGCGCCGCTTTCACGCCTGGGCCGCACGCTGGGGCTGCGGGTCACGGTCTGCGACGACCAGCCGGGCCGCCTGACCCGTGAGCGCCTGCCCGACGCCCACGCCCTGCTGCTCAGCCGCCCCGATGAGGACCTGCGCCTGCCGCCGCTCTCGGCGCGGTCGCACGTGGTGATCATCTCGCACGACTACGGACACGAGGTGCCGGTGCTGCGGCAGGTGCTGGGGGCCGGCGTTCCCTATGTGGCGATGGTCGCCAGCCGCCGCCGGGGCCAGGCGGTGCTGCGCTTCCTGGCAGAAATCGGGGTGGACCCGGCCCGGCTGGCCCAGGTGCGCTCGCCCGCCGGGCTGCACCTGGGAGCCGAAACCCCCGCTGGCATCGCCCTGAGCATCCTGAGCGAAGTGGTGGCGGTGATGCACGGCGGGAGCGGAGAGCCGCTCAGCGCCAGGGCTCGATAATGACCTTGCCAGAGGTGCGCCGGCCCAGCAGGTCGTCGAACGCCTGCGCCGCGTCCTGCAGGGCGTAACTGGGGCCCGGCTGCGGCACGATGTGGCCCTTTTCCAGCAGGCCGGCGAACTCGGCCGCCACTTGGGCCTGCGCCTGTGGGTCGCGCAGCAGGCTGTTGAGCCACAGGCCGGTGAGGGTCAGGTTGCGCTTCATCAGGTCCACCGGGTTCACGAGCACCTCTTCGCGGCTGGCGTTCCCAATCATGATGATGCGCCCCCGGTCCGCTGCCATCTGCAGGCTTTCCGCGATGCGGTGCCCCCCCACGACTTCCAGAATCAGGGGTACTCCTGCGCCGCCGGCGGCCTCACGGACCTTTTCTACCCGGTCCGGGTCGTCTTGCAGCAGGGTCACGTCGGCGCCCAGCGCGCGGGCCACGGCCAGCTTTTCCTCGGTGCTGGCCAGCGCCACCACCTGCATGTCCAGCGCCCGCGCCAACTGAATACTGGCGCGGCCCAGCGCCCCGGCAGCGGCCTGCACCAGCACCCACTCGCCGGCCTGGCCGTGGCCCAGGGTCCGCAGGCCGTGAAAGGCGGTCAGGTACGACACTGCAAAAGCCGCCGCCTGGGCTGGGGTGCAGCTCTGCGGCACCGGCACCAGCGCGCGTGCAGGGACCGCCGCGTAGCCGGCCAGGCCACCTTTCCCCGCCAGGCAGGCCACCAGCTGGCCCTCCTGCACGCCGCTGACCCCCTCGCCCAGTGCCGTGACATACCCGGCGAATTCCATGCCCGGCACGAAGGGGTACTGCGTCTCGGTCAGGTACTCGTTCATCACGCTCAGGGCGTCGGCGTAGTTGATGCCCACCGCTTCTACCCGCACCAGCACCTTGCCGGGGCCGGGCTGCGGCATGGGAACTTCACGGAACTCCAGCGCTTCGGCAGGCAGGCCCTGGCGGACGGCCACGGCACAGTTCATCATTTTGTTCATGAGGTCCAGCCTAGCGTGCAGAGTGCGGGTGGGGCAGTCTGGCCTCCGCCTGGGCCAGCGCCTGCGGGGTGTCTACGTCCAGCAGTTCGGCCACCGGGCGCGGCACCCGCACCACGTCCGGTCCGCGCAGCAGTGCCCGTGGGCCGTTGTCGGCGTCCGGCAGCGCCAGCAGCGCGGGGAAGAGGTGGGCGGGCAGCCACAAGGGGGGAGCGCTCACGCCACCGTACACACACTGGGCGGCCGCTGCCTGCGTGGCCGCTTCCCGGAGGGCCCGGTGGGTCGCCAGGCTGACCAGTGGCATGTCGGCCAGGGCAAACACGGCCCCGTCCAGCCCGGCGGGCAGTGCCGCCGCCGCCGCCTGAAACGACGACAGCAGCCCGCGTCCCGGCTGCGGGTTGGTCACACAGCGGTAATCCAGCCCCTCCAGCGCGGCCTGCACCGCTTCGCCTGCCTGTCCGGGCGGCACCACGGCCAGCCGCAGGGTGTCGCCAGCCCCGGCCAGAGTTTCGGCGGCGTGGCGGCACAGCGGCCGGCCGGCCAGCGGCACCAGCGGCTTGGGAACGCCGGCAAAAGGGGAGCCGGACGCCTGCATCCGCTCCCCCCGGCCGGCGGCCAGCAGGACGGCGGCCCGCTGCCCGCCCGCTGCGTTCCGGCTCAGTCGCCTGCCCGCGCCTGCAGGGCCGCCTGCTCGGCCCAGCCGGCCAGGACTTTGTCCACGGTCAGGGGATAGTTCCGAATCCGCACGCCGGACGCGTTATAAACCGCGTTGGCGACGGCCGCTCCCACCCCGCAGATACCCAGCTCGCCCACGCCCTTGCCCTTGAGCGGCGAGGACTTGTCGTCCAGCTCTTCCAGGAAGATGACGTCCAGGTCGGGGATGTCGGCGTGGACCGGCACATGGTATTCGGCCAGGTCGTGGTTGATGAACAGGCCCAGGTGGTCGTCCACGTGCAGCTCTTCCATCAGCGCCGCGCCGATACCCATGGTCATGCCGCCCAGGCACTGGCTGCGGGCCGTCACTGGGTTGAAAATGCGCCCGGCTGCCGCCACGCTCAGCATCCGGCGCACGCGGATTTCGCCGGTCACGCGGTGCACGCCCACCTCGCAGAAGTGCGCCCCGAAGCTGGCCTGCGCGTACTGCTTATCCAGGTCTCCAAAAGTGGCGTTCACGGTGGCCTCAAGGGGCTCGGGCGCCTTGGCCGCCACCACGCCCAGCAGGGTGCATTTGTTGTCCTCCCACACCTCGCCGTCTTTGAACACGGCCTTTTTGGGGTCGTAGCCGGCCGCCTTGGCAATCTTGCTGCGCAGCTCGTCGGCAGCGTAGTACACGCCGGTGCCGGCGCTGTTGGCCCCCCAGGAGCCGCCCGACCCACTCGATTTGGGAAAGTCGGAGTCGCCCAGGCGCACTTCCACGTCTTCCAGTCGGACGCCCAGCATTTCGGCGGCCGTCTGGCCCAAGATGGTGTACGACCCGGTGCCGATGTCGGTCATCTGGGTTTCGACCGTGACCTTGCCGCCCTTTTCCAGCCGCACGGTAGCGCCGCTGGGCTTGACCTGATTGCTGCGGAAGGCCGAGGCCACCCCCAGGCCGACCAGCCACTCGCCGTCGCGCACGCTGCCGGGCTGCGCCGAGCGGCGTTCCCAGCCGAACGCTTCGGCGCCGCGCTGCAAGCAGTCCACCAGGCGGCGGCTGGAAAAGGGCCGCTGGGGGCCTTTTTCCGGGTCGTAGCCGATATCGTTCAGCACGCGTAGTTCGATGGGGTCCATTTCCAACTTCTCGGCCAGCTCGTCCACGGCGCATTCCAGGGCCAGCATGCCGACCGCTTCGCCCGGTGCGCGCATAGAGCCGCCGGGCGGCAGGTGCAGTTCGCTCAGGCGCTGGCGAATCAGGCGGTTCTCGCCGGCGTACAGCAACTTGGTCTGGTGGCTGGCGGTTTCGGCGCTGCCACCGGGCAGGTTGCCCGAGTACGAATCGTGCCCGATGGCGTGAATCCGGCCGTCACCGTCCGTGCCCAGACGGATGCGCTGAATGGTAGCGGGGCGGTGGCTGGTGTGGTTGAAGATTTGCGGGCGCGTCAGGGCGCACTTGACCGGGCGGCCCAGCTTGCGGGCGGCCACGGCGCTCAGCACGGCGTCGCCGTAGAACATCAGCTTGGAGCCGAAGCCCCCGCCGATATAACGCGACACGATGTGGACATCACTTGGCTGAAGCTGCAGCGTCTTCGCTACGCCGCGCTGCACCCAGTGGACCATCTGGTTGGAGGTGTACAGCGTCAGCGCCTCACCCGCCTCGTCCCACACGGCCAGCGAGGCGTGCGGTTCCAGCATCGCGTGCGACTGGTCGGGCGTGGTGTAGGTCACGTCCAGCTGCACATCGGCCCGCCCGAAAGCCCCGGCGAAGTCGCCCACCCGCTGGTCCTTGCTCTCCTCGTCGCTGCCGGCCTTTTCAGCATCTTCCATCACCTCGGCCAGGACGTAGTCGCCCTCGGGCGTCTGGTCCGCGTACTCGATTACCAGGGCCTCGGCGGCGGCGCGGGCCTGCTCGAAGGTTTCGGCCACCACAAAGGCCACCGCCTGGTGATAGTAGTCCACCTCGGGGTCGGGCATCTGCGGGGTGGCGCCGTCCTCCTGGGGCACCGGGGTCTCGCTCTCGCCCTGCTGGGGCATGTTGCCGTGGGTCAGCACCAGCAGCACGCCGGGCATCGCTTCGGCGGCGCCCGTGTCGATGGATTTGACCTGTCCACGTGCCACGCCAGCTCCCACCAGATAGCCGTAGGCCGCGCCCTGCAGTTCCGGCTCGGCGCTGTACTCGTAGGCGTAGGTGGCCTGCCCGGTCACTTTCAGGGGGCCTTCTTTGCGGGGGTGCGGTCGGGCCAGCACCTTTTCCTGGTCCAGCGGACTGATTCCGGCGGGCGCGTCGAATTTGTTGCCACTCACGCTGCGCCTCCTTTCTGAGTGTTCTGAGCCTTGTCTGTCCGGGCCTCATCTGTCTGGGCCACGTTCGGCCCGGTCTCGTTCATAACGGCCTGCACCAAGCGGCGGGCCAGGTCCAGCTTGAAGGCGTTCTGCGCGGTGGGCCGGGCGTCCCTGAAGGCTTCATCGGTCACGGCCTGCGCGCCCTCGCTCCAGCGGGCCTCGGCGCTTTCCACCCGCCAGGGCTTGGGGGCCACGCCGCCGAACGCCAGGCGGGCGCCGTCCGGCGAGACCACCGCAGCCACCGACACCAGCGCGAACGCGTACGACTGCCGGTCGCGGGCCTTGAGATAAACGTGCTGGCCGCCCAGCGGCGCCGGCAGCGTGACCGACGTAATCAGCTCGCCGGGTTCCAGCACTGTCTCGATGTGGGGGGTGTCGCCCGGCAGCCGGTGGAACTCCGCCACCGGAATTTCGCGCTCGCTGCCGTCCGCCTTCACGGTCTGGATGGCCGCGTCCAGCACCCGCAGCGCCACCGCCATGTCGCCGGGGTAGTTGGCGATGCAGTGCTCGCTGGTGCCAATCACCGCCAGTGAACGGCTGAAGCCCTCCAGCGCGCCGCAGCCGCTGCCGGGTTCGCGCTTGTTGCACGGCAGGTTGGTGTCGTAGAAGTACGGGCAGCGGGTCCGCTGCAGCAGGTTGCCGGCCGTGGTGGCCCGGTTGCGAATCTGCCCCGACGCCCCGGCCAGGATGGCGCGGCTCAGCACGGCGTAGTCTGCACGCACGCGGGGATGCGCGGCCAACTCGGTGTTGCGGACCAGCGCGCCGATGCGCAGGCCGCCGTCCTCTGTCTCGGTAATGTCGGCCAGGTCGCTGCGGTTGAGGTCCACCAGCTGCGCCGGCGCCTCGATTTGCAGTTTCATCAGGTCCAGCAGGTTGGTGCCGCCGGCCAGGTACTTGCCGCCCTCTGCCAGCAGGCCGGGCGCCTGGGCAGCGTTCTCGGCGCGGACATATTCGAAGGCCTTCATTCCTGTCCTCCTTCATGCACCGAGCGCACAGCCTGAATGATGTTGGGGTAGGCGGCGCAGCGGCAGATGTTGCCGCTCAGGCGCTCACGCAGCTCGGTGTCCGAGAACTGGACCTGCTCCAGGTCGGCGGTCACGTGGCTGGGAATGCCGCGCCGCAGCTCATCCAGGGTGCCCACGGCGGACATAATCTGGCCCGGCGTGCAGTAGCCGCACTGAAAGCCGTCGCACTCCACGAATGCCGCCTGCATGGGGTGCAGGTCGTCGGGCGTGCCCAGGCCCTCGATGGTGGTGACTTCGTCGCCGTCATGCATCACGGCCAGCGACAGGCAGGAGTTCAGGCGCTCGCCGTTCACCAGCACCGTGCAGGCCCCGCACTGCCCGTGATCACAGCCTTTCTTGGTGCCGGTCAGGCCCAGGTGTTCGCGCAGAGCGTCCAGCAGAGAGACGCGGGGGTCGAGGTCGAGCGACCTGTTCTGCCCGTTGACCCTCAGTTCTACCCGCACGCTGGGCGGAGCCTGAAGGTCTACGGACCCTTGAGAAGTGGTCTGGGTCATGCCGCAGCCTAGCAGCGGCGCTCCCCGCTCACACGCGGGATTCCTTTGTGCAGGATTAAGTTTCTTCCTGGCCGCTAGGTTTTTCCCTGGGCAGGCCAGTGCGCCTCCGCTTCTGCAGGTCGCCAGTTGCGGCGGGCGGGTGGATGTGCGCCCACAAGCTGAGAGTCAGCATGAGGTGAAGGGGCGAAGCTGCCCCGCTGCCTGCACTGCCCAAGAACAGAAAGTTGTCGCTGGCGGGGCCGGGTGCTGCAGCGCCTGGTGCAGTGCCTGACAAGGGTGATTTTTTCAGCGTCTGTGCGGGTGCAGCTGGCGTATAGTGGGGGCCCGCTCACTTCGGCCAATTTTCTCCCAGCCGTTCAGTTTCTACGACATGAAAGGTGACCCCGCCGTGACCCAATCCAATGACCCCGGCTTCCCCCACGACCCCGGCACTCAGCATTCCGGCACCCAGCATTCCGGCGCTGGCACGGACAACGTCAGCACCAACAACATCGGGCCCAAAGAGCCCACCGCCGAGCTGCTTTTTCCGCCTGGCCCGCTGCACCCCAAAAGTGGCGAATGGGTCGAGGTCAGCATTGACGGCGTGGCCTACCCGGCGCAGCTGGGCGAGCCGCTGCTGGACGTCATCAACCGTTCCGGCACCGAGCTGGCGCAGGTGTGCTACCACCCGCAGCTGGGCCCCATTCAGTCGTGCGACACCTGCACGGTAGAGATTGACGGCCAGCTGACCCGCGCCTGCGGCACCCCGGTGCAGGCCGGGCAGGTGGTCCGCACCCAGACCGAAGCCGCCCGCAGTGTGCAGCGCGACGCCTACGACCGCCTGATTGCCAACCACGTGCTGTACTGCACCGTCTGCGACAACAACAACGGCAACTGTGCGGTGCACAACACCCTCAGCACCCTGCGGCTGGAGCATCAGCACCGGCCCTATCACCCCAAGGGCTACGAGAAGGACTTTTCCAACCCCTTCTACCGCTACGACCCCGACCAGTGCATCCTGTGCGGGCGCTGCGTGGAAGCCTGCCAGAACGTGCAGGTCAACGAAACGCTCAGCATCAACTGGGAAGCCGAGCAGCCGCGTGTGCTGTGGGACGGCGGCAAGCCCATCGGTGAGAGCAGCTGCGTGAGCTGCGGCCACTGCATTACCGTCTGCCCCTGCAACGCCCTGATGGAAAAGAGCATGCTGGGCGAAGCCGGCCTGATGACCGACCTGCCGCTGCCGGTGTTCAACTCGGCGGTGGAAGCGGTCAAGGCTGTAGAACCCAGCACCGGCCTGGAAGCGATTCTGGGCATTTCCGAAGTGGAGTCGCAGGCCCGCGAGGGCTACATTGAGCGCACCAAGACCGTGTGCACCTACTGCGGCGTGGGCTGCTCGTTCGACGTGTGGACCAAAGGCCGCCACATCCTGAAGGTGGAGCCGCAGCAGGGCGCGGCCAACGGCATTTCCACCTGCGTGAAGGGCAAGTTCGGCTGGGACTACGTGAACAGCGAAGACCGCCTCACCTCCCCGCTGATTCGTGAAGGCGACCGTTTCCGCGAAGCCAGCTGGGACGAGGCGCTCGACTACGTGGCCCGCCGCCTGACCGAAATCAAGGGCCAGTACGGCCCCGACGCGCTGTCCTTTATCGCGTCCAGCAAGTGCACCAACGAAGAAGCGTTCCTGGTGCAGAAGTTCGCCCGCCAGGTCATCGGCACCAACAACGTGGACAACTGCTCGCGCTACTGCCAGAGCCCCGCCACGGTGGGCCTGGTCCGCACGGTGGGCTACGGCGGAGATTCGGGCACCATCAAGGACCTGGAGCAGGCCGACCTAGTCATCGGGGTCGGGACCAATACGGCCGAGAGCCACCCGGTACTCGCCACCCGGCTCAAGCGGGCGCAGAAGCTGGGCCGCCAGAAAATCGTGGTGGTGGACCTGCGCGAGCACGAACTGGCCCGCCGCGCCGACCTGTTCTTGCAGCCGAGGCCGGCCACCGACTTTATCTGGCTGAACGCGGTCAGCCGCTACATCCTGGACCACGGCCTGGAAGCCAGGGAGTTCCTGGCCGAGCGGGTAGATGGCCTGGCCGAATTCCGCGCCAGCCTGGAGCCCTACACCCTGGAGTACGCTGCCGAAGCCACCGGCTGGAGCGTGGAGACCCTGGTGAACCTCGCCGAGATGATCGCCTCGCATAAGCGGGTGTGCATCATGTGGGCGATGGGCGTGACCCAGCAGTGCGGCGGGTCTGAAACCAGCACCGCCATCTCCAACCTGCTGCTGGTCACCGGCAACTACGGCCGTCCCGGCACCGGCGCCTACCCGCTGCGCGGTCACAACAACGTGCAGGGTACCTCTGACATGGGCGCCATGCCCGACCAGGTCAGCGGCTACCAGCGCGTGACCGACCCCGAAGTGGTGGCCCGCATCCAGGCCGAGTGGGGCATTACCCTGCGCCCCGACCGTGGCCTGGACAACACCCAGATGATCGACGCGGCCATTGACGGCCGGCTCAAGGCCATGTGGCTGACCGGCGAAGAGATGAGCCTGACCGACGCCGACGTGAACCACCTGATCCGCGGGTACGAGTCGCTGGAACTGTTCGTCGTGCAGGACCTGTACTTCACCAACACGGCCCGCTACGCCGACGTTATTTTCCCCGCTGCGCCTTCTCTGGAAAAAGAAGGCACCTTCACCTCGACCGAGCGGCGTATTCAGCGGCTGTATCAGGTGATGGAGCCGCTGCCCGGCTGCAAACCCGACTGGCAGATTTATCAGGCGGTGGCGCAGCGGATGGGTGCCGAGGGCTGGAACTACACCCACCCGGGCGACATCATGGACGAGGTGGCCCGCGTCAGCCCGATGTTTGCAGGCGTGCACTACAGCCGCCTGGAGGGCTACGACACCCTCTGCTGGCCCGTGGCCGAAGACGGCACCGACAGCCCACTGCTCTACACCGAGGAATTTCACTTCGAGGGCGGCAAGGCCCGGCTGTGGCCGGCCGAATATGTGGCGCCGGTCAACGTTCCGGACGCCGAATACGACCTGCAGCTGAACTCGGGCCGGATGCTGGAGCACTTCCACGAGGGCAACATGACTTTCCGGGTGGCCGGCATCGCCGCCAAGACCCCCGACGCTTTTGTGGAAGTCAGCCCCGAGCTGGCCGCCGAGCGCGGCGTGGAAACCGGCAGCTGGGTCCGCGTGGTCAGCAAGAACGGTGCCGTGCGGCTGCGTGCCCTGGTCACCGAGCGGGTCACCGGCAAGCAGATTTACATTCCCATGAACTCGCGTGAACTGGAAGGCTCGGTGAACCTGCTGACCGGCCAAAACCGCGACACGATTACCCACACGCCGGCCTACAAGGACACGGCGGTGCGCCTGGAAGTGCTGGGTGAGCGCGGTGCCTCGCCGCTGCCGCGCCACAACTTCCGCTTCGGCCATCCCACTCCGCAGCGCGGCGTAGAGGTGGAACGCAAGTGGGCCAGAGACGATTATTTCTTCCCCGACGGCAGCTATGTGGGCGGCATTGCCGAAGAGAGCCACGGCGAAGCGGCCGCGTTCGGGAGCGACGACTGAGCAGGAGACAGGGCAGCGGGGCGGGAAGCCGGGAAAGGACCGCCCCCTGCCCCTTCCTGCTGCGGAGGAGAACTTATGGCAAAAGCAATCGAGTACACCCCCTACGTGCCCACCCCTGCCGAGCGACTGGGCGCAGCGACCGCTCAGGCCGAGCCGGCCCTGGCCGAGGCCCTGGAACTGCTGACTGAACTGCATCAGCGCGGGGGCCTGGACCTGGCACTCAAGCTGATGCGCGGCAGCGAAGGCCTCACGGCCGCCGCCCTGGACAAGGTGACCGGAGAAACCGGCACCAACATCATCCGCAACGTGGTGGAGCTGGGCAAGCTGGCCGGCTCGCTGGACCCTGCCGAACTGGAAGTGCTGCTGGGTGCCCTGGGCGGCGGGGTCCGTCAGGCGGCCCGCAGCATTGAAGCCGGCGAGCGCGTGACGCCGGCTGGGGCGCTGCGCCAGCTGGCCGACCCGGATGTGCAGCTGGCGCTGGGGGCCGTGTTCGGGCTGCTCAGGGGCATGGGCAGTGCCCTGCGTCAGGCCCGCGAGGAGCAGGGCCGGGGCGAATAGGCCCGTGCCCCTGAACGAGTCCTGGCCGGTGCGGCGCTTCGGCCGTGCCGGCCTGGACGCTCCTGTGGACGACCTGCTGGCCGCTGAAGAACCGCTGGAACTGCGCGGCCTGGACCCTGCGGGACAGGAGCGCCCGCTTGCCGTGCTGATGCGGACGCCCGGCGCGGACCGTGAACTGCTGCGCGGCTGGCTGCACGCCGAGGGGCTGCGCGGCGACGTGGCCCCGCACCCCGAGAACCCCAACCTGTGGTTTCTGGCAGGTGAGGTGCCGCCCGACTACGAAGCCCGGCATGCGTCCAGCGCCTGCGGCATCTGCGGCAGCGGCAGTATCGAGCGGCTGCTGCTGCGGTCCGGTGGCCTGCCGCTGCGCCCGGCGCTTGACCCGGCCTGGTTGGCGGCCCTGCCCGAGCAATTGCGGGCCGGGCAGAGCGGCTTCGCGGCCAGTGGGGGCCTGCACGGCGCGGCCCTTTTCGCGCCCGGCAGGAACACGCCGCTGTGTCTATTCGAGGACATCGGCCGTCACAACGCCGCCGACAAGGTGGTGGGCTGGGCGCTGGGCCGTCCGGCGCTGGACCGGCCCGGCAGCGTGCTGGTCCTGAGCAGCCGCCTGGGCTACGAAATTGCCCAGAAAGCGGTGCTGGCCGAAATCGGGGCGGTGGTCGGGGTAGGCGCAGCTACCACTCTGGCCGCTCAGACCGCGCAGGCCTTCGGGGTGCTGCTGTGCGGTTTTGCCCGGGGGGGCCGCCTGACCGTGTACGCCGGTGCCGAGCGGCTGGCAGTAAAGAGCTGACGAAGTCGAGCCAGCCTCTCGGCCTCGGGTCTGGTGGCATGAAATCGGGACGGCCCATAAGACTTTCCCTTCCACATGGCGGCGGGTCTGACCCACCTTGTGAGGTGCGCGGCCTACTGGACCGCGATAGTGGCAGTGGTGTTGGTCGTTGCCGTCACCGTGGCGGCGCCGCTGTAGGAAGCTTTGGAAGTGTCTACTTTTGCCCGCAGCTCGTAGGTGCCCTGAGGGACATTCAGCTCATAGGGCAACTTCAGGGAGGTCAGCTGGCCCGACGCCTTGAAAGCGGCGCCAACGGGTTGTCCGTTCCGGTAGGCTTGGACAGTCAGGTTGTAGGTGGTCGGGGTAGGTTGAGGGGTAGGAGCGGGGGCGGCGCTGAGTTGCTGCGCTACAGCCAAAGCGCCCGGCAAGTTCAGCTGGGGCTGCGCCGAGTCCGTGGGCTTGCCCCCCTGCACCAGCGCCTGACGCACCTGGAGGGCACTGAGGCCAGGGTAGGCGGCCCGAATCAGTGAGGCAGCTCCACTGGTGATGGCGGTGGCTTCGGAAGTGCCGGCTCCCAGGCGGTAGTCTCCAGGCGTCAGTTCCAGAATCCAGCTGGCGGCGCGGTCGCAGCCGTTTTCGCCGCCCGGTGCCAGCAGGTCCAGGGTTTCGCCGGCCCGCGGCCGGGCACTGAAGCACGACATCTGACCGGCCGGATTGACGGCTCCCACCGCCATGACTTCGGGCCGGTTGGCCGGAAAATAAAGGCCCTGGTCGGGTGTATTGCCGGCCGCAGCAATCATCATGATGTCGGCGGCGGCGGCGCGTGTCAGTTGCTCATTGACCTTCGGGTCCGACTGTACACCTGGAATGCCCAGGCTCATGTTGATGACACGGACCTTCGAATCGGTGGCGATGGCCAGGCCACGCGCCAGGCTAATGGTCGTCGCAGAAGAATTTGCCTGGCCGTCGTCGCCGAATACCTTGATAGGGACCATCTGTCCCTGCCAGGTCATCCCGCTCAGGCCCAGACCATTGTTGGTGGCAGCTCCAATCAGACCGGTCATGGCCGTGCCGTGCCCTACTTGCCCGAACTGAAGTTCCGAAGGGTCGGTGTCTTCACCCTGGCAGTTTCCCCCTGCCAGGACGGAGCAAGTGTCGTAACCGCCAATCAGCCGTCCCCGCAGGTCCGGATGGCTGCGGTCCACGCCAGTGTCCAGCACCGCGGTCAATACGCCGGCGGGAGCGCTCCCCAGCTGTGCCCACCCCTCGGCAGCGCCGACCTGTGTCAGGTAGTCTTGGTGCCACTGGCCGATACCGACGTTACCGGGAAAGCCGGGGTCGTTGGGGGTCGCCAGGGCGCTGTAAATGTAGTTCGGCTGCGAGCTGATACCTTCGGCGGCAAGTTGTCCGGCGAGTGCTTCAGGATTTGGCGTGTGAACACGGATAAGGCCCAAATCGCTGAGACTCTCTGCTTGGAATCCACTCAGGCGGGTGCTGACACCTTGGGCGGCAAGGCCGCCGGAGGAGACCAGCAGCTCACCGGGCACATGGGGGGCGTCCCAGTTGGCCTGAGCTGAAAGGTCGGCCGGGGCCGTTCCCTCGCCTGCAGCGCTCTGTGCTACGACTCCCTGGGCGGCTCCCTGCGTCAGAGCAGTCTGCGGCAGCACGACTTCGCCACTGATTTTGACTGTGGTCGGCGCTGGGTTGGGGGCCGGCGTGGTGCCACCGCAGGCGGTGAGTCCCAGAGTCAGCAAGCTTCCCAGGAGGAGCGAGGCTGAGACCGAGGACAGTGTTGAGGTGGGGGTAGCGCGAGACGGTCTCATCTCTCCACCATGCCGCTTCCGTTGCCGGTAGCGGATGAACAGACCTGATCATTAATTTTAGGGGATGCGTGGTGGACGACATTAGCGGCTCTCACACACTCGGCCTGGGACAGTAAAATGAAGCTTTCTATAAGGTTTGTGTGCCTACCTGACAGTGTCGCTGACTAGACATTTTGCAGTTGCCCGTGCAAACTGCGCCTATGACGAAAAAAGCGAGCAAAGCCAAAGCCGCAGCAGCTCCTGCGGAAAAGATGAACAAGTCCCAGCTGGTGGAGAAGGTCGCCGAGCAGACCGGTCTGACCAAGAAGCAGGCCGACGAAGCCGTGAGCACCATGCTGGATACCGTCGTGGAAGCCCTGCGCGGCGGCCAGGCTGTAGGTCTGCCCGGCCTGGGCACCCTGAGCGTCAAGGAAACCGCCGCCCGTACCGGCGTGAAGCCCGGCACCACCGAGAAGATCCAGATTCCCGCCGGCAAGAAGGTGGCCTTTAAGGTCGCCACCACCCTCAAGGGCAACCTCTAAGCGTTTCTCTCAGGGAACAGGGCCCCGGCTGCTGGCTGGGGCCCTGTTTTATTGCTCCCGGTCCGGCTTATGGCCGCTGCGGCACTCCGCTCACCGTAATCAGTGTCTCGCTGCCCTGACGAACGGCGCTGTACTGAATCCGGTCGGTGCCGCGGGCCAGAAAGGCAGAATAGTCGCCGCTGAGCAGGTCGTCGGTCTGCTGCAGGTAGCCGGCGTCCGTAAAGGTGCTGAGCAGGGCGCGGGGCTGCCAGCCGCTCAGGCGGAACTGCTCCACCCGGCCCAGGCCCTGGCGCACCTCTTGGCGGTAGCTGCGCGACGCCGGGCACTCGGGCGCCATGCTGGCCGGCAGCGGAGCCAGACTCCATACCTGCCCCGGTTGTTCGAAGCAGTACAGGTCGCTCAGCCAGCGCCGCTCGCTCAGGTACCAGCCCCCAGCAAGGACCAGCAGTGCCAGTAGGCCCGCTGCGAATACGGCTGTCTGCCGCCTGGCTTTCATTCGGGTTCTCCCATATGCGCCGTCATCATATCCAGCAGCTGCTCCACGTGCCCGTCGTGCAGGGCGTAGTACATGTTGCGGCCCTCCCGCCGCGCCCGCACTGCCCGGCTGGCCCGCAGCAGCCGCAGCGAGTGGCTCACGCTGCTTTCCGAAGCGCCCGTCACGGCGGCCAGGTCGCACACGCACAGCTCGCCGCTGCGCAGGGCCAGCAGCAGCCGGAGCCGCCCCGGGTCGCCCAGCAGCCGGAACATCTCCGCCGAGCCGGCCACCACGTCCCCGCCCGGCATGGCCCGCTGCGCCGCTGCCACCGCCTCCGGGTGAATGCAGCGCACGTCGCAGGTGTCCGGTGGCCCGCCGGTTTCGGCTGTGGACACACGCTCAGACATGGGAGCGTCCTTTGCCTACCAGCGCCAGGCTCTCAGCGTGAACAGCAGCCTGGTGGTGGCTCAGTGGCTGACATACCGCCTGCTGAGACTGCGTGCCCTGCAGCGCCGGGCCGTCCTGCTGGCGCTGCCTATACAACTGTTCCGGTGAATCGTACACGCCCAAGTCCCTTTCTAGTGCTTTTCGCTGAATCAAGGTATCACTGCCTATGGAGGTCGCTGGAGAAGCGCTCAGATCGGGTGTGGCAACTGCAGAGGCCCGCCGCTCTGGAAATGTCCGCTGCCCCTGACGCAGATAGGCACTGTCCGGAATGAAGCCTGCGGACACCAGCACCAGGGCCCCGCCGTGCCACTGCTTCCTCCCTCTGTCCAGCTGCGCCGAGTCCGTGTAGGGGCCACCAGGCGGTCAGCCAGTCCGCTCACATCCCCGCGTGGCCGCAGACCGTCAAGTGCGGCAGCTGGCAAAGCATATCTGCAGCGCGCAGGTCATCCTGGCGGCTGTGTCGGAACACGCTGTATCTGAACACGCTGTATTTGAACACAGGGCAGTCCTGCACAGAGCCGTGGACCGCCCCAGCAGCTTGGAAGCGCCACGCTGCTCCCCTCACCCCTCTCTTCCGGTGGGCCGCCAGGCCAGCAGGCGCAGAGCATTCAGCGTGACCAGCACGGTGGCGCCGGTATCGGCCAGCACCGCCAGCCACAGCCCGGTGTAGCCCAGCAGCGTGGTGACCAAAAAGGCGGCCTTAAGGCCCAGCGCCAGCGCGATGTTCACCCGCACATTGTTCATGGTGGCCCGGCCCAGCTCCAGCAGGTCGGCCACGCCGCTCAGCCGCCCGGACAGCAGCGCCGCCCCGGCCGTTTCCAGGGCCACGTCGGTGCCGCCGCCCATCGCTATGCCGGCGTCCGCACCGGCCAGCGCCGGAGCGTCGTTGATACCGTCGCCCACCATCGCCACTGGGCCAGGCAGCTCCCCGATGAGGCGCAGCTTGTCTTCGGGCAGCAGTTCGGCCTCGGCGCGGCCGATGCCCAGCTCGGCGGCCACCGCCTGTGCGGTGCGGGCGTTGTCTCCGGTCAGCATCACGCTCTGCATGCCCAGTGCCCGCAGCCGCGCCAGGGTGGCGGCCGCTTCGGGACGTGCCTGGTCGCGCAGGGCCACGGTTCCCAGCACCCGTGTACCAGAGTGCAGCACGCTGACAGTGTGCCCGGCCTCTTCCAGCGCGGCAATGTGCCTGCGCAGGTCCTGGTCCAGCTCGGCCACCTCCGCTGCAAAGCGCGGTGAGGACACACCCAGCGACTGGCCTTCTACCACAGCCTGCACCCCGCGCCCGCCCAACGCCTGCGCTGCCGTGGCTGCCGGCACGTTCAGGCCCCGCGCCTGCGCCGCTTCCCGAATGGCCTGGGCCAGCGGGTGGGTGCTGCCGCCCTCCACCGCAGCGGCCAGGCGCAGCACCTCGTCTTCGCTCAGCGTGCCTGCTCCCAGCACGGCCGTGACCTGCGGGCGGCCGGCGGTCAGGGTCCCCGTCTTGTCCAGCGCCACTGTGCGCACTCCGGCCAGCGTTTCCAGGACCGCGCCGCTGCCGATCAGCAGGCCCCGGCGTGCGCCCGCGCTAAGGGCACTGGTCATGGCGGCCGGCACGCTCAGCACCAGCGCACACGGGCAGCCGATCAGCAGCAGCGCCAGCCCCTTGTACACCCAGGGCAGCCACGCGGCCCCGGTCAGCAGCGGCGGCAGCGTGGCTGTGAGCACGCCGGCCAGCAGCACCAGCGGCGTGTACAGGCGGCTGAAGCGGTCGGTCAGGCGCTGGGTGGGCGCCTTGCCCTCGGCGGCCTGTTCCACCAGCCGGGCGATGCGGGCCAGCGTGCCGTCGCTGGCCGGGCGGGTCACTTCTATTTCCAGCACGCCTTCACCGTTCACGCTGCCGGCGTAGACGGCCGCTCCCGGTTCCTTGTGGACCGGCACGCTCTCTCCGGTCACCGGGCTGTCGTCCAGGTTGGACGCACCGGCCCGAATCACGCCGTCGGCCGGCACCCGCGCTCCGGCGGCCACCTGCACGCGCTGCCCCGGTTGCAGCGTGTCGGCGCTGACCTCGCGCACGCTGCCTCCCTCCAGCAGCTGTGCGGTGCGGGGCGTCAGCGCGGCCAGCGCCTCGATTCCCTGTCTTGCCCGGCCGGCCGCGAAGCCCTCCAGCCACTCGCCCAACGCGAAGAGGGCCACCACCGCCGCGCCCTCGGCCGCCTCGCCAATCAGCACGGCCCCCAGCACGGCCACCGTGACCAGGGTGTTGATGGAAAAGGGATTGCCGTGCCGCGCTGCCCGCCAGGCCTGGCGGGCCAGCGGGGCCACCGCCACCAGCGCCGCCGCCGAGAAGACTGCCTGTGCCCCCGCCGGATAGAGCCGGGCCACCAGCGCCGCCAGTCCCGCACTACCCATGCCGAGCAGCAGCAGCCGGCCCTTGGGCGTGGCGTACCAGGCGGGCCCAGGCCCCCGGGAAGCCCCTGGCATGTCCGGAGTGACGGGGTGGCCCAGCGCCCGCAACTCGCGCTCCAGCGTGTCGCGGCTGGTCTGTGCCTCGTCCAGCTGCAGCTGGAGCCGCCCCGTCGTATGGCTGAGGCCCACCTCGCTCACGCCGGGCAGGCGGCACAGCAGGCCGTCTACCGTGCGGACACAGTTCGGGCAGTCCAGGCCCTGCACGTGGTAGTTCAGCTGAACCGGCTGTGGCTGACTCATGAAGCCAGAATATCTGAAAATCTGTTCAGATGTTTGGAAACACTTTTTCTCTGTCTGAAACGGCGTAGTGTTTGGCCGCTGCGGCATGTGAGAAACTTCACGCTTCTCAGTCCTGCGGCGTTCACAATGGCCGCATGTTCAACACAATCAGGGGGAAGGGGAGGTGGGCCTCTGCGCTCGCCATAGGTTTCTTGCTGGCCGGCTGCGGTCAGGGCACAGGGCCGCAGGTTCCGGACACACAGGCGCCGGGCGGCGCGGTGCTGCATACCGCGCCGGAGCGTCCCGCCACGGACCCGTCGGCCAAGGACGGGCCGGGACCGGCCGCCGGCAGCCAGGCTCAGGCCTACGAGCTGGATCTGCGCGCCACACCGCTGGACCGGTTGAGTGCCGAGCAGCGCCGCCGCCTGGCCGAGGAACCGCAGGTGCGGGTTACTCTCAGCGACGGGACCGTGCTGACCTACCGCAACGCCAGCGGCATGGTGCTGCTGGACGGCGATATGGCCGTCAGTTCCTCCGCGCAGGCCGCCGAGTACCTGCGCCGGGTAGACGCCGCCGGGATGAGCGCCCAGGGCCTGTCGCGCTTTGCGCCTGGCAAGGCCAACTGGCCCGGCAACACGGTGCCCTACTTCTGGAAAGCCGGCACGTTCACCGCTGACCAGGAGCGCGTGCTCCAGGCCGCTGTGGCTCGCTGGAACGAGCAGGCGGGCACGGCCGTGAAGTGGGTCTGGGACACTTCCGCAGCCAACGCCGTGCTGTTTATTCGCGGTGACAGCGGCTCGTGCGGTTGGTCGTCGGTGGGCAGCGTGGGTGGACAGCAGCAGCTGGCCATCAACTGCTTCAACAGCCGCACCGTGATTCACGAGATGGGCCACGCTGCCGGCCAGTGGCACGAGCACCAGCGCTGTGACCGCGATAAGTACGTGGCGATTCCCAGCCAGTACCAGGGGGACAGCGGAAACTTCGGGCGCAACTGCAACATCTACAGCTACGGCCCCTACGACTACGACTCGGTGATGAACTACGGCAGCCCCTATGTCTCGGCGCTCAGCCAGCCGGGCGGGCCTTACGCGGGCGACCCCCGCAATCTGGGCCGCACGGCCGACCTGAGTGCCGGCGACATCTCAGCGCTGCGCACCACCTACCTGGGCAGCGATTCGGGCACGCCGGCCCCGCCTGCGCCGGCGCCTACGCCCGTCCGTGAATACACCGGCACCCTCAGCCCTCTTTTTTTCCAACGCCTCCTTCTGGAGACGGACCCAAGCTGCAATATCCTCTTCGTTACGCTCTACGGCCCGCAACGCGGGCCGCTGATACGAGAATCCCCAACGTCTGAGCTTCCTGGAAAGATGGGCACGGTCGATCCAGACCCCATACTTCAGACCGATCACTTGACGGACCTTGGGGACAGTCCAGCCACTGGTCTCGAAGCCATGCAGTCGGGGATCGCTCTCAAGAATGTCCTGAATTTCCTTCTGCTGGTCAGGGGTGAGGAACTCCGGGCGGCCAGTGGCACGGGAAGCGCGGAGCGCTTCCTCACCACCGTGGCGTATACGGGCACGCCAGGCACGAATAGTCACCTCAGCCACACCGAAATGTCGGGCCAGATCTCGAGTGGACCAGTCGGGATCATTCAGGAGGGGCTGAGCAGCCAGACGGCGCTCTTCCTGTTGAGTGCGGGAGAGACGAGCGGGTCGCCAAGCAGAAAGCGTCACACCTTATGTTACCAACTTAAGCACAAATCAATAAGCGGCCCCAGCACGGCGGATTTCGACCTGTATCTGCAGCGCTGGAACGGCAGCAGCTGGGTCTACGTAGCGTCCAGCGAGGGACCGGGCAGCACCGAAACCGTCCGTTACGAGGTTCGCCAGCAGTCCACGCTGCGCTGGGTCGTTTACGCCTACAGCGGCGGCGGCAGCTACCGCCTGACCGAAACCCGCTGACGGGAAGCGCGAATCTTCCGGCCGGGGTGCCCAGGGGAAGGGGGCGCCCCGGCCGTTTTGTGCAGCGCCCGCCGGTTCTTCCCGCTACAGTGAGGGCATGACCCAGCCCAGCTCACCGCCGCCCGGCCGTCATGAGCCGGCTCCCCATTTGCCCGAACACTCCGAGCTGCCGGTCAGCGCCCAGCACCGGGCTTCGCAGGAGCGCCCGGCGTTTGCGGTCAACGGCTTTGCCGCCTTTGCCCTGCTGCTGCTGGCGGCGGCGGCCCTGCTGTTCGTGGGCTGGCAGCTGCTGGGCACCCTGCTCAGCAGTGCCGTGGCGACTTTCGGCCTGGTGCCGGCGCTGGTGCTGCTGTTTCCGCTGGCCGGTCTGCTGCTGCGCGGGTTTTTCGTGGTGGCTCCCAACCAGGCAGTGGTGCTGACCCTGTTCGGGCGCTATATCGGCACGGTACGCCAGAACGGGTATTTCTGGGCCAATCCGCTGGCAGGCCGGCAGGACATCAGCCTGCGGATTCGCAACTTCCAGAGCCAGCTGGTCAAGGTGAACGACGCCGCCGGCAATCCGGTCGAAATCGCCGCTGTCATCGTGTGGCGCGTGGTGGATACGGCGCGGGCGTCCTTTGACGTGGAGAACTACAACTCTTTTGTGGACGTGCAGGCCGAAACGGCGCTGCGGCACCTGGGCACGGCGTTCGCCTACGAGGCTTACGGCCTGGACGACCAGGGCCAGCCGGTGGTCAGCCTGCGCGGCCGCCCCGACGAGGTGGCCCACTACCTGCGCGAGGACCTGCAGGCCCGGCTGTCACTGGCCGGAGTCGAAGTGCTGGACGCCCGGATCAGCCACCTGGCCTACGCGCCGGAAATCGCCTCCGCCATGCTGCAGCGCCAGCAGGCCGAGGCGGTGCTGCAAGCCCGGCAGGTCATCGTGGAAGGGGCGGTGGGCATGGTCCAGATGGCCATTGAGCGCCTGGAACGCGACGGCGTGGTGGAACTGAACTCCGAGAGCCGCGCCGAGCTGGTCAACAACCTCCTGGTGGTGCTCACCTCCGAGCGTGGCGCTCAGCCCACCCTGAATTCTGGACGTTAGGGGGCTGTCTCAAGCAGGGGGAAGTGATATCTGGCAGGGGGATTGCCCTGCCTATACGGGCCGTCTCTAGAGGTCGAGTTGTACGCTAAGCGAAGTTCGGTGACCCAGAAGGCGTTTTGGCTATTGACTGCGATGAATGATGTTCATGACGCTCAGTACCTGACAGGTTGAAGGAAACGTTGTCTGGATCGCAGAAAAATATGAAGCAGGGCGGTTTATGGAGGTGTGAAACCGAACCAAGCCGCCCTGACGAATGTTGACACATTCGTGACCTACCTGAAAGAGCGTCTCCCACACCACCGCGTTGATCGTCTGCGCTGCGTTGCAGAAGTCCTGTTCGGCATTTTGCAGGCGGAATCTACCCTCCACCGCAAAATCGCGCTCCATATTGACCGTGCTGCGACGACACCGTCCATCACGCGTATGGTGGCTCGTGTGCTACATGGTGCAGGCCTGACCCAGCAGGACATCTTGGATGTCCTGCTTCCACTGCTGCCTGAGGGAAAACTGACCCTGATCATGGACCGCACTATTGATTTGTGCTTAAGTTGGTAACATAAGGTGTGACGCTTTCTGCTTGGCGACCCGCTCGTCTCTCCCGCACTCAACAGGAAGAGCGCCGTCTGGCTGCTCAGCCCCTCCTGAATGATCCCGACTGGTCCACTCGAGATCTGGCCCGACATTTCGGTGTGGCTGAGGTGACTATTCGTGCCTGGCGTGCCCGTATACGCCACGGTGGTGAGGAAGCGCTCCGCGCTTCCCGTGCCACTGGCCGCCCGGAGTTCCTCACCCCTGACCAGCAGAAGGAAATTCAGGACATTCTTGAGAGCGATCCCCGACTGCATGGCTTCGAGACCAGTGGCTGGACTGTCCCCAAGGTCCGTCAAGTGATCGGTCTGAAGTATGGGGTCTGGATCGACCGTGCCCATCTTTCCAGGAAGCTCAGACGTTGGGGATTCTCGTATCAGCGGCCCGCGTTGCGGGCCGTAGAGCGTAACGAAGAGGATATTGCAGCTTGGGTCCGTCTCCACAAGGAGGCGTTGGAAAAAAAGAGGGCTGAGGGGGCGACGATCATTTTTCTGGACGAGAGTGGGTTCAGTCTGAAGACGACAAGGGTTCGCGCGTGGGGACGACGAGGCGAGACACCGATTATCCCGACAAAACTGCGTTGGGCACATCTTTCTGTGATTGGAGCCATCACCACAGGCGGACAGTTTTTGCAGCACACCTGTCAGGGTGCAGTACGGTCCCCACAAGTCGTGAAGTTCCTGGATCATGTCCTGCGTCATGTCGCCGGAGAGGTGGTAGTCATCCTTGACCGGGCCATGATTCACCGGTCGAAAGCAGTGCAGGCGTTCGTGCAGCTGCACGAACGCCTAACCCTGATCTATCTCCCACCCTATGCGCCAGAATTGAATCCCATCGAACTGATCTGGGCAGATCTCAAACGGAATGTCGTAGGTAACTTCTGTGCGCTAACGACAGAAATGCTGACGAAGCGGTTGAAAGTGGGATGGCAGCGCATCCGGCGCAAATCTTTGCCACTAGCCTTTATCCGAGGCACACCCTTTACGTGCTTCGCTAGCAACTTAAGCACGGATCAGTAACTGGAAACACGGCCAGCCTCACCTCAACCTGCTGGTGGCGTGGTGCGCCGATATCAATAAAGCAATTTTATTGATAATTTGTCATAAAACTAAGCTCAAACACGAATATATATAATATAGCTGTTGCAATTATCGATAATATAGAAAAAATTACGCGGAGCAATTTAACGACTGGGGAGGGATTCAAGGTGAATAAATAATATGTAATAAAATATATTAACGCTGGAAGAAATAGGAAGAACAGCAAGAAGTATATTAGAGTAGCCATTAGTTACCTTGGAGATCACTTAATGTTGGAAATATTCAATGCACACAGCGTATACTCGTGATCAAAGTCTATCTTAAGTAGCTGCCGGGTGTAGACTATATTATCAGACGCCTTGACCCTGCTCTTACTCCAGAAGACGCCGCCTCAGTACCTGACAGGTTGCCTTTCATCCCCTCCTGGCGCGGGAAATGGAGTCCTCAAGAGGTCCAGGAAGAGCCTGAATTTCTCCCCGCCCCACCGCAACGCACGGCTCAGCTCCTCATACCCGTACCTCGCCCTGCTGACCGCAGGGCGACCATGTTTTTTGACGCCAATGGGTTGCTGTTCAGTTCGCCATTCCCCCACGCGCAGCATCCAGGTCAAGGCCAGGGTCAGCAGACCGAACAGGTTTCCTACCCGCTCCGGGTTAGTCATGTGGGTTTGCTCCAGATTCAAGCCTCTGGATTTCATGGCTGAGAAGGTGGTTTCGATGGCCCAGCGCTGCCTATAGATGGTGAGCGTGTCCCAGACGGATAAGTCTGAAGCGATGATGACCCGCTCTCCCTCTGGGGAGAGCGGCGCGACCATGCGCATCCAGCCGCCCTGAACCCAGACCTTCTCAAACAGGGGACGAGTTTGACCCGGCTCCAGTGACGCGAAACAGTCACGAGCATATTCACCGTCTACCACGGTATTGGCCCGAATACGAATGCATCTTTTGATCCCGCTGCGCCGCAAAAACGTGAACCACTCCTGACCGAGAAACTCCCTATCAGCAATCAGCACCGTCCACCTACGTGCGGGTAAGCGTCCCAGCAGCTGACCGACCAGCATCATACGTGCCCTGGATTCACTGTTCCCGCCGTGCTTCAGTTCTTTCCAGGCCAGTGGAAGAGTAACGTTGCCCAGCACCACGCCGATGACCAGCAGGTTGAGGTGAGACTGACCGTGCTTCCAGTTGGTGCGGTCCATGATCAGGGTCAGTTTTCCCTCAGGTAGCAGTGGAAGCAGGACATCCAAGATGTCCTGCTGGGTCAGGCCTGCACCATGTAGCACACGAGCCACCATACGCGTGATGGACGGTGTCGTCGCAGCACGGTCAATATGGAGCGCGATTTTGCGGTGGAGGGTAGATTCCGCCTGCAAAATGCCGAACAGGACTTCTGCAACGCAGCGCAGACGATCAACGCGGTGGTGTGGGAGACGCTCTTTCAGGTAGGTCACGAATGTGTCAACATTCGTCAGGGCGGCTTGGTTCGGTTTCACACCTCCATAAGCCGCCCTGCTTCATATTTTTCTGCGATCCAGACAACGTTTCCTTCAACCTGTCAGGTACTGAGTTCATGACGGTGCGTCCGCTGAGATGTCATTCGCTGGCAATCGCTCGGTAGGATTTTCTCTCTGCTCGCAGCATTAGAGCGTGTCAGCAACCCCATCCAAATCTAGGCAACCAATTTCTGTAGAGACAGAATAGCGAAGGCCAGCCAGTGAAAGCCAAGCAAGGTAGAAGGCAACTGCTCCAAATCACGTCCTAAGCGGCGGAAACGGGCGGCCCAAGCAAAATTTCGTTCTACGATCCAGCGCTTGGGAAGCAGGACAAATCCCGATGCTCCAGCTGGTCGTTTCACAACGACCAGCTCAATATCCAGCAGTGCAGCGTCAATCTCTGCCTGTTCCCCGGTGTAGCCACCATCTGCCAGCACGACATCAACACAGTCACCAGTGACAGTCTGAATCTGGTGACATAGATCGTAGACCTGTTCGCGGTCTTGTTCATCTGCGGAGGTGACCAGCAGAGCAATGACATGGCCCAGAGTGTCCACCGCCGCATGCACCTTGCTGCCATTCCGCTTTTTCGCGCCGTCATAGCCTGATCGGTGACCACTTTCAGGTGTACTTTGCAGGGTTCGACTGTCAATGATGGCGACGGACGGGACGTTGTCCCGTCCAACTGCTGCACGGTCCATCATCCTCAAGTCATGGACCAGATTCTCGAAGCAGCCGTGCTCGAACCAGCGCAGCGCTTGCTGGTGAACAATTTTATAGGGTGGGAAGTCGTGTGGGAGATATTCCCAGGGACTTCCCGTCCGGGCAATCCAGAAGAGGCTATTGAGGACTTCTCTGATGGGATAGATCCGCTGCGCCGCATCTTCGGGCCTCAGTAGAAAGTAGGGCAGGATGAACAAGTAGGTTTCATCGTCAAGGTCGCTGCGATAGGCTCGGCGTGTCATCTCAGCTCAGTTTGCCTTATGCCGCAGATTCGCTAGGAGCAGAACATCGGTCACTAAGTTCAATCGGGTTGCTGACACGCTCTAGTAACCCCTCTAGCCCCGCGACTCCTGCGGCGCTGGACCGGCTGGAGCGCTTGAGCTGCTCAGCTTCAGCCCGACCAGCGCGGCCAGCAGTCCTGCCAGCAGGCCCAGGCGCAGCGGAGTCAGTGTCTCCCCGAACAGCACGCTGCCCAGCAGCATGGCCCCCACCGCCCCAATACCTGTCCAGATGGCGTAGGCCAGTCCCAGCGGGATGGTGCGGATGGCCCGCGCCAGGCACTCGAAGCTGAGGACCGCCAGCACCAGAAAAGCCAGGCGGTAGCTGCCTTGCGTCTGGCTGAGTTTCAGCGCCGTCGCCATGCCGATTTCGAACAGCCCGGCCAGCCCCAGCCACAGCCAGCCGTTCATGCGCCGCCTCCGGTCAGGCGCAGCGCTCCAATCAGGGCCACCACCAGCGCCAGCAGGCCCAGCTGCACCCGGCTGAGCTGCTCTCCGAAAAAGGCGGCACCCACCAGCACGGTGCCTACCGCGCCGATGCCGGTCCAAACGGTGTAGGCGGTACCCAGCGGAATGGTCTGCATCGCCCGTTCCAGAAAGCTGAAGCTGGCAAAGGCGCACAGCAGAAACAGCCAGATGTAACGCTTGTCTTTTTGTTCCAACTTGAGGGCGGTGGTAAAGCCCACCTCGAACAGGCCAGCCATCAGCAAATAGGTCCATCCCATAGGGTTCTGCCTCCTTCTTCGCACGAGCGTGCGGTTTCCTCTCGTCTATTTATAGCACGTATGTGCTAAAACCTGTCAGGCTGTGGTAGAACCTAGACTGTGCCCAAGCAGGTAGACCACGACCAGCGCCGCGCCGAACTGGCCCAGGCCGTGTGGCGTCTGATTCGCCGTTCCGGATTGGAAGGGGTGACCATCCGCGCCCTGGCCGAGGAAAGTGGCTGGTCCAGCGGGGCGGTGCGCCACTACCTGCCCAGCCGCGCTGCTGTGCTGGCCTTTGCAGCCGAGCAGGTGAGTGCTCAGGCTGAGGCGCAGCTGCGCCAGTTGCCGCTGCATAGCACGCCCCGGCAGAACCTGCTGAACTTTCTGGAGGCCACGTTGCCCCTCAGCGCCGAAAGCCGCGAGTGGCTGGAAGTGTGGCTGGCATTCGTGGGCGCGTCGGTGGGGGACCCGCAACTGGCCGGCGT
The DNA here is from genome assembly GCF_000190555.1 of Deinococcus proteolyticus MRP. Classification (GTDB taxonomy): domain Bacteria; phylum Deinococcota; class Deinococci; order Deinococcales; family Deinococcaceae; genus Deinococcus; species Deinococcus proteolyticus. The sequence goes on from NC_015169.1 coordinate 168,804, forward strand.
GCAGGGCCTGACCTACCGCGACCTGAACGCGGCCCTGGGCGAGATATTGACGCAGCTTCAGGCGCACGGCTGGACCCTTGCCGGCCCGCCGCAGGAGGCCGCTCTGGACCTGCAGGCAGCTCTGGACGGTCTGAGCGTTCACCTGCTGCTCGGTGTCATCACGCCGGAGCAGGCGCGGGCGGCTTTGGAGCGGACGATAGACCGCCTGCTGACGGCTCCCTGAAGTCGGCGCCCCCGCAGTCTGGCCGCCGGTGCACTCAAGGTTGCTCCGCTGGTGGGCCGCGCTGCCAGGGGGTTTGCGCTACTGGGGCCGGGGCGGCATCATACCGCTATGGGCGAACTCCAGACCCTGGACCTGATCATCGCGCTGGTGGCCGTCTTCGACGTGGTGACGGGACACTTTCTCGGCCAGCGTCAGCTGCGGATGGCCGAGCAGATGCCCGAGCCGCAGGACCGCGAGCTGATGCGCCAGCGGGCCCAGCGTAGCCGCGTCATGTTGATGTATGTCTCGCCGCTGCTGCTGCTTGCGGTCTACCTGCTGTGGCTGCGGCCTGCCGCTGTGTGACATGGGGTGCCGCTTGGAGCCCCGCAACTCAAGCCGCCGCGGAAGATGAAGCTTGGCGCAGGGCGTGCCCTATCCCTGCTCCGCCTCCTGCGGCCGGTACACCTCGCCGCGCAGGGCAGCTGCAGCGGCGGCAGCGTCGTTCCAGCGGTAGACGGTGCGGCCCCGCTGCAGAAAGTGCTCGCCGCCTTTGTTGGCAATCAGCACTGTGTCGTCTGGGCCGGCGTGCGTGACCGCGTAGGCGATGGCCTGCGCCCGGTCCCCGATGCACTGCCAGTTGTCCTGCCCGGCCGCCGCCGACATCGCCTCCAGAATCTGCTCTAGCGGGGTCTCGCGGTGGTCGGCCTCGGTCAGAATTACCTGGTCGGCCCAGGCACTGGCCACCGCTGCCATCGGCCCCCATTTGGAAGTATCGCGCCCGCCAGCAGCGCTGCCCACCACGGCCCACAGCTGCCCGCCGGTCAGGGGGCGCAGCGCCCGCAGCGTGTTTTCCAGGCTGAGCGGCGTATGGGCCGAGTCGGAGACGACACGGGGCTGCCCTGGCCTGCTTGGGACCGTCTCCATCCGTCCCGGCGGCCCCCCGAACTCGCGGAGGCCGGCTTGCAACTCCGCCGCGCTGACCCCGAAGTGGTGTGCGGCCGCCATCGCAGCCAGGGCATTGCCCATCTGGAAAGCTCCGGCCAGCGGCAGGGTGGCCCGGAAGCGCCCCGCTGGGCCGTCTACCGCGAACGACGCCCGGCCCCCCGCCTCACCGCGCAGGTCGGAGGCGCGCCAGTCGGCCCCTGCCTGCGCCGCCGAGTAGGTCAGTTCCTGCGGGGCCACGCCGCGTAAATGCCGTGTCCAGGGGTCGTCCAGGTTCAGCACGGCCAGCGGGGCCCGCTCGATCAGCCGGCGCTTGGCGGCAAAATAATCTTCCAGCGTGCCGTGGAAGTCCAGGTGCTCCTGGCTCAGGTGGGTCCAGATGGCGGCGTCCCACGCCACGCCGCGCACCCGCTCCAGCGTCAGCGCGTGGCTGCTGGTCTCAATCACAGCGGCCTGGGCGCGGGCGTCCACCATCTCCCGCAGCAGGCCCTGGAGCTGCGGCGCTTCCGGGGTGGTGAAGTGGGCCGGATACGCCCGTAACTGCCCGTCCGGCAGCTGATAGCCGGCGCTGCTCAGCAGGCCGGTGGACTGCCCGCCGGCCCGCAGCAGCGCAGCAGTCAGCCAGGAGGTGGTGGTTTTGCCGTCGGTGCCGGTCACGCCTACTACCTTCAGCTCGCGGCTGGGGTGCCCGCTTAGCAGCGCGGCAGCGTCGGCCAGGGCAGCGCGGGCGTCCGGCACCTGCAAGTAGGGCAGGGGAGAGTGCTGGCCGGCTGGCAGTCCTTCGCCCAGCGCGGCCACGGCTCCGCGCTCCGCCGCCTCCTGCAAAAAGGCGTGGCCGTCGTGCCGCTCGCCCCGGATGGCTGCGAACAGCGCCCCTGGCGTCACCCAGTCGGCGCGGTGCGTCACGGCGCTGACTTCGGCCGCAGCCCACCCCGTCTCCACAGATGGCCCGGAGCGCAGCGACAGGTGAGAGGCCAGGTCGGAAAGGAGCATGACCGGCATCATAGCGGGCCTGCCGCCGCAGAATGGCGTCTGGAAGCCAGAGTTCGGCCCGCTTGCTGGCCTGCTGGGTTGTTGGCCTGTCGGGCCTCCGGGCCGGCTCCCTGTGACCTGCGACAGTGAACCCTCCTTTAGCCGCAGCTCCTGCATGGCCTGGCCGCGCCCGCTAGGGTGGGCCTCATGCAACTGGACATCCGCCACAACGAAACCGAGCAGCGCTACGAAGCGTACCAGGACGGCCAACTGGTGGGCCATCTGGCCTATGAAGACCTGGGCAACGCCGCTCTGCTGACCCATACCGAAATTGACCCCCAGAGCGGCGGCAAGGGCTACGGCAGCCAGCTGGTCGCAGGCGCCCTGGAAGGCCTACGTCAGCAGGGCAAGTCGGTGGTGCCCCAGTGCCCTTTCGTTGCCAGCTTTATCCAAAAGCACCCCGAGTACCTGGAGTTGGTTCACCCCAATCAGCGCGGGCAGCTGAGTATGGAAGAGCGCGAAAGCCGCTGAATAACCGCTGAGTGCCCCGGCACAGTGCCTTTGGGCTGCCCGGCCATCTCCAGCCGGGCAGCCCTTTTGTCATGGGGGGTTCAGGGAGCCGGTTGTTCAGGGAACTGGCTATTCAGGGGGCCGGCTGTTCGGAGACCGGTTTCAGATGCAGCACCCGCGTGCGGCCCCAGTCGGCAGGGTCGGTGCTCATGGGGAGGTACTCGCCAGCCGCCCAGCCCCGCAGCTGGTCGCGGGCGTGAGGTGAAAATGGGTTGCCGCTTTGACCCAGCGACCCGGTAAAGCGGCTGGCGTCCGGGTCGCTCAGGTCAATCAGTTGCCGGTAGCTGGCGGCGTGGGTGAAATGGAGCGTGCCGTCCTCACGGTCGGGGCGGGCCACGTTGACGGTATCGCTGCCGCCGGGCGCCGGAATCAGCGCATTGAAGAGGGGCGCCAGGGCCTGGATTTCCCCGAAGGCTCCGTGCGTGCTCAGGGCCTGGTGGACCTCGCCGTAGGGCCGCCGGGCCGCTTGCTGCACCGCCGCTTCTAGCGTCCGGGCCAGCAGGCCGGTGCAGCTGCTGCCCACTGTCTGGCTGGCTGTCGGGCCGCACAGGGCACCGCCTGCGGCCAACGCCACCGCTACCCCACGGGTGCTGGGTTCCTGACCGAAGGTCTGCCGCCCCTGCGCTTTCAGCTCGGCCAGCCACCACTCGAACACGGTGGCCGAGGCAGAGTCGGTGCCGAGCTCGCCGTCCCAGCCGCTCAGCCGGTCCAGCGCGGCGGCCGCCTCCCGGCTCAGGCCTGCCCTGGGCGTACTCAGCAGCGCCGCTTTCATTTCCCGCCACGGCCCACTGAGGGTGTCGTTCTGGACGGCCGCCATGTCGTCCAGGGTGAGGCCCCCCTTGCCCTGCAGCCGCTCGGTGATGCGCGCCGCCCGGTAGGGGTCGGCCCAGTCCCGGTCGTTGGTCAGAGGCCAGGGGTACTCCTGGGGCACCGAGCGGTTGTTGGCCGTGACCACCAGGCCGTCGGCGGGGTTGAAGGTCTGGGGCAGCTGCCCGAACGGAACCCAGCCGGTCCAGCGGTGCTGGGCGTCCGCCGGTGCCGGCAGGCTGCCGTCCCAGCCCCGGCGCACCGGCACCCGCCCCGGTGCGATGTAGCCGGTGTTGCCGTCCACGTCGGCATAGACGAAGCTCTGACTGGGGGCCACATAGTGCCGCATGGCCGAGCGGAACTCATCCCAGTTCTGCGCGAAGTTGACCCCCAGAAAAGCGTCCAGGGTGGTGTCGCCGTTCATCAGGGTGGGCCAGCTCAGCGCCAGCCGCGTGCTTTTCGCCAGTTCCTCACCCTGCAGCCCGCCCCCCACCGGGCTGACCACCGGGCCGTACTCGCTCTGCTCCAGCGTCAGCTGCACGTCCTCGCCGCCCCTGACCCGGATGATTTCCTGGCGGGTTTGCACCGGGGCGTCCGGCGGCAGCACGAACAGGTCCTGCACGTCCGGGTTGTGGTTGGTCACGCCCCAGGCCACCCGCTCGTTGCGCCCGATGACCACGGCCGGCAGCCCCGGAATGGTCGCCCCGATGGCATGCAGCCGCTCACCCTGCACCTCGGCCAGATACCACAGCATCGGGCTTTGCAGCTTGAGATGGGGGTCGTCTGCCAGCAGAGGCTTGCCGCTGGCGGTGTGCTGGCCCGACACCACCCAGTTGTTGCTGCTCCGGCTGGCCTCGAACTCCATTCCCAGCCTCTGCGCGGCGGCCAACTGCCGGCGTAGCTCTCCGAGGTGGGCGCCAGTCAGGTCGGCCGGGCAGGCTGCAGTGGGGTATGCAGCGGGGTGCTTGCCTGGTCCCGCCGGGGCTGTGGCAGGCAGTTCGTCCACACTCAGAATGGTCGGCCCGCTTGCCGGATAGGGTGGAGTGACCCCGGTGAGCGACTGCACGCCGCCAGCGCGGCACAGTTCCCAGTTGCTCAGCTCCTGTTTCCAGTTGCCGCCCAGGTCGAACGACATCAGCTTGCTCCAGGCCACCGAGTCCACATCGGTCCAGGGTTCGGGGCGGTATCCCAGAATCATGAACTCGGGCGCCGTTTTGCACAGGGCAAATCCAGCGTTGACCCCGGCGGTATAGGCAGCAATCAGCTGCCGGCTCTGCGGGCTGAGAGCTTCCAGTGCGGACTCGGCAGCCCGCTGAAAGCCCCAGGTCCGCAGGAAACGGTCCTGTTCCAGCGCCGCTGGCCCCAGCACCTCCGCCAGCCGCCCCTGAGCGATACGCCGCTGAAAGTTCAGCTGCCAGGCCCGGTCCTGCGCATGCACCAGTCCCAGCGCGTATATGGCGTCCTCGTCGTGGCTGGCCCGAATATGGGGGATACCGTACCTGTCACGCGTGATCGTGGTTTCAGCGTTCAGGCCCGTCACCTTCAGCGTGCCGCTCAGCTGCGGCAGCGTCTGGGAGCGCACATAAAGCACACCGGTCAGCAGCGCCAGCAAAAGGACCAGCAGCAGCCCCAGGGCCGCTCTCAGCAGAGTTGTGAGCATGGGCCAGTCTAGCTTGAAGGGCCAGTCCAGCCGAAGGAGCAGTCCAGCTGAAGGGGCAGGGCAAGCAGATGACAGTGGGGACTAGCCGGCACCTGCGCCTGACCGGTCCCCACTGCGGCAGCTTACTGCTGGGTTTCTGTGCCCGAAGCCGTTTCCGTTTCGGTCGCGGCTGCGCTGGCTTCGCTACCGGTGTCCTCGGTCGCAGCGCTGCTGGTCATGGCGCTGCTGGCCATGTCCTCTCCACCGGCGGCCTCGCCTACGGCGGCACCACTGGCCGGGTCGGCTTCCAGGCCGGCGGCCGAACCCGTGGTGCTGGGCGTTCCGGTGGGACTGTTGCTTCCTTCGGTCACGCTGGCCCCGGAGGCGGCCCCCTCTGAGGCGGAGCTGGCCGCGCCGCTCGCATCGCTGCCGCTGTCGGTGCTGCTGGGCTGGTCACTGCCCTGGGTGCTTTGGCTTTGCTGGCCGGCGCCGACTTCGCCCTCGACCGGGTTGGTGATGGGCATCTGACCGGCGCCCTCGCCGGTAGATGGCTGGGTGCGGACCTGGGTCACGGCCAGGAACAGCAGGGTCAGGACGGTGACGAGGGCGGCGGCAATGGCTTCGGGGTATTTCACAGTGGTTCCTCCGTAGATGGGATAAGACTGGCGCGAGGCCGGCTTGGTCCGTTTATCCGACTATAGTGCCAATATTTGTCCTGCTTTCCTGCTTGTCCCGAAATTCAGAAGCGCCAAAGACAGAAAGTACGGGCAATATATAATAAGCGAATTACAAACTAGAGTAACCTTCTAGGCCCGCCACCACTCCTATACTCAGCCATGCTTCCCTTCTCCCGACCAGACACCTTCCAGGCCGGCCCCGGTCCGCTCACGCCTGAGCACCGGCTACTGCTGTTCTCACCCGACGGCCGCACCGTGCAGGCTCCCGGCCCTGACGGCTGGCCCAGGCTGGACGAGGTGCCCACCGAGACCTTGCATGAGCCGGCTGTCAGCCTCGGCTGCTGGCAGGGCCAGAGCTACGCCGCCGCCCGCAGCAGGACCGACCTGGCAGCTGGCCTCTCGCTACGGCAGCTGATTACGACCCACGAAGTGGAAGCGGGCCTGGCTGGATACGCCGCGCAGGTGCTGGACTTTCACAGCACCCACCGCTTTTGCGGACGCTGCGCCACTTCCACAGATGCTCTCGGGCACGAGCTGGCCCGCCGCTGCCCGGCCTGCGGCCTCACGGTCTATCCACGGGTGGCCCCGGCCGTGATGGTGCTGATCTGGCGGCGCCAGGGGGCCGGACGCGAATTTCTGCTGGCCCGTGGTCCCCGCCACGCTCCCGGCCTGTTTTCGGTGGTGGCCGGCTTCACCGAGCCGAGTGAAACCCTGGAAGCCTGCTGCCACCGCGAGGTACTGGAAGAACTGGGCGTGACCATCCGCAGCCCGGAGTACGTGATGTCCCAGCCCTGGCCGCTGCCACATTCGCTGATGGTGGCCTTCAGCGCGGAGTATGTAGGCGGTGAGATCGTGCCCCAGCCTGGGGAGATTGAAGAAGCCCGCTGGTTCAGTGCCCAGGACCTGCCGCAGATCCCGGCACCGTACAGCTGTGCCTACCACCTGATCCACCAAGGAGTTGCCGAAAGCGTCACTCTAAGGCCGGGCCTCTGATGGGAGGGGTACGGCGGCACTGCTTTTCGGCGTAAGAATCAGATCGTCGAAGGCAGCCGGCAGGTTGATGAGACTGGCTGTGGGGAACCTGGCACCTACACCAGAGGTGAACACTAAGAAAAATGATATAGAGCGTGTCAGCAACCCCATCCAAATCTAGGCAACCAATTTCTGTAGAGACAGAATAGCGAAGGCCAGCCAGTGAAAGCCAAGCAAGGTAGAAGGCAACCGCTCCAAATCACGTCCTAAGCGGCGGAAACGGGCGGCCCAAGCAAAATTTCGTTCTACGATCCAGCGCTTGGGAAGCAGGACAAATCCCGATGCTCCAGCTGGTCGTTTCACAACGACCAGCTCAATATCCAGCAGTGCAGCGTCAATCTCTGCCTGTTCCCCGGTGTAGCCACCATCTGCCAGCACGACATCAACACAGTCACCAGTGACAGTCTGAATCTGGTGACATAGATCGTAGACCTGTTCGCGGTCTTGTTCATCTGCGGAGGTGACCAGCAGAGCAATGACATGGCCCAGAGTGTCCACCGCCGCATGCACCTTGCTGCCATTCCGCTTTTTCGCGCCGTCATAGCCTGATCGGTGACCACTTTCAGGTGTACTTTGCAGGGTTCGACTGTCAATGATGGCGACGGACGGGACGTTGTCCCGTCCAACTGCTGCACGGTCCATCATCCTCAAGTCATGGACCAGATTCTCGAAGCAGCCGTGCTCGAACCAGCGCAGCGCTTGCTGGTGAACAATTTTATAGGGTGGGAAGTCGTGTGGGAGATATTCCCAGGGACTTCCCGTCCGGGCAATCCAGAAGAGGCTATTGAGGACTTCTCTGATGGGATAGATCCGCTGCGCCGCATCTTCGGGCCTCAGTAGAAAGTAGGGCAGGATGAACAAGTAGGTTTCATCGTCAAGGTCGCTGCGATAGGCTCGGCGTGTCATCTCAGTTCAGTTTGCCTTATGCCCCAGATTCGCCAGGAGCAGAATATCGGTCGCTAAGTCCAATCGGGTTGCTGATACGCTCTTAGAAAAATGATATAGGTCTGTGCTCGACATTAATAAAGTAATTCTGTGAGTATCTTCCCTTTATCTTCGTCTTACTATGTCAGGCATTGATTCCGCGAGCGGTTCACCGCTTTCCGGAGAGACCAGGTATTTACAGGAGTTGCTGCAACGCACGGAGCTACTCCTGGTTTCTGATGTCCAGCAGGCTGAAACGCTGCTGCGGGAGAGCCTGGCTTTGGCGCAGCGCTTGGGCGATAAAGCACGGGAAGCGCAGGCCACGATGCTTCTGGGAGCAGCCTCCGCGTTCCGCTCAGAATTCCACACCGCCCGTGAATTGTTGCACCGGGCTGAAGCGTTGGCCCAGGAACTGGGCGAGGGGCCGCTGGCGGCGCGCATTGCCAACAACCTGGGGGTATGCGACGTAGCGACGGGTAACTATGGGCAGGGCATGGAGTGGTACCAAAGAAGCCTGCGCATCGCTAGAGAAGCCAATGACGACGTCGGACGGGCGCGCGCGCTGAACAATATCGGGCTCATCTATCTAGATTTGGCGGACTATCAGCTGGCGCTGGAGACCTATCAGGAGACGATGGCCATCTCTTCTGGTCAGGACGAGGCCATGAGGATCATTCATTCCGCTGCCACCGTGAATATCGTGCGGCTACACGAGCACCTCGGCGAATTCAACCAGGGGCTCCAACTGGCGCTGGACACCTTACCGCGCATGCAACAGCTCGGATATCTCCACCAAGCCATGATTCTTCAGATCTGGATGCTGCCCTGTCTGATTGGCCTTGGAAGAGCTGTGCAAGCAGCCCAGCAAGCGGAGGAATTGCTGCCAGCAATTCGACAGATGCATGATCCGGAGCACAGTATCTACACGCACATCTTCTACGGAAAATCACTGATGCAGCTAGGCCGGGGAGCTGAGGCACAGTTACAGTTTGAGCTGGCGGTTGAGCAGGGACGAGAGCACAACGTCATGCCGCTACAGTACAAGGCACTGTCTTGCTTGAGTGAACTTTACGCCGCTCAGAAGCAGTGGCAGCTGGCCTATACCACGGCGGTCGCTTGCCAGGGACTAACACACACCTTACAAGATCAGACGATCAAGCGTAAAGCTCAAGTACTGGGTGTTCAGCTGCAGCTGGAGTTCCTCAGGCGTGAAGAGGAAGCAGAACAAAGCCGCATCAGTGCCCTAACGCATGTCAATAAGCAGCTACAAACCGCACAGCATACCCTGGCTTACCGGGCCACCCATGATGCCCTGACCGGACTGGCCAACCGCGCTTACTTTCAAGCAGAGGTAGAGCGTGAACTTGAGGCGGGCCATAGTTTCGGGCTGCTCTTTATAGACTTGGACCGCTTCAAGCAGGTAAACGACACTCTAGGGCACGACACGGGCGACCAACTCCTCAAAGCCGTCGCGCGCCAGCTCAAACAGGTTCTGCGGCCCAACGACCTGGTGGCCCGCATGGGTGGGGATGAATTCACTGTCATTCTGCGTAATCTCCATACATCCTACGATGCTGAAGTCATGGCCCATAAGGTCCTGAACCGCCTGGCCGAACCATTTCATGTGGCGGAGAACACACTTTATGTTACCGCTTCTATCGGCATGGCCGTCGCTCCGCAGGACGGCGAGGACGTAAGTACGCTGCAGAGGCACGCTGATATCGCCATGTACCGTGCCAAGCGTGAAGGCAAAAACAGCGTGAGGGCTTTTCAACCGCTGATGGGCATAGAAGCGGCCGAACGCGTAAGCACGGAGCGTGATCTGCGCCTGGCCCTCACCCAGCGGCATCTGGTGCTGCACTATCAGAGTCAGTTTGATGCCCAGAGCGGCAGGCTCACCGGATTTGAGGCGTTGGTGCGCTGGCAGCACCCTACTCACGGCCTACTTTACCCAGGCAAGTTTATCGAGATTGCTGAGGACAGCGGCTTGATCGTGCCCATGGGGGAATGGGTGCTGAACGAAGCATGCCGCCAGGCAGCCGTCTGGGGCGCCAACGGTCAGGGGTTCACCGTCAGTGTCAACGTCAGTGCATTGCAGTTCATGGACCCTGTTTTTCTGCTTAAGGTACAAGCAGCTCTGGACAGCTCCGGCCTGAAACCGGAATGCCTGATTTTAGAACTTACCGAAAGTGTGCTGCTGGAGAACCGGGAAAGAGCGCTGAAGCAGCTCACCCACCTCAGAGACATAGGGGTGCGGCTGGCCCTGGATGATTTCGGCACCGGTTACAGCAGCCTGGGGCTCCTGCAACACTTACAGGGAGATATCCTTAAAATAGACTCTTCTTTTGTCAGAGGTGGGCAAATAGACGTGGCTGGACCTGGCCGTGCATTGATAGAATTTCTGATCTCTCTGGCACATAGCTTGGGTATGTGCGTGATCGCCGAAGGCGTAGAGACGGAAGAACAGTATCAGGCCCTACGGAGCCTCGACTGCGACCGCATTCAGGGATTCTTACTAGGACGCCCTGAACCTGCGGAACTGATTGAGAAGCGATTGAATATGGTAGAGCCCAGGACGCACGAGGAAATTCTAGAAACCTGATGCTGGCAGGCTGCTGAGTCGTGGGTGGGCTCTGCCTGGGGAACGTCAACTCCGCCCCTCTACAGACCAAGGAGTTACGTTACCGGGAAGCTCGGCCCGCAGGCACCTCACTGCCAGCCACGTTCCTAGTCCCTTTCCCCGCTGTTCTGGCTGTCAGGGCTGACTTATACGGTGCAGGCCTGAAGGGTACTGCGTTCGCCCGCGCAGACCATCACTCTCGGCGTGATGCTGTTGGGTTTTATCCCTGGCACCGCTACCGGGACTGAATTTTACTGTGATGGAGGGGAATAGTGCGCTGTAGGCTCGGACCCGAGCATCTCAGCTCCGCTTTCGTTCTCAAGAACCGCGAATTCCCAGCCACTCTAATCTGGTGCCTATTATTGTGGTAGAAGCTTTTCTAGTCCACTATGTTTCTTCCCTAAGATTACTTAGGGAAGAAGAGATCTACCTGCTGAGACATTTTCCCCCACCCTCTACCCCTCAGCCGCCCCCCGCAAGGCCTTCTCGTCCATTCTGTGAGGAAGGCCTTGTTTAATGCGATTGGCGTCGCAGGAGGCAAATTTCATCTGCCCCTGATCTGTTGAGATGTAGGCTGCTGAAATGTCTTCTGCCCAGGCCGGCCCGGTGCCGCAGCTTCAGCGAACACTGGCCACAGCCGGGCTGATTGTCGGAGTGTTTCTGAACGCGCTGGAATCCAGTGTGGTGGCCACCGCCATGCCCAGTGTCATCCGTGAGTTGCAGGGAGCCTCGCTTTACGCGTTGCCCTTTGCCGTCTATCTGCTGACCAGTACCGTCAGCAGTCCGCTGTGGGGCCGGGCCTCGGACATTGTGGGGCGTAAGCGGCTCTACCTGGCCGGGCTTCTGCTGTTTCTGGTCGGGTCGGCGCTGTGCGGCGCAGCACAGAGTATGGGGTGGCTGATCGCCGCCCGGGCCCTGCAGGGCGTGGGGGCTGGAGCGCTGCTGACACTCTGCCTTACCCTGATCGGTGAACTGTACACGCTGGAAGAAAGGCCCCGGATTCAGGCGTTTATCAGCGGCGTCTGGGGGATTTCGGGTCTGGTCGGCCCGTTGCTGGGCGGCTGGCTGACCGACGCGCTGTCGTGGCGCTGGACCTTTTATGTGTCACTGCCGTTCGGTGTGGTCGCTTTCTGGATGGTGGCCCGTTATCTGCATGACCAGACGGAGCGCCGACAGGTCCAGCTGGACTGGTGGGGCGCTGCCCTGTTTACTCTGGGCAGTGGCCTGATCGTCTGGGGCCTGGAAAGCCGGGGCTTCCCGCTGGCAGGCCTGGGGGCCCTGATTCTCCTGGGGGCAGCGGCATTGGAAAGCCGCCATCCCAGCCCGCTGCTGCCGGTGCAGGCGCTGCGCGAACGGGTTCCGCGCATAGCGTTCGCCGGCAACTTCCTGGGGGGCGCCGCCTACTTCGGCGTGATTGCTTACTTGCCGCTCTACGCTCAGGGAGTGGCGGGCGGCACGGCCACCGCCGCCGGGGCCATTCTGACCCCGATGCTGGTGGGGTGGACCTGCGCCAGCATCCTGGCAGCGCGGCTGATGAAGCGGGCTTCATTGGCGTGGCTGTCACAGCTGGGCTTCGCCATTTTGAGTGTCATGTTCGCTCTGCTTGCCCTAGCGGTGCATCTGCCGCTGTGGGTGACCAGTGCGCTGGGATTCGTGGTCGGCATGGGCATGGGCTTTTCGATGCTGACCCTGTTGCTGACCGCTCAGCAGGCGGCCGGCAAGGGCGAACTGGGCGCGGTGACCAGTGGAGTGATGTTCGCCCGGCAGATGGGCGGCGCCCTCGGTACCGCACTGATGGCCCTGCTGATTGGCCCACTGGCTTTGGGTGAGGGCGGTCCTCTGCTGGCTGATGGCTTGGCCCGGGCCTACCTGCTGGCGCTGGGGCTGGTGCTGACGGGACTGGTCCTGACCCTGAGACTGTCGCCCAAGCATGTGGACTGAGGGGAGGGGCCGCAGTGGGTGTGTTTGTTGGGCTTGTTTTGTAATTCATATATTATAAACTCGGTGGTGTGCCTTGATAGGTCTGCGACTGCCACTCGGGTAAGCTGCGGTATATGACTTCCCGCTCCAGCTTTCCGCTTACGGACCGCTTCAGTCAGGCGCTGCTGCTGGCCACCCACTGGCACCACGGCCAGTACCGTAAAGTCGGCCCGGAAGAAACACCTAGCCTTCCTTACATCTCGCACTTGCTGGGAGTCGCGTCAGTCGCGCTGGAGTTCGGAGCCAGTGAGGACGAGGCCATCGCCGCACTCCTCCACGACGCACTGGAAGACGGTCCCGCCAACACCGGCCAGGACGCCGAGCGTCTGCGCACAGAGCTACTTGACCGCTTCGGCCTGCGCGTCACTGTGCTGGTCGATGACGCCACCGACGCTGCGCCGCGCGCCGGGCAGCCCAAAGCCCCCTGGGCGGAGCGCAAGCGGACTTACCTGAACCACCTGGGCGACCTGCCCGCCTCTTCCCTGCTGGTGAGCGCCGCCGACAAACTGCACAATGTCCGCACCATGCTGGTGGACGTGCTGGCCCTGCCTGCCAGGGACCGCGCCGCCTATTTCGAGCGCTTTCAGCAAGGGCAGCTGGGCACGCTGCAGTATTACCGCGCCCTGGCCGACGCCTTCATAAGCACCGAGGAGCGCCTGGCCGAGCGGCCACGGCTGCTGGAGCTGTTCCGCGAACTGGAGCGCACCGTCAGCGCCCTGGAAACGGCCTGCGGGCTGAGCAGCGACGAGATTCGCCGCGCTCCGGGCCCGCTGGCCTAGCGACCCAGTGCCCGCGCCAGATACGGGGCGGTCCGGCTCGCCGCTGCCTCCGCTACTTGCGCGGGCGTCCCCTGCGCGACCACCTGCCCGCCCTCCTCGCCCGCACCGGGGCCGATGTCGAGCACCCAGTCGGACGCGGCGACGACCTGCATCTTGTGTTCCACGGCAATCACGGTGTTGCCGGCGTCCACCAGTTTGGACAGTTGCTTTTGCAGCCGCTCGATGTCGGCGGGGTGCAGGCCGGTGGTCGGTTCGTCCAGCACGTACACGGTGCCGCCGCGCCCGCCGCGCTGCAACTCAGTCGCCAGCTTGATGCGCTGCGCCTCGCCGCCCGAAAGCTCGGTGGCGGGCTGGCCGAGCCGCAAATAGCCCAGGCCGACTTCGCGCAGGGTGTCCAGCGCCCGGAAGATGGCGGGTTCGCCTGCGAAGAACTCGTGCGCCGCGTCCACCGTCATGCCCAGCACATCGGCGATGTTTTTGCCGTGGTACTCCACTTCCAGCGTCTCGGCGTTGTAGCGGGTACCGTGACAGACCGGGCAGGGGGCGTACACACTTGGCAGGAAGAGCAGTTCCACCATCACCCAGCCCTCGCCCTGACAGTGTTCACAGCGCCCGCCCTTCACGTTGAAGGAGAAGCGGCCCGCGCTGTAGTTGCGCTCCCTCGCCAGCGGCGTGGCGGCAAACAGCTTGCGGACGTGGTCGAACAGCCCGGTGTACGTCGCCATGTTGCTGCGCGGGGTGCGGCCAATCGGCTTCTGGTCCACCCGGACAAGGCGGGAGATTTGCGCGAGGTCGCCGCCAAGTTGAGCGGTGCCGCCGACAGCGGGCGCGTCGTCCTCGTCGGCGGGCTCGTCGCTCATCGGCTGCCCGAAATGCGCCGCCAGCGCGTCCACCAGCGCCCCGCTGACCAGCGAGGATTTGCCCGAGCCGGAGATGCCGGTCACGCTCGTCATCACGCCGAGGGGAAACCTCACGCTGAGGTCCTGCAGGTTGTTGCGGGTCACGCCCGAGAGGTCCAGCCAGCCGGACGGCTCGCGGGGTTCATGAGGCTCAGCGTGGGACTCGGCAAACAGATATTTGCCCGTCTGGGAGGCTTCTACCTCCTGCAAGCCTTCGGGCGGGCCGCTATAGAGAATCTGCCCGCCCTTATCTCCCGCTTCCGGCCCCACGTCCACCAGCCAGTCGGCGCGGCGAATCACGTCCAGGTCGTGTTCGACCACGAACAGCGAGTTGCCGCCGCGCTTGAGGCCGTCCAGCGCCGCCAGCAGCGCCTCGGTGTCGGCGGGGTGCAGGCCGGCGGAGGGCTCGTCGAGCACGTACACCACGCCGAACAGGTTGGAATACAGCTGCGTGGCGAGGCGCAGGCGCTGCAGCTCGCCGGGCGAGAGCGTGGGCGTGGAGCGTTCGAGTTGCAGGTAGCCCAGGCCGAGGTCCAGCAGCACATCCAGGCGGCGGGCAAGGTCTTCGGCCATCCGTTGCAGGGCGATGCCCTGTGCCGCTTCCTCCTCGCTGGGCGTGGCCGCAGCGTAGGGACGCAGCAACTCGGCCACCCGTGTCAGTGGCAGACGCGAAAACTCGGTGATGTCCAGCCCCGCGAACTTGACGTTCAGCGCTTCCTGTCGCAGCCGTTTGCCGTGACACAGCGGGCAGGCCGAAGAAATCATGTAGCCCTGCACCCGCTTTTTCATCGTGGCGCTTTCGCTGTTGGCGAAGGTGTGCAGCACATGGCGGCGGGCGCTGGAAAAGGTGCCCATGTAGCTCGGCTCCAGCTTCTTTTTCACGGCGCGGCGGGTTTCCTCGGGGGTGAGGCCCGGGTAAACCGGCACGACGGGCCGCTCGTCGGTAAACAGAATCCAGTCGCGCGTCTCCTGTGGCAGCTCGCGCCAGGGCACGTCCACGTCGATGCCCAGCGTCACCAGAATGTCGCGCTGGTTCTGCCCACCCCACGCCGTCGGCCACGCGGCGACGGCCCGTTCGCGGATGGTGAGGGACGGGTCCGGAACCATCGACTCCTCGGTGACGGTATAGACGCGCCCCAGCCCATGACACTCCGGGCAGGCGCCTTCGGGGGTGTTGGGCGAAAAACCTTCGGCGTACACGATGCCCTGGCCTTCCGGGTAGTCGCCGGCGCGGGAGTACAGCATCCGCAGCAGGTTGGAAAGCGTGGTCACGCTGCCCACGGACGAGCGGGCGGTGGGGGTGCCGCGCTGCTGCTGCAACGCGACGGCAGGCGGCAGGCCGTCGATGGCGTCCACGTCGGGCGCGCCGACCTGGTTGAACAGCCGCCGGGCGTAGGGCGACACCGATTCCAGGTAGCGGCGCTGCGCCTCGGCGTAGAGCGTTCCGAAGGCCAGGGACGACTTGCCGGAGCCGGACACGCCGGTAAAGACGACCAGAGCATCGCGGGGCAGTTCCACGGAAATGTCCTTGAGATTATGCTCGCGGGCACCGCGCACGCGCACGAAGCCGTCGGAGAGGTCAGGCGAAAACGTCATCGCCCGGCAGTATGCGCCACGCGGGCAGGCTCATGCAGTGTGAAAAACTGGACTTTAAGGGCGCTTAAAGCCGTCAGCCGCCGGGGGGCACCCCAGGCAGAGGATACTGGCAGGGTAGAGCCTTCTTTCCCACTTCACCTCTCCTCTGTTCCTCTGTCCCCGAAAGGATGTGCGCCCATGCGTAACTTTTCTCTGCGTGAACTGTATCTCTCTCAACTACGCGACCTCTACTCTGCCGAAACCCAGCTGCTGGCGGCCCTGCCCCACATGGCCGCGAACGCCCAGAACCCGCAGCTCAAGCAGGGCTTCCAAAACCACCTGGCCCAGACCCGCGAGCAGGTGGCCCGATTGGAGAAGATTTTCGCCGCGCTGAACGAGCCGACGTCCGGCAAGGTCTGCAAGGCGATGCAGGGCCTGATTCAGGAAGGGGCCGAGGAGGCCGGCGAGAACAAGGAAGGCCCGGTGCGTGACGCCGCCCTGATCGCCTCGGCGCAGCGCGTGGAGCACTACGAAATTGCCGCTTACGGCACGGCCGTGAACTTTGCCCGCCTGCTGGGCGAGGACCAGGCCGCCGAACTGCTGGACGCCACCTTGCAGGAAGAGGGCCAGACCGACCAGCAGCTGACCGAAGTGGCCCAGGTGGTCAACCAGGCGGCGCTGCAGGAAAATAGCAGCAACTGAGAGAGCAAAAAAGCGGCGCCCCGGCCTGCACGCTTTGGCCGGGGCGCCGCTTTGCCGCAGGTTCAGGGCTTCAGGCTGTCCAGCGCCCGCAGGGCACTTGCCAGCTCCGGGTCCTCCCCGGTGCGGGCGAAAGTGAGGTCGTCGCGCTTGAGCAGCACCTGAGGCTGCACGCTGGCACTCAGAGGCTGACCGGCCGCCGTCTGCACACGCGACACGGTCACCTGCAGCCCTGAGCCATCGGCCAGGTCCAGCAGCTGGGTGGCGGAATCCCCCACGCCCACCGTGGGCCGGCCCAGCACCACGGTCTGGGGCCGGCTCAGCAGGTCACGGGCCATGAATTCCGCGCCGCTGGCCGAGTCCTGATCCACCAGCACGGCCAGCGGACCGGTAAAGCGCTGCGGCTTGAACACCCGCGTTCCCGGCTGCGGCTGACCGTCCATCAGATAGCGGCCCTGGTCGTAGGAATGAAGGGTAGAAACGGAGCGCTCCACATCCAGCAGCGGAGCCGGCTGGGTCAGGGCGCCGGTACTCAGCACCGTCTCCGGCAGCAGGCCACCAGGGTTGCCGCGCAGGTCCAGCACGGCCCGCTCGGCGCCCTGTTGCTGGGCGCGGCGCAGGGCATTATGCAGGTCCTGGGCTACGCCCCTGACATCGAAGTGGCGCACCCTCAGCAGGGCGGTGCGCCCGTCCAGCATTTCCAGGCTGACCGGCGGAGCCACGAACGCCGCCCCAGCCAGCTCGGTCTGCCGGGACTGGCCGGCCCGCGAGTACGTCAGCTCCGTGACCTGGCCCGAGCGCCCGGCCGCCCCCAGCTTTTCCCCGGCCAAGCCGGACAGCAGCGGCATGTGCCCCATCCGGGTCAGCAGGTCGCCGGCCCGTAGCCCGGCCTGCGCGGCGGGAGAACCCGGCAGAACCTCGGTGACCAGGGTGCCCTGGCCCTCCACCAGCCGGGTGACCAGGCCGAAAGCCCGCCCACTGGCCTGCCCGGAAGACTCCAGCTGCATGGCCGCCCACTGGGCCGGCGAGAAAAAGTTGGTGTGTTCATCGTTCAGTTCGCGCAGCAGCTGACCTATCGGCGGATAAGCTGCCTTGGAACTGCACACGTTCTGCCCCGCACACAGGGCCTGCACCCGGGGCAGGAAACGTTCACGCAGGTCCTGGGCACGCACATCCGAAGGACCGCCGTAATTGAGAGCCAGCTCGTAAATCACCTCGTCGAACAGGTCCTGGGCACTGATCTCGCTCTGCTCTTGCGGGGCGGCGGCAGCGGCCGGAGCCAGCAGCAGAGCGGCCAACAGCGGGGAAACCAGCCGGGGGGCCGCAGAAAGCCTCACTGTGCTCTCCCACTCGCCTGGGGAAGCTGGGGCAGCTCGAAGGTGCGGGGAGGCAGGGCCGGGTTCAGTTCGCGGGTGAGCACCTGCTCACGGTACAGCACCTCACCGCCGGGCAGCAGCAGCGTGCGTTCCTCCAGGGCCTGCGGGGCACCGCCGGGCAACACCTTGACAGCGCTGGCAGCCCGTGGGTCGCTGTAGGTGAAGGTGAGCAGCCCCAGGTCCTTATCGGCGCTGCGGTCGGCCAGGAGCCGGCCGGTCTGCGGGTCCAGCAGATACTGCCAGGCGGCGCCGTCCGGCCAGGTGACTTCCAGCACGGCGCCGCGCAGGGGCTGCGGCCCGTCTTCCAGCCAGGTCTGCGTTCCTGCGGCCCGCAGGCGGACCCCCCGCTGCGACGCGGCGCCCAGGCCACCCACGCCACTCCGCAGGTTCCAGCGCAGGATTTCGGCCCGCTGAGGGGGCACCGGCACCGTGCCGTGCTGCGGGGTGTACAGCAGGCTGGCCGCTGGCGTCAGCAGATGCACCGAGTCCAGGGTATCGCCGGTGTAGTCGGTCATCTTCAGGCGCTGCCCGGCAAGGTCGGTCCAGACGTCGCTGAGGTAGGTCGGGGCGCCGCCTCTTTCCCCGCTCTCGCTTATCTGCACGCGCTCATGCAGCAGCGTGAGGCCGGACTGGGGCAACCCGGCCGCCTGCCGGGCACGTTCCAGCAGGGCGGAAGCGCTCAGCCGCGCCGCACCGGCCGCCGTACGGTCTGCCGCAGGAGAAAGTGCCGGAGTACGGAAAGTGGGGGTGGGCGCCGCCTGAGCAGGGGCCGCCCGCGCCGGCAGACTGCCGAGCACCGGAAAACAGAGTGCCAGTGCCAGCATCGGTGCCAGTGTCGGTGTCAGCGTCAGGGCCCGCAGACCCGGCAAGAGGGTGTTCACAGGTCCGAGTCTAGCGCCCGGGCAGGCGGCGCGGCCGGCTCCAGCGACACCCAGCCGCCCTGGTCCTGGCTGCGCTGCGCGGCCACCAGGACCCGCATGGTGTCCAGGGCCTGCTGCGGCGTGACCGGGGGCGGGCTCCCTTCCCGAATGGCTGCGGCCAGAGCACGGTAAAAGGCGGGGTAATCGCCAGGCAGGCGGGGCACGGCCCGCTCCCCCTGGCCGGAGAACAGGCGGCCGTCCGGAGCGCCCAGGCCCCAGCCGGGAGCGCCGGGCGTCTCTCCTGCTTTGAGCGCCTCCTCCTGGGGGTCCAGGCCCTCTATCACGAAGGAGCCGGCCGTGCCGTGGGCCACGAAACGCGGCGCAGCGTAGGCGGTCAGCATCGAAGCATGCAGCGTCACGCGGCGCTCGCCCCCGGTGTCCGAGTAGTCCAGCGTCACCTCGGCGTGGTCGTCGCTGCGGGCACCGGACCGCATGCGGGCCAGGTCCGCCCGCACCCGCCGGGGCAGACCAAACAGCGTGAGCGCCTGATCCACCAGGTGGGGGCCCAGGTCGTACCAGATACCGGCGCCAGGCTCGTCACTCTCGCGCCAGCGGTCACGCACCTGGGGCCGGAAACGGTCGAAGTGCGAGTGCAGCGCCGTCACCCGGCCCAGCTCACGGCCGGCCAGGACCTGCTGCAACGTCAGGAAATCCCCGTCCCAGCGCCGGTTCTGAAACACACTCAGCACCAGCCCGCGCTCCTGCGCCAGCGTGACCAGGGCCTGCGCCTCCCCCACAGTCAGCGTGAAGGGCTTTTCCACCAGCACATGCCGCCCGGACTCCAGCGCGGCGCGGGCCAGGGCGAAGTGGGTGCGGTTGGGGGTGGCCACCACCACCAGTTCGGCGTCCGAGCCGGCCAGCAGCGCCTCAGGCGTGGCGAAGACCTGCGCTTCTGGCAGGGCCGCCGGCGTCTGCGGGTTCTGGCTGGCGGCAGCGACCAGGCGGAACTCGGGCAGGGCGCGCAGCAGCGGCACATGGAACACCTGACTGACCGAGCCGTAGCCCAGCAGGGCGGTACGAAGAGGTGTGGCAGCAGACATGCGGGCAGTGTAGGGGATGGTGGGCGGGGCGCGGGCAGACTAGGCTCCTACTGCGCCTGCCCGCGCCCCGCCCAGCGAGTCTGCTAGAAGCTGCCGAACACGCTGCCCAGCAGCAACACCACCAGCAGCGCCGTGACCGGAATTACCACGGCCACCACGAAAATATCGAGGTAGGAGCGGGCGTGGGTCAGGCCGGTGATGGCCAGCAGCGTGACCACGGCGCCGTTGTGGGGCAGGGCGTCGAACCCTCCCGAAGAGATGGTGGCGACCCGGTGCAGCAGCTCCGGTGAGATGCCTGCGGCCAGCGCCCGTTCCAAGTAGGTGGCACCCAGCGTATCCAGCGCGATGCTCAGCCCCCCCCGAGGCCGAACCGGTGATGCCTGCCAGCGTGTTCACGGCCACGGCCAGCGACACGGTGGGGTTGGCCGGAGCGATGCTGAGCACTGCGTCACGGACCAGCGCGAAAGCGGCCAGCGACGCGATGACGGCACCGTAGGCCACCTCGGAGGCGGTGTTGAAGATGGGCAGCAGCGAGCCCAGGGTGCCCTCGTTGACCGAGCGGCTGGGATCGCTGAGAAAGCGGCGGTGCAGCACCAGCGCCAGCACGGTCGCGGCGGCCAGAGCGGCAATCAGCGACCACAGCCCAGTCACCGCCCCCGGCTGCACGGCGCCGAAGCGCTCCTGCGCCAAGAAGCCCAGGTCGGTGGCCGGAAATACCACGCGGGAAAGCAGATAATTCAGGCCGATGACGGCGACGATAGGCAGCACCGCCAGCCCGATGCCGGGCAGTTCACGCTGCGGCACTGCACCAATATTGTGGGGGCCAATATCATGGGGGCCAGTGCGATGGGAGCCGCCCTCACTGGAAGCACCGTCGTTGGGGCCGGGTTCGCCGTAGCCTTCGCCCGCAGCCTGTGCCACAGCGGCCCGGCGCTGAAGCCAGGCCAGACCGCCGAACAGCATGATGGCCCCTGCGATCAGCCCCAGGCCCGGCGCCGCGAAGGTATCGGTGCCGAAAAAGGCGGCCGGGATGGCGTTCTGAATGGCGGGTGTACCTGGAATGGCGGTCATGGTAAAGGACCCCAGCGCGATGGCCGCCGGAATCAGGCGCCTTGGCACACCTGCTGCGCGGAACAGCGAGACGGCGATAGGAAAAACCGCGAAAGCCACCACGAACAGCGAGACCCCGCCGTAGGTGAGAATGCCGCACGACAGCACCACCGCTGCGATGGCCCGCGCCGCCCCCAAGCGGTTCACCATCCAGCGGGCAATGGCCTCGGCTGCTCCGCTGTCGGCCATCACCTTGCCGAAGATGGCTCCCAGCAAAAAGACCGGGAAGAACTGGGTCAGGTACTTGCCCAGGCTCTGCATGAAAACCTGGGTGTAGGTGGCCAGCAGCTCGGCCGACCACACGCCGGAAAACAGCACCGCCAGCAGCGCCATCAGAGGTGCGAGCACCAGCACGGTCACGCCACGGTAGGCGAAATAAATCAGGCCGGCCAGTGAAATCACGATTCCGAGAAGTCCCAGCATCGCCGTCACCGCGCCGTCCAGCCCAGGTCAAGGTCCAGCACTGCCCCGGTCATACCCCAGGCAGCGGGGCTGACCACGTACGAAGCCAGCGCGGCTATGTCGGCCGGGTCCAGCAGGCGTTTGATGGCGGCAGGCTCCAGCATCACCCGCTGCTCGACCTCCTCCACGCTGATGCCGCGGGTGCGGGCCTGGTCCGCCAGCTGGCTCTCGACCAGCGGGGTACGCACGTAGCCGGGGCAAATGGCATTCACGGTCAGCCCTTGCTCGCCGGCTTCCAGGGCAGCGGTGCGGGTCAGGCCGATCAGGCCATGTTTGGCGCTGACGTAGGCACTTTTGAAAGGGCTGGCCACATGCCCGTGGATACTCGCCACATTCACGATGCGGCCCTGCCCGCTGCGGGTCAGGTGGTCCCAGGCGTAGCGGCTGAGCAGAAAAGGCGCTGTCAGCATCACGTGCAGCATGGTGTCCCAGGTGTCCTCGGGAAAATCGCGGATGGGGTCGATGTGCTGGAAGCCGGCATTGTTGACCAGCACGTCCAGGCCGCCCAGCGCCTGCACCGTCTCCTCCACTGCGCGGCGACATTCCGCACGCTGGGCAAGGTCCGCACCGACGAAACAAAGGCCGTGTTCTTCAGCTACGCTGCGGGCTTCCGGGCGGTCCAGATCCAGTGCAGCGACCTGCAGGCCGTCTTCCTGAAGCCTCTTGGCAATAGCCAGCCCTATGCCACTGGTCCCACCCGTGACGAGGGCCACCCTCCGTTCAGTTGTCTGCATAGTTAAAAACTATACAAAATAAATTTACAAAAGGGGCTGCCAGCACTGTGTCTGCTGAGCGTACAGCGCCGGCGGCCCCATGATTCAAGGTTGCATTTCTATTCAGAAAATAGCTGGGCCAACCTCAGTGAGCCGCACCACGGCGAGGAAGCAGATGCAGCAGACCGACGATGCTGAAACCTACCAGCAGACCGAACAGGCCCGAGCCGATGGTGCCCACCAACCATTCCACGAGGGCGTGGGCGGCCGGGACCATGTGCGCAGCTTGCACGGCGAAATCGTGAATCAGGTGCTCCAGCTCCGGAAAGCCCAGCTTGGCCAGGCCCGCCACGATGATGTGTCCCCCCACCCACAGCATGGCTGCGGTGCCGATGACGGACAGGGCCGTGAGTACATGAGGCATGGCCTTGACCAGTCCGCGCCCAAAGGCAGCCACGCCACCTTGGGGGCTCTGCGACAGCTTCAGGCCGATATCGTCCATCTTGACGATCAGTCCCACCACGCCGTACACCAACGCGGTGATCAGCAGCGCCACCACCAGCAGAATCAGGGTGCGCGACATCAGCGGTTCATTGGCCACCTCGGCGAGGGCGATGGCCATAATCTCCGCCGAGAGAATCAGGTCGGTGCGGATGGCCCCGCTGACCATCTGCTGCTCGTGCTCTTCGCTGGACAGGTCAGCCACCTGTTCTTCCTCCGTGGCATGGTGGCCGCCGGCGAAGGCCTCGTAGACCTTCTCGGCACCCTCGAAGCACAGGTAGGTACCGCCCAGCATCAACACATAAGTGATGGCGGAAGGCAGGAACTGGCTGAGCAGCAGCACTGCCGGCAGGATGAAGACTACCTTGTTACGCAGCGACCCCTTGGCGATTTTCCAGATGATCGGCAGTTCGCGGGCCGGGGAAAAGCCGGTCACGTAGCGCGGCGTGACGGCGGCGTCGTCCACCACCACACCGACAGTCTTGGCTCCGGCGCGGCCCGCAGCGGCGGCCACATCGTCTACCGAGGCGGCCGCGGCGCGGGCAATGACGGCAATGTCGTCGAGCAGAGCAACCAGGCCACCACTCATGCGAAGCTCCCGGATACAGGGATGAAAGAGAAACTGGACATCCGGTTCAGCTTAACAGGCGGAAGCTGGGGCGCGATTTAAGTGGAATTTAGGGAGGGCAGGAGGCATCTGCTTGGTTTTGTTATTCGCGTAGCACAATCCCACCAAAAAAAGGGCCGCCGTGGCCCTCTTCCTTTTCAAGCCGTCAGGAAGTTCTTGACTTCGCCCAGGCCGCCGGTGTTGCGCAGCACCTCGCCGCGCTCCCGGTCAATCAGGGCCGGGGTACTCTGCACACTGTATTCGGCAGCCAGCGCCTCGAACTCGGAGGCGGCCTGTTCGCGGTGAACGGTCACGATCTGATCGTCAAACTGGCCCCTTAAGGGCTTGGCCAGCATCAGCTTGAGGCGTTCGCAGTTCGGGCAATTGTCTTGGGTCAGCAGGACGAAGCGGGTTTGGACAGCAGGTTCAGTCATGGGCAAGGGCCTCCAGATGGGCAGGGCGAGCAGATTCTTTGCGAGTGACGCGGCGGGGTTCGGGCCAGATGTCGTCCAGGTCGTCCTCGGTCAGGGCTTCCACGGCAATCTTGGCGTAGGAGTTGCCCTTGGCGCTGAAGAAGTCGTGGGTGGTCCCTTTGGCCTTGATGCCGTTGCGGACAATCGGATTGATTTCCTCGTCCTCGAAGGAACGCTCCACACCGAGGTTATCGGCCAGCACGTTGCAGTTGTAACGGATGAACTTTTTGACCTCGTCCACCAGGCCCACGTCGGCGTACAGCATTTCGGTGTAGGCCAGCTCGTTGCGGTACAGCTTCATCAACGTCTCTTCGTACCAGGCCAGAGCGTAGGCCTGCTCGGCCTCGTTCATCTCCGCGAACTTCTCCTGTGCCAGCAGCGCCACATACACGCCGTGGACCGCCTCGTCCATGATGATGAGGTTGAAAATCTCGCCGGCCGACACCATTCGGCCCTGCCCTGCCAGATACAGCGGATAGAAGAAGCCGGAATAGAACAGCGCCGTTTCCAGCATGCAGGACACCACCATCTTCTTCCACAGGCCCAGGTTGGACACGTCCGGGTTGTCATAGATTTCCCGAATCATGGCGATTTTGTTCTGCAGCTGCGGCTGAGTGCGCACCCACTCGAACACCTCGCGCTCCTCGGAGGTGGTGAGGAACGTTTTGTTCATCAGCGAATAGGACTTGGCGTGGATGTCCTCCATCATGCCCTGGAACTGAATGGTGGCCTTGCGGATGTGGCCGTCCACCAGGTGCCGCAGCGCAGGCATGCCGACTTCGCCTTGCAAGGTATCGAGCGCGTTCAGCCCCGCCGAGGCGTGAATATAGGTCCAGCGCTCGGCTTCACTGAGCGACTTCCAGACAATGGCATCGTTGCTCAGCGGGATTTCTTCGGGGAACCACAGCTGCGAGGTGTACTTCTCGTAAAAGGTGGCGCTGAAGCCGTCTTCGGGCTCAGACCAGTTGGTGGCGGAAAAGGGGTCGGTGTGGGGGTGCATGGAAAACTCCTTCGGAGGTCTAAAGGTCGAAATGTCTAAGGGTCTCACGGGTCAGAGGTGAGGTCTTCAGCCTTTAGACTCTTAGACCTCTAAACCCGCCTAGACGGTCACACCGCGCAGGTCAGGCACTCTTCAATGGTGGTCTTGCGCATGCGGGTGTAGTAGAGGGTCTTGACACCCTTGAGGTAGGCCTGGATGTAGTAGCGCTGCAGGTCGCGGGTGCTGCAGGTGCCGGGCACGAACAGCGTGCAGCTGATGCCCTGGTCCACATGGCGCTGCGCCGTGGCGACGGTGTCGAGCACGCGGTTCATGTCCATGTCGTAGGCCTCTTCGTAGTACCACTCGGTGTCCACGTTCAGGTGCGGCATGGGGTAGATGGTGCGGGCCTTGTTGGAGGTGCGGGTTTCGACCTTCTCGGTGATGGGCATGATGCTGGCCGAAGCGTGCGAGACATAAGAAATGCTGCCCGTCGGCGCAATCGCCATCACGAACGAGTGGGCCAGGCCGTGCTGCTGGATGTCACGGACAAGCTGCGCCCAGTCTTCCTTGGTAGGCAGGGTGTGGCCCTCGAACAGCGCAGCGACTTCGGCCGTCTTGGGGGTAAAGTCCTTGGCAAGGTACTGCTCGAAGTAGGAACCGTCGGCGTAGCGGCTGCCTTCGAAGCCGGCAAACACGAAGCCGGTGTCGCGGGCAATTTCCATGCTGGCCTTGCGGGCATGGTAGTGGACAGCGGCAAAGAACGTGTCCACGAAGTCCAGCGCTTCTTCCGAGCCGTAAATCAGTTCGTTCTTGGCGAGGAAGGAGTGTAGGCCCATCGCGCCCAGGCCAATCGAGCGCATCTCGTCGTTGGCCCGCTTCACAGCGGGCACCTCGGTGACGGAGGTAGAGCGGGCCACATCGTCCAGCATGCGGATGGCAGCGCCCACCACGCGGCCCATGTCGCCGCTGCGCATGGTCTGCTCGATGACCAGGCTGGACAGGTTGCAGCTCACGTCCAGGCCGATGCGGTCCTTGTGTTCCTCGCCGTAGGGATGGAAGTAGCTGGGGCGGGTGGGCTGCAGAATCTCGGAGCAGAGGTTGCTCATCAGGATTTTGCCCACGTTGGGAATGGGGTTGGCGCGGTTGGCGTTGCCCTCGAACAGCAGGTAGGGGTAGCCGCTTTCGCCCTGAGTGATGGCGATGTCCTCGAAGACCCGCCGCGCACTGACCCGCTTTTTGCGGATGCGGGGATTGTCGGCCAGGGCCTGGTATTCCTCGTTCCAGTCGATAGAGGTGAACTCGCGGCCCGTTTCCTGCTCGATGGAGTAGGGGTAGAACTGATAGATGTCCTCGCCGGAGCGGACCTTCTGCATGAAGATGTCGGGGATGGTGGCGCCCACGCTGAGGGTCTTGAGGCGGGAATCCTCGTCCGAGGCGATTTTCTTGGCGCTCAGTACGTCCATAAAGTCGGCGTGCATCACGCTGAGGTAGATGGCTCCCGCGCCGGGGCGCTGGCCTGCCTGGTCGGCGTAGCGCAGCATGTTGTCCAGCATCTTCGCCACACCCATCACACCTTTGGTGACGTTCTGAATACCGCGCAGGCTCTCGCCACGGGCACGCAGATTGCTCACCTCTACCCCGATGCCGCCGCCGCCCTTGCTCAGTTCGGCCACGAAGCTGAGGGTCTTGGTAATCGAGTTGAGGTTATCGGTGCAGTCCTGCAGCAAAAAGCAGCTGACCAGGCGGCCGGTGTTGGCCTTGCCGGAGTTCATCAGGGTGGGGGTGGCAGGGGTAAAAGTCTGGTTGACCAGATGGTGCACCAGCTCCAGCGCTTCTTCCACGTTGCTGGAACGGGCCAGCGCGGTGATGCTCATGCGGTCCTCGTAGCGCTCCAGCCAGCGCGAACGGTCCGGGGTCATGGTGGCATACTCGGAATAGAACTTGTAGGCCCCCATGAACGACTTGAAGCGGAACTTGTAGCCGTAAGCGCGGTTAAATACCTGCTGCACCTCGTCATAGCTGTAGCGCTCGAAGAGGCTGGCGTCCCAGACACCGTTTTCGGTCATGTACCGGATTTTTTCCTTCAGGTCATGGAAAAACACCGTGTTGGGGTTGACCTTCTCCTGAAAGTAGACCTGCAGGGCGTCGGTGTCATAGGTGGTGTTGATTTCGGTTCCCGAAAGCACCTTATTGTTCAGTTCTATCCAGCGTTCCATATTGCCTCCCCTTAGCGGCTTAGCCCGCGTGAGTTCACTGGCGGAAGGGTCGTTCCGCCGCTGCCTTTGCTCCTGAAATTGTGATCTACTGCGCCCTCACCCACTCAGCCACAGCCCGGGCGTCCGACAGGTTGCCGGACTTATTCACCCGCATGACAAAAGGCACACCGTACGCCCCAGCGATCACTTCACCGGCCCGCCCGAAGTTCTCACCCCAGTGAAAGCTGCCGCTGCTGACCACCCCACGCATCAGCGGGGCATGGACCTGCAAGAAGGCCCGCGTGGTGTCGGGCACAGCCCCACTGCCGAAGGTGTAGGTCAGCAGCAGATAGGGTTCCTGCGGGGACGCCTCCTTCAGCGCCACAGCTTCCAGCCCGGTCAGGTCAGCGACCTTGTGAGCAAAGCGGCGGGTGTTCCCGGTGAGGGTGTCGTAGATGAGCTGCATGGGTGAGACTCCTTTTGAACCATGACACCAGTGCTGAGAATCACTCCTCAGCCGTCAGTGGGTTCACGTCGTCGAACGCGTGGCCCAATACATTTCCTCGTCTGGGACGGACATAAAAGACCGACCAGACCCCTTGGGCGTGGTAGGAGGATTCTAGCCAACCCAGGTCTCTGATACAAGGGCTGTCACTCACATCCAGGAGAGGCACAACATCTTGTACGTCCAGCACGGGCAATCGGTTTTTTGGGAACGCCCTAAGCTATCATGCCGACCATGACCCCATCCCACGCACTTGAGCAGTACAAAGGCGACTTGCTGTCCAGCACGCGGGAATGGACCAACCTGCACGATGACGAGCTGAAGCGCCGGGCCGTGCGGGCCGCCGGGGACAAAGACAGCGCCGAGCTGGTCAGCCTGACCACCGCCTACCTGGCCCACGGGGGCAGCAGCGGCGTGCTGACCAGCCCACGCACGGTGGAGGCATACCAGCTCGGCACGCGGCAGTTCGTGGAGTACGCCGAGCAGAATGCAGTGAGCCTGCTGAAGCCGGGCCGCCACATGGCGCAGGGCTACGTGAACTGGATGCTGGCGCAGGGCCGCAAACCGGCCGGGGTGCAACTGAAGGTGGCGGCGGCCGGCTGCCTGTACCGGGCGCTGCGCTGGGCCGGTGCCACCGAAGCTGACCCCTTCCGCGACGTGCGGGTGCCCAAGGACCGCACGCCCGGAATCATCAAGCGGCCGCCCTACACCGAGAGCGAGATTGCGGACGTGCTGGAAGGGGCAGACGTGCACATCCGCTTTCTGCTGTTTGTGACGGCGCACGGGGGCCTACGGATCAGCGAGGCCCTGGCCCTGGAGTGGGACGATATAGACGAGGACGCAAGGCGCATCCACGTGCGCTCGGGCAAGGGGCGCAAGGCGCGGATGGTCGCCATGAGCCAAAGCCTAAGCGAAGCGGCGCGGGCCTACAGGGTCACGCACGGACCAGGCGGGCCAGAGTTCGGCGCCGGCCGCCGGGCTACGCCGCCGCAGCGCGTGTTCCGCTACGGTACTGCACCCACAGCGCGCTACCATCTGGAGCGGGCCTTCAAGGCCGCGGGGGTGGAATTCCGGGGCTTCCACCCGGGGCGCAAGTACGCGGGCACCCGGCTGCTGCAACAGATCAAGGATTTCGGGCGGGTGGCGGCACACCTGGGCCACGAGTCGGTGGACACCACCCGGAAAGGTTATGCGCGGCTGGCGGCAGACGACCTGAAAGACGACCTGGCGGGGTGGTGAAGGGCATGGAAGCACCGGGTACGCTTGGTTGACCAAAGGAGCAACGTAGGTTTCGACGTAACCTTCCTTGCCTATGGCGTTGTATCCAGCCCGAAGGCCGGGTGCAACCTGCTGACCAGCGGCGAGGCGCTGACCCCGCAGGAAAGTTTCAATCCTCACCCAGCCCGAAGGCCGGGTGCAACGGTTTTGTGCGGGCCTATTCGCCAAGCATCATTCATGTTTCAATCCTCACCCAGCCCGAAGGCCGGGTGCAACACGCTGATTCCAGGCACAGATAAGGTCTACATCCCTGTTTCAATCCTCACCCAGCCCGAAGGCCGGGTGCAACAAGATGGTCTGATATATAAAGGATTTTAGAGAAGGTGTTTCAATCCTCACCCAGCCCGAAGGCCGGGTGCAACGACAGCGAGAGTCTTCCGGCCGCCCCCGTACGGCCGGTTTCAATCCTCACCCAGCCCGAAGGCCGGGTGCAACGCGGGCGAAGAGCAGGCCGACCAGCTCTACAACGTTTCAATCCTCACCCAGCCCGAAGGCCGGGTGCAACCGCCGCAGGGGCAGAAGAAGGAGCATGTACCCAGTTTCAATCCTCACCCAGCCCGAAGGCCGGGTGCAACGCCCGTGTCTGGCTCAGGCGGCGGCGCAGCACTTCGGTTTCAATCCTCACCCAGCCCGAAGGCCGGGTGCAACGCGGATTTTTCCGCCGACCTGCTGAAACTGAAAAACGTTTCAATCCTCACCCAGCCCGAAGGCCGGGTGCAACCAGACCCGCGCCAGCAGCGCCGCCAGCGCGGCCGCGTTTCAATCCTCACCCAGCCCGAAGGCCGGGTGCAACTTCAAGAGTGAGGCGGCTGGCCCAACGAGGCATGTTTCAATCCTCACCCAGCCCGAAGGCCGGGTGCAACTTTGACGTACGGCTTGCCGGTGGGCACCGCCAGGTTTCAATCCTCACCCAGCCCGAAGGCCGGGTGCAACCAAGATTGAGAGCGCACGCATAGAAAACCCGTTTAGTTTCAATCCTCACCCAGCCCGAAGGCCGGGTGCAACGCTATTCATTCAGCCCGAAGTGAGGTTTGACTCGTGTTTCAATCCTCACCCAGCCCGAAGGCCGGGTGCAACATCACCGGCAGGGCGGGCGGGGCGGCCGCAGAGCGGTTTCAATCCTCACCCAGCCCGAAGGCCGGGTGCAACCGGCCCGGAGTGCTGCCACATGCTGATCGCGGAGGTTTCAATCCTCACCCAGCCCGAAGGCCGGGTGCAACGTAGGTGAGGGTGTACTCACGCTCGAACACCTTTTTGTTTCAATCCTCACCCAGCCCGAAGGCCGGGTGCAACGGTCCCCTGGTTTCTACTGTTGGATACAGGGAGCCAGCACCATTCTGCGCGAATCAGCTGCGGGGCGCCACCCGGCGTGACCCCGACAGCACATCAGGCCACCGTTCCAGCGTGCTGGACACTCAATCAGCCGTGCGCGAACCTCCCAGGAATCTGCCGGGAGCAGGGGGGTTCGCGCACAGGTCAGCCACCGCCCCCTGTTGCTACAACTGCCCCAGCTCGCGCAGCCGCCGGCGGTACGCCTGGGGGCTGATGCCTGCCATGCGGCGAAACTTGCGGGTAAACGCCGAGTGGTCGCTGTAGCCGCAGGCGTGCGCCACTTCCGACACCGACAGTTCGGGCCGGCGCAGCAGCCGCACGGCATGGTCGAAGCGGACCCGCAGCAGCAGCTGCTTGGGCGTGAGGTGGGTCACGCGGCGGAACAGGCGCTCCAGCGTATCGGCCGAGAGGCCCACATGGGCGGCCACGTCGCGCAGGCGCAGCGACCCATCGGCAAAGTGGGCGTGGATGTAGGCCAGCGCCGAGGCCACCCGTGGGAACTCGGCGTGCTGTGAAGCGGGCGGCAGGTCACGCGACAGGCCCACCAGCCCCAGCACCTCGCCGCTGCCGCCGCGCAGGGGAAGTTTGTCGGTCAGGCACCACACCGGGGTGCCCTGGGCAGTCAGGTAGAACTCCAGCACGTCGTGCAGTTCCTGGCCCAGCTGCAGCGTCTGTTCATCTTGCAGCTGGGTGCGCTCGCCCACCTCGCCGGTAAAGACCTCGGCGGCAGTGCGGCCCAGCAGGTCGCTTTTCATGGCGCGGCCACTGCGGCGGCGCAGGGCCTCGTTCACCATCACGTAGCGGCCCTGGCTGTCCTTGACATAGAAAATCAGGTCCGGCTGCGTGTCCAGCAGTGCTTCCAAGGGGCTGGCGTGGGCCGGCGACAGCAGGGCAGCCAGCAGCTGTGGGCTAACAGCGGCGCTGGCGGAGCCAAAGGGGCGGGGCACGGCGGCAGGCACGCCCCCGAGTATGCCAAAACCCGCAGGGCCGCTGGGCTTTTCGTTCAAGACGCTCCCCGCTGACATTCTGTAGATTGCCCGGCATGCTTGAGCGCCCCTCCCTGTTTCCCCGCCTACAAACCTTGCCCGCCGAATGGGTGGGGGTGGGCCTGGCGCTGTTTTCGGCCAGTGCCTCGGCCACGGTGGGCATCTGGGCCAAGATGGGCGCGGCGGCGGGCCTGAGCACGTCCAGCATGCTGAGCTGGCGGTTCGGCCTGCTGGCCGCACTGCTGTTTGCGCTGGGCTATGCCAAAGTCAGCCGTGAGCAGCTGCGGCCGCTGCTGCTGATGGGGCTGCTGCATGTGGGGTCCACTCTGGCCTACTTCACGGCGCTGGAGCACATCTCGGCCAGCACCACCGCGCTGCTGGTGTACTGTGCGCCGGCCGTGGTGATTGTGCTGGGCCTGCTGGCGCACATCCGGCCTTCGCGCTGGCAGGTCATCGCCCTGACCGTGACCCTGCTGGGCCTGACCGTGGTGGTGGGTATGCCCGGTCCGGCCGACGCCAGCACCGTGGGCCTGGCGATGGGCGGCCTGGCCGGGCTGATGTACGGGGGGTATTTCTTCGCCAGTCACCGGCTGAACCGGGGCATCAAACCGCTGGCCGTGACAGCCATCGTCAGTCTGGTCACAGCCGCCGTAGCGGCAGGCATGGGCGCCATGCAGGGTGACCTGGGCGTGCCGCACGGCTGGGGGCAGTGGCTGCCGGTGCTGGGCCTGGCACTGATTCCCTCGCTGATTTCCATGCCTACGCTGTACGGCGCCGTGGCGCGCATCGGGGCCACGCGCACCTCTATGCTGACCACCACCGACCCGCTGTGGGCGATTGCCCTGGCAGTGCTGCTGCTGGGCGAACACCTCTCGGCCGGGCAGCTGCTGGGCGGCGCCCTGATTCTGGCCGGCGCCTGCTTGGCACAGCGCGAAAGTAAGCCCGCCAAGCGGCGGGTGCGCCGGGGCAAGTTCTGGAGTTCGCCCTGAGCACCTGGCAGCGGAAGTGCCAGAAGAAAGGAGGCCCCCGGTTGGAGCCTCCTTCTTTGTTGCCCAGCGGTCTGCTTTACAGCGTCAGGAAGCCGCTTTTCAGGCCGTAGGCGGCGTAAAGGGCGGCCAGGGTCAGCAGCGCTAGCAGGCCCAGCTCCCAGGGCTTGAAGACCTGCAGGCCCTGTTCACGGCGTGCCTTGACGAACAGCAGCGCACCCGGCGCGTACAGCAGCGAGCTGAGCAGCAGGTACTGGGGGCCGGCCGCGTACAGCAGCCAGAGGGCGTAGAGAACGGCCAGGCCAGCGGTCAGCAGGTCGCGGGTGCGCTCGCCGGTGCTGGCATAGCGGTCACGTGAAGCCACCATCAGACCGTAGCCCGCCGAGAACAGATACGGCAGCAGAATCGTGGCGCTGGCGAGGTAAAGCAGCGTCAGGTAAGTGGAGTCGTTGAAATAGGTGATCAGCAAGAACAGCTGCACGGTCAGGTTGGTGGTGAGCAGCGCCCCGGTGGGCACGCCGTGGGCATTCTCACGGGCCAGGAAGCGGGGCATTTCCTTGTCCTTGGCGGCGGCGTACAGGATTTCGGTACATAGCAGCGTCCAGGCCAGCATGGCGCCCAGCAGGGAAATCAGCAGGCCGATGCGGATCAGCCACGCGCCCCAGGGCCCCACCACGGCTTCCAGCACGTAAGCCACGCTAGGGTCTTGCAGGCCGGCCAGTTCCTGCTGGCTCATGATGCCCATACTCAGCACGTTGACGCTGACCAGTAGAAACAGGGTCAGCAGGAAGCCCAGCACCGTGCCCTTGCCGATGTCGCTGCGCCGCGCAGCACGCGAAGAATAGGTGCTGGCGCCCTCGATCCCGATAAAGACCCACACGGTGACCATCATCATGGCCTTAATCTGGTCCAGGGTGCTGCCCAGATCCGGACTGGCCTTGCCCCAGAAATCGGCGGTAAAGACATCGAAGCGGAACGCCAGCACGCTGAGAATCACGAACAGGATCAGCGGCACCACCTTGCCAACGGTGGTGATGACGTTCAGGCTGGCCGCCGTGCGGATGCCGCGTGACACCAGCAGGTGAATCCCCCACAGCAGCGCGGAAGCGAAGCCGATGGCGACGGCGGTGTTGCCTTGACCGAATGCGGGGACGAACTGGCCGATGGTGCTGCCCATCAGCACGAAATAGCTGACCGTGCCGATAAACGCCGAAATCCAGTAGCCCCAGGCCGAGGAAAATCCCATAAAGTTGCCAAATCCTGCTTTGGCGTAGGCGTAGATACCAGTGTTCAGGTCGGGGCGGCGGTTGGCGAGCATCTGAAAAACCAGGACCAGGGCCAGCATGCCCACGGCCGAGATTGCCCAGCCGACCAGCATTGGGCCGGGGGCGGCACTGACAGCCACGTTGGTGGGCAGCGCGAAAATGCCGCCGCCGATGGTGGACCCGACCACCAGGGCGGTCAGGGCCGGCAGGCCCAGGCGGGGAGCCTCCGCCGCCTGCGGCACTTCTGAAGAATAGTGTTGGGTCATGGAAAATGCCTCTCGTGTCTCCAGCATGGGAGACCTGCCGCCACAGGCGCGGCACGCGGGAAAGTAAGCCCTCCGGGCCGGCAAAACAGACCAGGCCCAGACAAAGAAAATGCAAAACGGTCTTATTTAAACACACCACAGCCCGGAGAAGCCCAGCGCAGAGGAGCGCAGGCGGCCGCTCTTGAGACAACCTGAAGGCAGCGGCGGCTCCAGGCAACAACGGGTTAGACCTGAGGGTAGTGGCTGTACCAACGTGATCTACTGACAGGATGCCGGAGTGCCCAGCCTGTCAAAGCACACACACTGTCAAAAATGGGAAGGCCAAAAATGGCACCCAGACCTACTTATGTAAGGGTTGTGGCCGTCGTTTCCACCCGGAGGCCCGCCCTATAGCGCACAGTGAAGCGACCCGGCAACAAATTCTTGATGCTGTCCACGAGCGGATGAGTCTGAGAGGAGTACAGCGCGTCTTTGGTGTTCACCGCAACACCGTGATCCGGTGGATAAAAAAGGGGCCCGTGAAGTGATGCAGACTGGTACAGTCTGCATGACACCTCCAGAAGAAGTGGTCATTGAGCTGGATGAAATGTGGACCTTCGTTGCCAAGAAAAACAGACGAGGTGGATCTGGATTGCCCTGGAGCGCAGCACCCGCAGGGTGCTGGCCTGGGTATTGGGTGACCGCAGTGAGCAAACAGCGTTCAAGCTCTGGGAACGCTTACCATTGTCCCTTGAGCAGCGACTGAAAGGGACGTTTTGCACCGATCTGTGGCGAGCCTACGATGAACCGCTCTTGGGGGTAAAGCGGCTAACCCGGAAGGGAGAAACGAATCATGTCGAACGATTGAACTGCACGCTGAGACAGCGGCTGGGTCGGCTTGTTCGTAAGTCGTTGTCTTTCTCGAAGACGGACGAAATGCTCGAAGCCAGCCTGACTCTGGCCTTCCACCGATACAACTTGTCACGTTGATGCAGCCACTACCGACCTGAGAATATGAGCAACCACCGTGAAATTTACAGTCAGACCGAAAGCGGCGGTATTCAGCTTGCCGGTGGAGTGGACCGCTGGCAGCTGCATGAGGACTACGTACACCTGGCCCCACACCGCAGCGCTGCGGAACTGCTGCGCTTTGAAGCGGAGTTGCTGCCTTTCGTGGACCGCCCGGCGCAACAGGCCCTGGTGATTATCGACATGCAAAACGATTTCCTGGAGCCGGGCGGCTGGACGGACGCCTCGGGGCTGGACTACCGCCGCTGCCGGGAAGCCCTGCCAGGGGTCAAACGCGCCCTTGAGATCGCCCGCGAGCGGGACCTGTGGGTGGTGTGGGTGTACTGGTCCAACCGGCCCGACCTGCGTAATCTGGGAGCGCCGACCCTGTACTCCTTCAAGCACCGGCCCAGCCAAAAGGGCATCGGCGAGCAGCTGGAACACGGGCCGGTGCTTACGCAGGGCAGCTGGGGAGCCAGCATGCCCGGAGAACTTCAGGCCCTGATGTCGGAGGACGACATTCACATAGAAAAGGTGCGGATGAACGGCTTTTTCGGCACCCATCTGGATCAGGTGCTGCGTACCCAGGGCATCGAAACGCTGCTGTTCGCGGGCGTGAACATCGACCAGTGCGTGACCTCTACGATGGAAGAAGCCTATTTCCGCGACTACAACGTGGTGCTGCTGGAAGACGCCTGCGCCACCTCCAGCCCCGACTACTGCCGCGAGGCTGTGGTGTTCAATACGCGCAACTGCTGGGGCTTCAGCATGACCACCGAGCAACTGGCCGCCGCCGCGCCCTGGACTCCTGACGCGCCTAACCAGAACGGAGCTGACCAGGACGGGGCCGCCCAAGAATAAGCCGTTCAGGACAGAATAAACCGCTCAGGACGGAGCCCAGGCCCCCCGCCGGGCCAGGCCAGTCACAGGTTTCGCTGAAAGAACTGCACGCTGCGGCGCAGGGCCAGGCCCAGGTTGCCGCTGAGGTTGTGGTCGTCCCCCTCGTAGCGGTAGGCTTCCACGCCCTGCCCGGCGGCCCGCAGGTCGTTTGCCAGGGCCACCTGAAAGCTGTAGGGCACGTCCTTGTCGGCGGTGCCGTGGTGCAGCTGAATGGGGCGGCCGTTCAGCTCGGTCAGGTACGCGTTGGGGCTGAGCCCGCGCAGGAATTGCCGGTTCAGGCTGTCCAGCTGCCGCTGGGCGCCTTCCGGAGCGTGCCACTCGGTCTGGAGCA
Organism: Deinococcus proteolyticus MRP; assembly: GCF_000190555.1. Lineage (GTDB taxonomy): Bacteria > Deinococcota > Deinococci > Deinococcales > Deinococcaceae > Deinococcus > Deinococcus proteolyticus. Next base: position 204,333 of record NC_015169.1, read on the forward strand.
CGGCGTAGTCGGCCACCACCCCGGCCCACAGCGAGGCGGCTTTCAGGTCACGGTCTACCAGCATGGCCCGCAGCGACAGCTGCCCGCCCATCGAGTGCCCCCACAGTCCCAGCCGCGCCGGGTTGACGCGCCCGTCCTTTTTCAGGCTGGCGGCGGCGTTCAGCACGTCTACCGTATAGCCAGGGTCGTTGTAGCCGCCGTCGGCTTCTCCTTCCGAGTCGCCGTGGCCCCGGTAATCGCTCTTGAGGGTCACGAACCCGGCGCGGGCGAACGCGTCCTGATAGGCAACGTAGCGCTCGGTGGTGCGGTATTTGTCGGGCGGAATGTAGCCGTGATTGAACACGATGGCCGGCCAGCCGCCCGCAGGCGGGGAGCCGTCAGGCACGGTGAGCAGCGCGTAAATCTTCAGGCCGTCCGAGCGGTAACTGACCACCGAGCGCGAGTACCCGGCGCCGCGCTCCAGCGTGCGCTCGGTGGTGAGTGGACTGCCGGGATACTCGCGGGCCCGCAGCGCCTGGATGGAGATAGGCTGACGCGCCACCGCCTGCTCCATCAGCCGGGCCTGAACAGGGGTATCCAGCTGCACTGTGGCATCCGGCTGCACAGTGGTGTCCGGCTGTACAGTGGTCGGCTGGCCCTCCGGCTGGCGCTTCTCTGCCGGGCGCAGGGAGGTGGAGACCGGCGGAGAGCTGCCTGGACCCTGCAGGTAGGTCACGGCGGTATAGCCCAGCCAGCCCAGCGCGGCCAGCACCAGCAGTCTCAGGGTACGCATGCCGCCAGCTTAGGGTGAAGCGGCGAAGCGATTCAGGAACGGTCGGCAGCTTTGGGCCGGACGAAGCGGACCTCGGGGCGCGGCTGAGGCGGGGTTCAGAATGACGCGGCGGCCGCAGCACTGGCAGCCACTCCACCCCCGCTTCCGCTTGCCCGGAAGACCTCCCCCCTTTTGTCACATGCTTCAGGCAGCCCGGCAGCGTTAGAGTCAGAAGCATGAACACTGCAAACAGTCGGCCGGCACTGGCATTGGCGCGCACCCTGGACCTCTCGGTTCCTTCCAATCAGCTGGCGGCCGGCGGGGCGCTGGCCGGGCTGCTGCTGGGCCGCCTGAGCGGGCAGTCGTGGGCAGGCAGCCTGCGGACCGGCGCCGGGGCGTTTGCCGCCTGGGCCACGGCCCGTGAACTGGACCCCGACCATGCACAGAGTGCCGCCGCCGCTCTGGCTGCCGAGCTGCTGCTGGGTCTGGCCGACAGTCCCGAATCGGACCTGGCCGCGCTGGAAGAGTTGCTGGCCGCTTTCCTGGCCCTGGGCAGCCTGCGCCTGCTGAGCGCCACCGTGGGCGTGGCCCCCACCCTGCCCGAGCAGCTGGCCCTGGGCGGTGGGGCGCTGGCGGCCGGCACCACCAACCACAAGGCGGCTGCACTGGTGCCGGGCGCGGCGCTGCTGCTGAGCCACACCCGCGGTGACGACCTGGGGCCACAGGAGCCCTGGACCGGCGTCGGGGCGCTGGTGGCGGGGCTGCTGCCCACGCTGCTGGCTGCCAGCGAACGCGACAGCCTGCCGGCCCGGCTGGCAGCCATGGCGGCGCTGGTGGTGGCGCCGGCCGCCGTGAATATCGAGGAGGTCAGCGCCCGCAACGACCTGGACACCGCCCAGATTGCCCAGGAGCGGGTAAAGTCCAGCCGCCTGCTGAGCACCGGCGCTGTGGCCCTGGGCCTGATTGCCGGGGGCAGCCGGGGCCTGCGCCCGCTGAGCGCCGCCTGCGCGGGCGTAGGCCTGTGGATGCTGGCCGGCCGGGCTGGGACGAAGTAGGGCGCAAGCCCCGGCTGCTGACGCAGCTTCTCAGAGTTGGGCCACGTTTGTGCTGGGTGGGCCGGTTATGCTGCGGGCATGACCAGACCGGCTCACCCTTCTGTTCGCCGGGGCCGCTTTCCCCTGGCCGGCGCCCTGCTGCTGGCCCTTTTTTCGGCGGCCTGCTTCGCTCAGGACGGAGACAAACCGGCAGACACGGCCCCGGCAGCGCAGGTGGCTTCTGCCGCAGCCACGCAGGCCGCCCCGCCCAGCTTTCCGGACGACCCCTCAGTGCCGGTGACAGCCGCCCAGTTGCCCGCGCAGCCGGCGCAGCCACGGGCCAGCCAGCCCACGCCGCGCATGGCCTACGTGGCGCTGGGCGACTCGCTCACGGCGGGGATGCAGGCCGCCGGGCTGACGGCGGCGGGTCAGTACGCCGCCTACCCGGCCGTGGTGGCCCGCATGACCGACGTGCCGTTCGGGATTCCCGCGACCCGGCGCGGCTGCCCGGCCCCGATGGGCGGCGGCCTGGGCGAAGGCGCCTGCGTGCGGGTCAGCAGCGACCTGCGCGGCTCCAACTTTGCGGTGCCGGGAGCACGGGTGCAGGACCTGTACCAGAAGCGCGGCGTAGGCAGCACCGACGACCTGACCCGGCGGATGTACGGCCTGATTCTGGGGCCCCAGCTGACCCAGGTGGAAGCGGCGCTCAAGTCGCGGCCCGACCACCTCACCCTGTGGATTGGCGCGAACGACGCCATGATCGGCGTCACGCAGGGCGACCCGGCGCTGGTCACGCCACCGGCCGAGTTCGAGCAGCACTACCGCCGGGTGCTGGAGGCCCTGAAACCGGCCGGCGCCCGCACGCTGCTGCTGACCGTGCCCGACGTGACCCGGTTGCCGCTGATGAGCCCTGGCCGGGTCCTGTTCGAAAAGGGCGTGGCCGACGCCAACTGCCAAGACAGCGAGAACCGCCTGCCGCTCACTGCCTTTTTGCTGGGCCGCAAACTCAGCTGCGACGTGCCTGAGGCGCTGACCCCGGCCGAAACTGCCCAGATTCAGGCGACCGTGCAGGCGTACAACGACGCCATCTTGCGCCTGGCTGCCGAGTTCGGCCATGACGTGATGGCTGTCCAGCCGCTGATGGACCAGCTAGACTTTCACACCGCGCTCGACGAGAACAGCCTGGAGCCGTTCGGCCCCGACATGTCGGCCGACGGGGTCCACCTCTCCTCGGCGGCGCAGCGCAAGCTGGGCTACGCGGTGGTGCAGCATGTCCACCAGCACTGGAATATCGGCCTGCCGGAAGCGGCCCGCAGTGAGCTGGCCGCGGCGGGCATGACGGTGGCCGACTAGGGGCCAAGCGGGACTGAATGCGGCTCCGGGCGGCTACTTCCAGAGCAGGCCCAGCGCCCAGGCCAGCAGCGGCCCCAGCAGCAGCGCCGGCAGGAAGCTGCCCACCCGCACGCGGCGCTCGCCCAGGTCCAGGCCGCCCAGCATCAGGTTCCAGCCGATGCCCAGCAGCACCAGCCCGCCAGTGCCGGTCAGGGTCAGCATGGCCGGATGGGTGCGCAGGCTGGCAGGGTCCAGACCGCTCAGCAGGCCGCCCGCCAGCGCCAGGGCACCCAGAGCAATGCCCCCCTGAATGACCAGCACACTCAGGGCGCTGGCCAGCACACCGCTGCCGTAGACTCCAGCCAGTGCCGTGGCGGCCACCAGGTCCAGGCCGGCCTTGAGCAGATAGGTGGTGGGGTCGCCGGTCAGGCCATTTTGCAGCCCGCCGATAATGGTCATGGGGCCCACACAGAACAGCAGCGTGGCCGCCACGAAGCCCTCGGTAAAGCGGCCCCCACCGCGCAGACGCCGCTGCACGCGCTCACCCATCCGGCCCAGCGCGTCCTCGATGCCCAGCAGTTCGCCGGCCACCGCACCCAGCACCATGGCGACCAGCCCGACGACCACACCCGGCACCGGCCCGAAGGCCAGCTCACGCAGCGCCCAGGCCATATCCATCCCGATAAAGAGTGTGACCAGAGCCAGGGCCTGCAACAGCGTGCGCTGCACCTGCTCGGGCAGCCGGCCGCCCAGCAGCAGTCCGGCCAGCCCCCCCAGCAGTACAGCTGCCACGTTGGCCAGGGTGCCCGACAAGGCCGTCAGCACGCTTTTTCCCGCTCTATCTTTTCCTGCCGGTGTGCAGGTAGGCTCAGGGTCAGTGTCATAAAAGTAAGCAAAGATAACATCTCCGGTCCTTCCTCCCTAGACTGGAGTCCATGTTCCGCCGCAGTTCACTGTCCTTCCTGGCCCGTCAGGCCGCCGACCTCAGCGGAGCCTCGCCGGCAGCGCTGGAGCGGGCGCTGCGGCCGCTGGCGCAGGCACCGGGCGGACTGGGGCTGGGACTGCAAGCAGGCGGGCACATCCTGACCGGCGGAGTGGGCGGGCTGGACCCGGCTGCCCCACACGAAATCGCCAGCGTGACCAAGCCGTTTACGGCCGCCGTGCTGGGGCAGTTGGCCGCCGCTGGTCAGCTGGACGCGCAAGCTCCGCTGGCTGACCTGGGCGGGCCCTTTGCCGGGCTGCCTGCCTCCGTCACACCTTACGCATTGGCCACCCACACTGCCGGGTTGCCTGCCCATCCGCTGCGGGCGGGCCTGACCGTGCTGCTGGACCCCTACGCCCCCTACAGCCTGAGTGAGGGAGCGGCCCTGGCCTCAGCGCGGCGCTGGGCAGCGGCGGGACAGGCGGGGCGCTTCGGCTACTCCAACCTGGGAGCCGGGGTGCTGGCCCTAGCGCTGGCGGCTGCCGGGGGCGCTCCCTTTCCGTCGTTGCTGGCCCGCACGGTGACCGGGCCGCTGGGACTGGAGAGCACCGGCTTTCCGGCGGCGCCGCCGCCCCGCGCCACCGATTTCGGCACGCTGGCGGGTGCGGGCGGACTGTGGGCCACGGCCGGCGACCTGCTGCGCTTTGGGGGGGCGCATCTAAACGGTCAGCTGGCCCCGGCCTGGACACTGACCGTCACGCCACGCGGACGCCCGACCGGCACCGACGAAATCGCCCCCGGCTGGTTCGTGACCGGGGGCGTGTGGTGGCATGACGGTGTAGCGCGGCAGTCCCGCGCCGGGCTGGCCTTTTGCCCAGACAGCGGGCGCGTCGCGGCTCTGCTGGTGGGCGGCCCGCCGGGCAGATTCAGTCGCGGTGCGGTGCGTCAGGCGCTGCTGGCTCTGCTGGGCTTTCCTACTCACTCTCGCTGAGGCCGGCGCGGGCAGCCCGTGCATCACGGATTTCGCGGATGCGGCGCTCCAAATCGTCTTCATGCACGTGGCCGGACGCCAGCGGCGAGACAATCAGCGGGCGGAAATCTACGTCGTCTACCAGTTCCCAGCGGCGGCGGGCAACCATCGCCAGCACGCCGCTGACAGCCAGCATAGACAGCAGGAACAGCATGAACTTCAGGTACTGGCCCTCATACGCCCCCGCGATGGCGTGGCGCAGTGCCCCGACCGCCTGCGTGACCGGCACCCAGTTGTGAATGGCCTGGAACAGCGGCGGCGCCAGCTCCACGGGGTAACTTCCGCCCGACGATGCCAGCTGCAAAATCAGCAGCACCAGCGCGATGAAGCGGCCTACCGAGCCGAACAGCAGAATCAGGGCCAGAATCAGCGAGAAAAAGGTGAGGCTCGCCAGCGCCGAGGTGGCGATGACCTGCACCGGGTGCAGATACTGCACGCCCAGCGCCTGCACCGCGAACACCATCAGCACCGCCTGGAGAACCACCAGCAGGGCAGGCACCAGGAACTTGCGTAGCACCCGCGCCGCCTGCCCGGTGCGCCGGCCGCTGTAGGGCAGCTGCTGAAAGGGGAAGATGAACGTGGTCAGCACGGCACCCACCCACAGGCTGAGGGCCATGAAGTAGGGCGCGAAGCCGGTGCCGTTGTTGGCGACTGCCGCGAACTTCTCGGTCTGGGCCATCACGCTGCGGCTGAGGCCGCTAGGATCGCCACCCAGTTCTGCGGTCTCGGCCGGGATTTTGCTGTTCAGCTCATTCAGGCCGTCCGAAAGCTGCCCGGCGCCGTCCAGCAGGTCCGAGGTGCCCTGGGCCAGGTCGCCTGCCCCCTCATCCAGCCGGTCCAGGCCGCTGCTCAGCTCGGCGCTGCTGCCGGCCAGGGTCTGCGCCCCGCTGCTGAGGCGGTCCAGGTCGGCCTGCGCGGGCAGCTGGCGGTTGATGGTGCCCACCCCCGCGCCTATTTTTTCCACCCCGTCGGCCAGGTCGTTCACGCCGCCCTGGACTTGCCCGGCACCGTTTGCCAGCCGTGCAGCCCCGGCCGCCGCCTCGCCGCTGCGGGCTGCCAGAGTCTGCGCCCCGGTGTTCAGCTCGCCGGCACCACTCGACAGCTGCGCTGACCCGGCCGCGAGCTGCTGCGCTCCGGCGGCTGCCCGGCCCGCGCCCGCTTGGGCCGCCCGGGTGCCTTCGGCCAGACGCTGGGCGCCCGTGTTCAGCTCGCCGGCACCACTCGACAGCTGCCCAGCCCCCTCGGCCAGTTGCTGAGCACCAGTGACCGCCTGCTGAGAACCTGTCTGGGCCGCTTTGGCACCCTCGGCCAGTCGCTGGGCACCGGCATTCAATTCATCCGCACCGCTCGACAGCTGCCCGGCTCCCTCAGCCAACTGCTGAGCGCCAGTAACTGCCTGACCTGCACCTGTCTGCGCGGCTTTGGCACCCTCGGCCAGTCGCTGGGCACCAGCGTTCAATTCATCCGCACCGCTCGACAGCTGCCCGGCTCCCTCAGCCAACTGCTGAGCGCCTGTCGCAGCTGCCGACGCTCCCTGCTGAAGCCGCGGCAGGGCCTGAAGCAGGTCGTTGGTGCCGCTGTGCAGGCGCTGCGAGCCCTGGTTCAGCTCGGACACGCCGGATTTCAGCTGCCCCGGTAGCAGAGGCTGGTTGCGCACCCCTTCATTCAGGCGGGTCAGGCCGGTGGCCAGCTCGGCAGCGCCGGTATTCAGCGCGTCCACTCCCGTCACCACCTGGCCCACGCCGGTTTCCAACTGCGGCAGTTGCTCGGCCAGCTGCTTGTTGCCCGCTGCCACCCGGTCCGCTCCTTCTTTTAGTCGTCCCGTACCTGCCGCCAGCTGACCGGCTCCGGTGGACAACTCACCCAGACCACTTTGCAGTTGCGGCAATTGCTCGGCCAGCTGCTTGTTGCCCGCCGCTACCCGGTCCGCCCCTTCCTTCAAGCGGCCGGTGCCCGCCGCCAGCTGACCCGCCCCAGTGGACAATTCGCCCAAACCGCTTTGCAGTTGCGGCAATTGCTCGGCCAGCTGCTTGTTGCCCGCCGCTACTCGGTCTGCACCTTCTTTTAGTCGGCCAGTGCCCGCCGCCAACTGACCGGCTCCGGTGGACAATTCGCCCAGACCACTTTGCAGTTGCGGCAATTGCTCAGCCAGCTGCTTGTTGCCCGCTGCTACCCGGTCTGCACCTTCTTTTAGTCGGCCGGTGCCTGCCGCCAGCTGCCCGGCGCCGGTCGAGAGTTGACCCAGGCCGGTCGCCAGCTGGGCATTGCCCTGGCTGAGGGCCGCCGCCCCCTCACGCAGAGGCTTCAGCTTTTCAGGCGTAGGAATCGCAGCGTTCAGCTGGCCGATGCCTTCTTTCAAGCGGCCGGTGCCGCCGGTCAGCGCCTGCACGCCGTCCGAAACCTGCCCAGCCCCCTCGGCCAGGCGGTGGCTGCCGTCGGCAGCGCGGTCCAGGCCGCCTTTCAGGTCGCCGGCACCGTCGTTCAGGCGCCCGGCGCCGGCCTTGAGATCGCTGGCCCCATCAGCCAGCCGACTGGTGGCGTCCTTGATGTCTCCGAAGCCGTTCTGAACGTCTTTCAGCGACGCCTGCACGGCTTCCCAGCGCGTCTCGCCGAGGGTCTTGTTCAGCTCGTCGCTGAGCCGGTTCGCAAACGAGTCCGCCACACGGCTGGCAAAATAGTTGGAGCCCTCGGCCACGTAGAACCGCAGCAGTCCGTGCTCGCTGCTGTCACCGGCCACCGCCTTGCGGCTGAAATCGGCCGGAATGGTCAGCGCGAAATAGATATCACCGCGCCTCACAGCGTCACGGGCGGCCGCCTCGCTGGGATATACGGTCAGGTCGAAAGGCGGGTCCTTGCGGAAATCGTCCATTACCTCACGGCCCATGTTGATGTTCTTGCCGTCCCGCTCGGTGCCCTGGTCCAGGTTCACCACGCCCACCGGCAGCGCCTGTAGGTTGCCGTAAGGGTCCAGCGAGCTGGCCAGGTTGATGCTGGCGTACAGCGAGGGGACTGCCAGGATGGCTGCAGCACTGAGCCACATCATGGGCCAGCGCCACATGGACCGCTCGGCGTAGGTCAGATGGCGAAAATCACGGGCGAACTGCTGCAGGGACATGCGGTCTCCTTGGGACATAGGCACGGGAAGCGTAGGACATAGGGGCGCCAGGCAGAGCCAGAGCGAAAGTCAGAGTGCAGAGAGGGAAAGCGTAGATTCGCGAAGCCTACTGGAACTGCTGGGGCTTATTTTATTTCGCCGCCTGCTGAAGTTCTGGGCCACTGCGGCCCAGGGGTTGCGTCTCCGAGGCAGGTCACGGACACCAGACCCTCAGAAGTATCTCAGCCGTTTTGACATTTTGTCAAGTGACATGTTGTTAAGTAAGTGCTAGACTAAAGCTATGCTTCCGCCTGCTGCGACAGTTCCCCAAGAGGCCCCCGGCTCTCCCCTGCCCCGCCGCCTGAGCGCCGAAGACCGCCGCACCCAAATTCTGGAGATGGCCGCCGAGCTGTTTATCCAGCGCGGCTTCGAGAGTGTGGGCATGGCCGACCTGGCACAGGCACTGCGGATTTCGCGGCCCACCATCTATACCTACTTCGCCTCCACCGAGGACATGCTGGACGCCCTGCTGGAAGCGCGGCTGGAGGGCCTGCCAGGTCGGCTCCACCCCTACCTGAACCGCCTGGAGGATTCGGCCGCCGCCTACGACCAGCTGTTCGTGGCCCTGCTGGAAGAACGCGAGTTGCTGATGCTGCTCAATTCGGGCGGCGGACCGCTGTTCCGCCAGAAGCGCCGCGCCTTTTTCCAGGCGCTCGAAACCCGCTTGCAGCTGGCCGAACTGCCACGCGCCCAGCGCAGCGGGCCGGCCGCCCAGCAGATGATTTTTCTGGTAATTCACCTGCTGAGCAGCGCTGCCTACGCCGAGCTGACCGAGGAACCTTTCAGCGCCGAGGCCCTGGCGGCCACCCTGAACACCTTCGTGAACGGCGGCGTACGTGCGCTGGCTGGGCAGACGGAGGGCTGAACCCTGCGGGCCGCTCCCCTGAATGGCCGCTGGTTGCTGGCCGGTGCTTGCGCCGCTGACCGCACCCGGAGCCCCACCAGAATCAGATTCTGGTGCGCTGGGGCCCAAGTGAACTGAAACCGTGGTGAACGGGGGCTCAGACGAAAGCGCTCAGGCCGGTCACGGCGCGGCCGACCACCAGGGTATTGATTTCGTTGGTGCCCTCGTAGGAGTAGATAGCTTCGGTGTCGGCGAAGTGCTTGGCGACCCCGTGCTCCAGCAGGATTCCGTTACCGCCGAAGACCTCGCGGGCGCGGGCCACCACCTCACGGCAGCGGGCAGCGGTATGAACCTTGGCCAGGGCGGCGTGGGCGTCATCCATGCGGCCCTCGTCCGCCAGGTGCGAGAGGCGGGTCACCATGCCCAGCATGGCGGTCACATCGGCCAGCATCAGCACCAGATGGTTCTGAACCAGCTGGAATTCACCGATGCGCTTACCGAACTGCTTGCGCTGCTGGGCGTAGGCCAGTGCCAGTTCGTAGGCGCCCATCGCGCAGCCCACGCCCTGCCACGCCACCCCGGCGCGGGTCAATTTCAGCACGTCCGACACGGTATCCCAGCCCTGCACAGCCTGCAGGCGGAATTCATCGGCCACCCGGCAGTCCTGCAGGGTGATGTGCCCGTTTTCCACCATCCGCAGCGCGATTTTGCCCTGAATCTTCTCGACGCTGTAGCCGGGCGTGCCCGCTTCTACCACGAAACCGCGCACCTCGGACGTTTCTTCGTCGCGCGCCCAGATCACGGTAAAGTCGGAGAAAGTAGAGTTGCCGATCCACTTTTTCTCGCCGTTCAGCACCCAGCCGTCCCCGTCGCGGCGGCAGGTGGTCCGCATTCCTTCGCTCACCTGCGAGCCGCCCTCGGGCTCAGTCAGACCAAATGCCCCGATGCGGCGCATGTCCAGCATGTCCGGCAGCCAGCGCTTTTTCTGCTCCTCGCTGCCGCCCAGCGCGATGGACGCGAAAGCCAGCCCGCCGTGTACCCCGAAAAATACAGCGGTGGAGACATCCACCCGGCAGGCTTCCAGCGTGATGATGCCCTCCATGATGGTGGCGTCGGGGCGGCGGGTGCCGTCCTCGTTCCAGATGGCGCGCAGCAGGTTCAGCTCGCGCATCTTGCCGATCAGGTCACGGGGGAACTCGTCGCGGCTCCAGTACTCGTTCATGACCGGCATCACTTCGGCACGCATAAAGGCATGCACCCGGCCGGCCACCTCCACCTGCGCGTCGGTGAGGGTGTCCAGATAGTCATAAAAGTCGCCGTCGGCGGCAGGCAGCTCGCGCTTGCGGCCGCTGCCGCCCACTCCCAGGGCGCGGCTCAGCTGGCGCAGCTGCTTGTCGTTCATGTTGCTGGCCGCGTTCAGAATCCCGGCCAGGTCCACCTTGCCGGCCAGCACCCCCAGCTTGCCCAGATCAATCTGAGCCATCAGATCATTCAGATCAGGCGTATTTTTTTCCATACCGCTTTATAGGTGAACCCCCAGTGCCGCAGTGTAGCCGCGCCGGGGGTTGGAATTTAGGACTTGTTTACAGATTGTCAGGAGGGCCTGGAGGCGGAGGCCTGAGCAGCGCTGGCCTCAGCGGCGCTGAATGCGGGTGTCCGCCTCGGCGGGGGTGTCGGCCTGGGCGAAGGCCGTAGCGGCCGTCCCGAAGCGGGCACCCAGGTACTCGGCCAGGGCGTCTTGCTCGCTGCCCTCGTCCGCGAAGGTGAAGCGGCCCTGGCGCACGCCCTTTTGGGTCAGGTCGCGCAGGTTCAGCGCGGCGAATTCGGCGCTGCCTTCCTTGGGGAAGGGGTAGCCGTCGCCGCCCAGCGCCAGGAAGCCCAGCGTGACCATGCGGTAGGAGCGGGCTGCAGCGGCGGCGTTCAGCTGACCGCCGGCCTTGAGCACCACGCGGTCGGTGCCGGCGGCGGCGCCACCAGCATCCTCAATCACGATATCGGTGACGCGCTCACCGGCCGGGCGGCTGGGGTCGTAGGCGAAGGTCAGGCCGCCCACCTGCGGGAACTGGCCCAGGCGGTTTTCCACGCCGGCCACGCCGTGTTCCAGCAGGGCGTTCAGCTGCGTGCCCGTGACCGTAACCAGCGACAGGCCGTTGTTGAAGCGGAAGGCGGTTTCCAGGTCCAGCTGCGAAATCTGGCCCTTTTCGCTGACGCCGGGGGTGCCCTGCGGGGCCGAGCAGACGGGCGTGCCGCCGGTGCTGCCGGGAGGCACGATGCAGGCACCGATGGGACCGCGAATACCGCCGCCGTTCTTGAGGCTCAGGGCGGTGCTGGGGTCCACCTGCTGCCCATAGAACAGGTTCGCGTCGGCGCTGAGGTTGCCCAGGTTGGTTTCCTGGGTACGCACGCCGCCGCGCTCACCGTTCAGGTACACGTTGGTGTAGCCCACCACGTTGCCGGCACGGGACTTCAGGGCCGCTTGCAGGGCGTCGGCCACCTGAATCACGGCGGGGCTGGCCTGTTCGCGGGTCACGCCCAGGGCGCTCAGGCCCGCTTCGTCGGTGGCATAAGCGCCGTTTACCGCAGGGTCCAGGCTGGCCGGAATCAGGCGGCCCTGCTCGTCGAAATCCACCACCAGACGGCCCAGGTAGGTGTAGTCGCCCTCGGTGTTCACCACCAGCACGGGGGCGCCGTCGGCACCGCTGAACATCAGCGGGTAGTCGCCCTGGCGCTTGTCGCCGCTGCGCAGGCGGTCGGCGGTGTCGGCCAGCAGGGTGTTGCTGCCCCCCGCCACGATGATGTCCACGCCCCTGAGGCGCGGAGCCAGCGCCTGCTCGATGTCGATGCTCTGCATGTGCGCGAGCAGAATCACCTTGTCCACGCCCTGAGCAGTCAGGGTGTCCACATCCTGCTGAATCAGGGCAGCCAGGGCGTCCAGGTCATCCGGGCTGGCAGGAGCGATACCCAGCTTGCCCACGTTGGTCAGACGGCCCAGCTGCGGGGTGGTGGCACCCACCACGCCCACCGTTTCGCCGCCCACCTGCAAGGTGGTGTAGCCGGCCACCTTGCCGGCCAGCTCGGCCGCGCTCAGGCCGTCTTTGCCGGCAATCTTGGCGGTGGCTTCGTCGGCACCGAAATCCAGGTTGGTCGCCAGATAGGGAAAGTCGGCGCCGTTCCAGCCGTCTGCCCCGGTCAGCAGGCCGGAGAATTCGCCGGTGCCCATGTCCAGGTCATGGTTGCCCACCGCCGAGGCTTGCAGGCCCAGGGCGTTCAGCCAGGCCACGTGGGCACGGCCAGCACCGGCTTTGCCCAGCGCGGCGTCCAGGCTGCTATCGCTGGCCACGTTGTACTCGGGTCCAGGGATAGAGTTATCGCCACTGCTCAGCAACAGGGTATTTTGCGGCTGCTGGGCGCGGAAATGGTTGACCAGCGCCGAGAAGCGCGGCGCGTTGCCGACGATATCGCGGCCACCGTCCACATCCGAAAAGTGCAGCAACTGCAGCCGGAACGGCGCCTCGGCAACCGGGGAAGCGGTCTGGGTGGGAGCGCAGGCGGCCAGCATTCCGGCAGACAGCGCCACGGCAAGGAGTCTGAATTTTCTCATACAGTGGTCATTCTAGAGTGCCCAGTGTCTGCAGACGGTCAGGCTGCCCAGGGCGAAGGCTGCACTGAGCAGAGGCTATACGGGGCAAATGGTCAGCAACCCGAAAAGTGAACCGGTACAATAACCAGCTGGATACCCAGGCCGTTTGCTTGCTGCCCATCCCGCTCTCTGCTCCACCCCCACCTCCCCATGCTCCGAATCCAGAGCTGCTGGAGCGACAGGAGTACTTGTCTCATGCTCAGAGCCCTGTTCATCAACTTCGCCCTCCTGATTGCGATGACCTACCTGTTCAGCCTGACCCTACGGTCCTGGCCGCTGCGCCGTGACCGGACCTTCCAGGTGCAAACCATCACAGCGGCAAGCCTGGTATCGGTCATCCTTCTGCTGCAACCGGCCGCCATTGCCCCTGGAGTACTTATCGACTTGCGGCCGGTGCCGCTGGTCTATCTGGCCCTGGTCTACGGGGCACCAGCGGCGCTGGTGGGCAGCATTCCGGTGCTGACCTACCGTTACTTCCTGGGCGGGCCGGGGATAACGCCGGCTTTTACCAGTATTGCGCTGATTCTGCTGGTGACCGCCATCCTACGCCGGCTCGTCCAACCTCGCCTCGACCATATTTCCTGGTCTCGCGGCATATTCCTGGGCCTGGTGTCCCTCGCCCCCAACGGCCTGCCACTGGTGATGCTGCCGAACGGGATGCAGCTGCTGCAGCAGGTTTATCCTCCCCTGCTCATCCTCAATGTGGCGGCCTTTCTTATCGTGGCCTTGGTTCTACGCGACCGGATCAAACTGATAAAGCTGAATGCCATGTTCCAGCGCCAGGCCCGGCAAGATGCACTTTCGGGTCTCTTCAACCGCCGACAGTTCGACTTGGACCTGCTGGCCCTCAGAACCGGCGACCTGCTGCTGATGGTGGACATCGACCACTTCAAGCGCATCAACGACACCTACGGGCATGCTGTGGGTGACCAGGTCATCACGGCTGTAGGTGAGCTGCTACGCAGCAACCTGCGCGCCTCGGATTCGGCTTACCGCTACGGCGGCGAAGAGTTCGTCCTGCTGGTCCATCAGCCGCAAATCGGCACCCCGGAGCTGATTGCCGAGCGCATCCGGGACCATATTGAGCAGACGCCACTCAGTGTGCCGTCACTGAACGGGCTTCAGGGAGACCCGGCTACGTTCACCCTGCACCTCACTGCGTCGCTCGGTGGCGCACGTCACATGGCCGGCACCGACCCTCAGCACACGCTGGCCCTGGCCGACCAGGCGCTGTATCAGGCCAAGCAGGGGGGGCGCAACCGCTGGGTACTGCACCCGGAGCCTCAGCTGGGACTTCCCGGCTGAGGCGTACCTTCGCTCAGCCAGGAAGCAGATACAGGCCCAGGCTGACCACCGCGCCCACCAGCAACAGGATAACCAGGCAATAACCCATGATGTCGCGGGCGTGCAGGCCGGCAATCGCCAGGGCAGGGAGCGCCCAAAACGGCTGAATCATGTTGGTCCAGGCGTCGCCCCAGGCCACGGCCATCGCCGTTTTGGGCAGCGAGGCCCCCAGACTCTGCGCGGCCTGCACCATGACCGGCCCCTGCACCGCCCACTGTCCGCCGCCGCTGGGCACGAAGATATTGACCAGCCCCGCGCTCCAGAAGGCCAGCACCGGGAAAGTCTGCGGGGTGGACATGGCCACAAAGGCGTCCGACACCCGCTCAATCAGGCCCGAGCCGGCCATCATGCCGGCCAGACCTGCGTAAAAGGGAAACTGAATCAGGATGCCCGCCGCCCCCTGCACCGCTTCGGTCGTGGCCGCAATAAAGCGGGCCGGCGTGCCGTGCAGCAAGATGGCCAGGAACAGGAAGGCGAAGTTGACGATGTTCAGGTTCAGCTTGAAGCCTTCGGCGGCGAAGTACATGGCAAGAAAGGCCAGCCCCAACCCACCGAGCAGCAGGCTGAGGACCGGGCTGTTTTCCAGACGCTGGGCCGGGGTCTGGTCCGCAGGCGCCCAGGCCGCCGCCGGAGCTTTTTCGGCCAGCAGCGCCGGGTCCACCACCACCGGATGCTCACGGTCCAGCATGGCGCGGTTCACCAGCGGAATCAGCAGTGCCAGCACGCCCACCAGAATCAGGTTGAACGGCGCGAAGATGGTCTGCGAGGTGGGAATCAGGCCAATCTGACCTTCCAGAAAATGGTCCGGCGTGGCGATGGTCAGCGGAATAGATCCGCTGAATCCTGCGTGCCAGATGACAAAGCCGCTGTAGGCGCTGGCAATCAGCAGGCGGTAATCCACCCCCGGTACCCGGCGGGCCAGCTCACGGGCGAAGATGGCCCCAATCACCAGCCCGAAGCCCCAGTTGATCCAGTTGGCGACCAGGGACACCGCTGTGACCAGCACGATGGCCGCCGGCGCCGTTTTCGCCAGGCCCGCCAGCCCACCCAGCAGGCGCCGGAAAAACGGGGTGGACGCCAGCGCATGCCCGGTGACCAGCACCAGGGCCATCTGCATGGTGAAGGCCAGCAGCTCCCAGAAGCCGTCCCCCCAGAACTGCACCATCTGCGGCAGCGTGTGCGGGGTCAGCAGCACACCCAGCGCCAGCACCAGCAGCGTCAGCAAGGCCACAAAGATGAACGGGTCAGGAAGCAGGCGGGTCACCAACGCGTTGGAAGCGTTTGCCAAGGCTCGGAACATGTCAGCATCTCTCCTTCTCGGCCAGGCCGCCTGCACTGGCCCCAGCTCCCCAACTCTCTGGACACAGCAAAAGGCCCTCAGCAGAGGCCGGGCCGCACAACTTGTGGAATAGGCCCAGTTTAGCCCAACTCCTCGTGACTCAGTTCCCCATAGCCTGGTCCTGTGGGACCTGCATAGCAGCAGCCTTCAGCTGGGAGCGCATCAGTCCAGCGTGGCTTTTTGGCAGGACTTTGCACAGACTGTCGGTATGGTTGTTGCCGCGCTGCTCGGCAAACAACAGCGTGCGCTCATCCTGAATGTGAACCAGACAGGCCGGGTCACTGCGTGGCGAAGCATCCGACCCCGCCGGCCCAGAAGCCGCCAGCACTGACACACCGGATGCACGATGTCCACTTCCTTTTGGAGGGAGAGAGTCACCACAGGGCCGAACAACGCTTCCACTTGCTCTGCGGTTTGGATGACATGGGTCACATCTGCGCCGTAATCCAGGTCTGCACCGGAGCCCAGCCCCGCACTGGCCCTCTGCGCTGCCTGTCCTCCGCGCTCAGGGGCGCACGGTGCCCTCGCCATGCACCAGATATTTGAACGAAGTCAGCTCGCGGGCGCCCACAGGGCCACGGGCGTGCAGCTTGCCGGTGGCGATACCGATTTCGGCCCCCATGCCGAACTCGCCGCCGTCCGCGAACTGGGTGGAGGCGTTGTGCATGATGATGGCAGCGTCCACCTCGCGGGCAAAGCGGCCGGCCACCGCCGCGTCCTCGGTCACGATGCACTCGGTATGCCCGCTGCCGTACTGCGCGATGTGGGCGATGGCCTCGCCAGGGCCGGACACCACCCGCGCCGCGATGATGTTGTCCAGAAACTCGCAGCCGAAATCATCCGGTCCCGCCGCCTGCACGCCGGGCAGGGTCTGGAAGTGACGGTCTCCGCGAATCTGGGTGCCGAGTGCCTGCAGCGCGGCCACCAGCGCTGCGCCCTGGGCCGCGAAGCTCTCCCGGTCCATCAGCAGGCACTCGGCCGCGCCGCAGATGCCGGTGCGGCGGGTCTTGGAATTGACCACCACCGCCTCTGCCTTGACCGGGTCGGCGGCCGCATGAACATACACATGGTTAATGCCGTCCAGGTGCGAGAACACCGGCACCCGGGCCTCACTCTGCACCCGGCCCACCAGACTGCGGCCCCCACGCGGCACAATCACGTCTATCAGGCCCTGCGCCGCCAGCATCTCCCCTACCGCCGCCCGGTCGCGGGTAGGAATCAGCTGAATGGCCCGCTCGGGCAGGCCGGCGGTACGCAGGCCCTCCACCAGCGCCGCGTGAATCGCCTGCGAGGAGTGCAGGCTTTCCGAGCCGCCGCGTAAGATGGCCGCATTGCCGCTCTTGAGGCACAGGGCGCCGGCGTCGGCGGTCACGTTGGGCCGCGACTCGTAGATGACGCCCACCACGCCGATCGGGGTGCGAACCCGGCGAATGCTCAGGCCACTGGGGCGCTCCCAGGCTTCCATCACCTCGCCGACCGGGTCGGGCTGGGCGGCCACGGCACGCAGGCCCTGCACAATGCTGCCGATACGGTCCTCGTCCAGCCGCAGCCGGTCCAGCATGGCGGGGCTGAGGCCCTTTTTCTCTGCGAAAGCCAGGTCGCGGGCGTTGGCGCTCAGTACGTCGGCGCGGCGGCGTTCCAGGGCGGCGGCGGCCGCGTCCAGGGCAGCCTGCTTCTGGTCGCTGCCGGCCAGTGCCAGCGCGCGGGCGGCGGCGCGGGCCTGAGCGAACAGCATGTTCATGGTGTGCTTCAGTTCGGTGTGCTGAGGTTCGGGGGCAGTCTGGGTCATGGGGCAGGCTCCTGAGGTGTGGGGAAACGTGTGCTGGGCAAGGAAGGCCGAATCAGAGGGCCAGATTGTCGCGGTTGATAAAGGCGGCGCGGGGCGGTTCGCCCAGCAGCCGGGCGATTTCGTCGCTGTGCAGCCCGGCCACCTGCCGCGCCTGCGCCGAGCCGTAGCTGCACAGGCCGTGGGCCAGCACCCGGCCGCGGTGGACCACCTCCACGCACTCGCCGCGCCCGAAGTGGCCTTCCACGCCGGTCACGCCAGCAGCCAGCAAGGAGCGGCCCCGGGCCAACGCCGCCTGTGCGCCGTCATCTATGGTCACGCGGCCCTGCGGCTTCATGCCGGCAATCCACTTTTTGCGGGCCGACTTGGGGGTTTCGGTGCCCACGAACCAGGTGGTGCGCGCTCCTTCGCGCAGCGCCGAGACAGGCCGCAGGGTATCGCCGCGCATAATCGCCATCGCCGCGCCGGCCTGCATGGCGGTGCGGGCGGCCATCAGCTTGGTCCGCATGCCGCCCTTGGCGTCGGGGCCGGGGTCGCCGGCCAGCGCCTCGATTTCGGGGGTGATGCTGTCAATGCGGGCCAGGTGCTGCGCGGCCGGGTCGTGGCGGGGGTCGGCGGTGTACAGGCCGTCTACATCCGACAGCAGAATCAGGCAGTCGGCGCCGCAGGTCAGGGCAATCTGGGCGGCCAGGCGGTCGTTGTCGCCGAAGCGGATTTCGTCGGTCGCCACGGTGTCGTTCTCGTTCACGATGGGGACGACGCCGTGGTCCAGCAGCGCGCCCAGCGTGGCCCGCGAGTTGAGGTAGCGCGAGCGCACCCGGCTGTCTTCCAGCGTGACCAGCACCTGACCGGCGCTCAGGCCACGCCGCGCCAGCTCGTCGGCGTAGGCCTGGGCCAGCGAAATCTGCCCTACAGCCGCTGCCGCCTGGGCTTCGTCAAGCGGCAGCGGGCCACGCGGCAATCCCATCTGCCGCCGGCCCAGCGCGATAGACCCGCTGGAGACCAGCACCACCTGCTTGCCCTGCGACCGCAGCCACGCCACATCGTCAGCCAGGCCGCTCAGCCAGTCTCGCCGCAGGCCGCGCTCATCCACCAGCAGGGCGGACCCTATCTTGATGACGAGACACTGCGAACGGTCCAACACCTGGCGGCTCAGCTCGGTCATGCCGGCCAGTGTAGGCCAAAGGGACAGCTTTTGCATAGTTAACCAGGGAAGTGACAGAAAATTACATAGCTGGACGGTGGATATGCGGCCTGGAAGGTCAAGCCTTTCCCACATTCGTCTGCAGCAGACGTGAAAAAGGGTTTGTACGGGTACTCCGGACTTGAGCCGCATTTCCCCATTTTTCGATAACTATGCAACCGGCTCCTTTCCCAACAGCAAAGGCGGCCCCGCCAAAGCAGAGCCGCCGTTCGCGCTGCACCGAGGTGGGCCAGGGAACTAGACCCCTTCCACCTCCTGCGCGCCTGGGGTCAGGCCACCCACGCTGAAGGCTTCGCGGGGCTGGGCGTACTCGGTGTCCATCTGTGCCAGCTGCAACTTGCCGGAAATGTCGTCGTTCACGCCGTGCCAGTAGGTGTAGCTGTCCAGCACCCACATGCCGCTTTCGCGGGTGCCGTTGCCGCTGCCCTTGGTGCCCCCGAACGGCATATGGGCTTCGGCCCCGGTGGTGGAGTTGTTGATAGAGGTCATGCCCGCTTCGATTTCTTCCTGAAAGCGGTTGGCCCAGGTGCGGTCGTTGGTATAAATCGCGCTGGAGAGACCATAATCCACCGCGTTGGCCGCCGCAATCGCTTCGTCGAAGCCGTCCACCTTGACCAGGTTCACCGTGGGACCGAAGACCTCGTTTTGAAACAGTTTCATGCCCGGCTGCACGCCTTCCCACAGGGTCGGCCAGCCGTAAAAGGCCGCTTCCGGGTCGCCCTGAAAGCCCTCCGGTTTGTTCTCGGGGGTAATGCGGCCTCTGCCGTACAGCAGCGTGGCCCCGTCCTCCTCACCCCGGGCGTAGTGGGCTTCCCACGACCGGAAAAAGCGCTCGTTGATAAACGGACCGTACAGCACACCCTCATGCTCTACCGGGTTCCCGATGCGGATGTTCTGCATGGCGGCCAGCAACTTGTCCCTAAATTCGCCGTACACGGGCGCGTCCACGATGATGTTGCCGGCGCTGGTGCAGCGCTGCCCGCCGGTGCCGTAGGCGGCCCACAGTGCCCCCTGCACGGCATTGTCCAGGTCGGCGTCGCGCATCACGACCAGCGGATTCTTGCCGCCCAGTTCCAGGGTGGGGTGGGTCAGGTTGCGCCCGGCCACCTCACCAATCCAGCGGCCCACTTCGGTGGAGCCGGTAAAGGCGATTTTCTGGACCAGTTTTTCGTCCAGCATCTCTACCAGGAACTGCCCCGCCGCGTCCTTGCCACCGCCAAAGACCACGTTCAGCACGCCGTCCGGGACACCCGCTTCCTCCAGCAATTTGGCAAAAGCATAGGAGGTCAGCGGCGCGTCCTCGCTGGGCTTCCACACCACCGTGTTGCCGGTCAGCAGCGCGGGGATGATTTTCCAGCTGGGCACCGCCACCGGGAAGTTGCCCGCCGTGACCATCCCCACCACACCCAGCGGGCGGCGGTAGGTTTTCAGCTCCTTGTTGGGCATCTCGCTGGGTACGGTCTGGCCGTACAGCCGCCGGCCTTCCGACTGGAAAAAGGCGCAGGTGTCCACCGCTTCCTGCACGTCCCCGCGTGCCTCTTTCAGCGTCTTGCCCATCTCGCGGCTGAGCAGGCGGCTGAGCGTCTCCTTTTCGCGGGCAATCGCCCGGCCGATGTTGCCGATGATCTCGCCGCGCACCGGGGCCGGCGTGGCTTTCCAGCGGGGAAAAGCGGCGCGGGCCACCTCGCAGGCCCGGCGGACGGTGTCCCGGTCGGCTTCGGGAAAAGCGGCCAGCACGTCGCTGAGGTTGCCGCTGGAGCGGCTCTGGAAGGTCGGCGCATCCTGGGGTACGGTTTCCTCGCCGCCGATCAGGTGCCCGTAGGTCTTGATAGAGGGTCTGTTCTGTGTCTGGGTCATGCCATTGCTCCTTCGGGCGTGGTTCCGCCGACTTCAGCCGCGCTGGGCCGTCTGGGACGAATAGGTGCTCTCGAAAATCTTGTCGGCGTTACCTGCCTCGAAGCCTTCGCGGCGCCGCTCGCGGGTCAGCTCCGCCTTGGGCAGATGCTGGAACTCCGGCAGTGGGCGGCGCTCCGCGAACTCCACGTACGAGCCGCTGATGCGCTCGGTCTGGCCGCCCTCAAATTCGGCGTCGATCATCTCGGCCACGGTGCTGCTCTGAATCAGCAGGCCGTCGGGGCTCTGCTTGGCCTTGCCGCCGCTGGAATTGAGGGTGTAGCCGTGCCCTTCCAGAAAGCGGTTGAAGTCCTCGATGGTGTCGTAGCCCTGCGGCAGGTTGTGCACGCTGACCGTGAAGTGGTTGAGGTAGTAGCGGTTGTAGATGACCCAGGCGGCGTACTCGGATTCGTCCTGTAGCCGCTGGTAGTCGGCGTAGCTGGGCAGCCGCCACAGCGCCCGGTGCAGGAACTCGTCCACCTGCGCCCCGTCGTCCAGGTCCAGGTCGTCTACCGGGTCCGATTTGACCTCGTCCGTGTAGCTGGTGATGATGCGCTGCGCTTCCTCGCTCAGGTCGCCCACCCGCAACTCCGAGACGAAGATACGCGGGAACGCGGGCTGGCCCGGCAGCGGCTCGGGCGGCGAGTACCAGAAAGCGTCCAGCTTCTTGCCCTCGAACTGGTAAGGCTCGCGGCGCTGGTAGCCGTAGTGCAAGAAAATCTTCTCGAAGCTCCCTATCCCCAGCTGCGGCACGCCCATGGTACGGAAAGCGATGTGGTCGTTTTCGATGTCCTCGGCCCGGTCAATCAGGCCGCCTTCCACCATGTCCGCAATGATGTTCTGTACGTCGGGCACCCGCTCCTGATAGCGGCGCATCAGGCCGTCCAGCACGTATTTCAGGGTTTCGCGTCGGTCGGTCATGTCAGTGGCTCCTTTGCGGGAATGTTGTCAGACGATGTGTCGCTCGGCCGTCGCCCGGTCGCGGGCAAAGCGCTCCAATTGCAGGCTGCTCACGTCGATAAAGGGCCGCTCGCCCTGCACGAATGAGGTCACGATGCGCCCCACGGCGGCGGCCTGCTGCACCCCGTGGCCGGAAAAGCCGCAGGCGTTGATCCAGCCCGGTTCGGCTTCCATACGGCCCAGCACCGGGCTGCCGTCGGGCGTCATCTCGTAGTAACCCCAGAAGCTGTAGGAGCGGTCCACGTCCAGCTCGTTCAGCCAGGGAAAGCGCACGGCGGCGGCTTCCCGCACCCGCTCCAGCCAGGGCCAGTCAATGCCTTCTTCCAGGCCGTCGGGCTGATAGGGGTTGGACACGGTAAAGATGACCGTGTCGCCGTGCCCGCGCAGCCACAGGTTGGTGGTGCCGTCGATGGTGAGCGGGTAGCTCGGCGTGCCGTTGCCGTTGCGGGTGCGGTACACGCTGCGCCGCCGGGGCCGCACCGGCACGTCCAGCCCGGCCAGGGCCGCTACCGCACCGCTCCAGGCCCCCGACGCGTTCACGATGGTGGGAGCTGTGAAGTCGCCCTGGCTGGAGTACACGGTCCAGCCTTCGCCGCCCCGCTCGATGTGCGTCACCTCGGCGGGGCGGTACACCTGGGCGCCCAGCTCCAGCGCCATCTCGGTATAGGCATTCAGGGTGAGCAGCGGGTCGATGTAGCCGTCCTGCGGTCCGTAGGTGCAGCGGTAGATGCCGTCCTGCACGAAGGGCACGTAGCGCGCAGCTTCCTGCGGCGAGATGACCTCCACCGGAGCGCCCACCCCCTGCTGCACGGCGACGCCCTGTGCGTGGGCTTCCCACTGGCTTTCGGGCACCAGAAACAGGTAGCCGTTCTGGACATAGCCGCTTTCCCGGCCATACAGCTCGGGGAAGCGCTGATACTCCTGAATGCTTTCCCACGAGAGGCGCACGTTCACCTCTTCCGAGAACTGCACCCGCACCCCGGCGCCGCTGCGGCCCGAAGACCCCCGGCCCGGCGCCGCGCCCCGGTCCAGCACGGTGACCCGCTGCCCGGCTTCGCTGAGACGAAAGGCACAGGCCGCTCCGATAATGCCGCCGCCAATTACAATCACGTCCGCTGCTCTGACCTGCGTAACCAATGAAGCCTCCCTTTCCTGTCTTCACCGTGAGCAGCAGCAGACCGGGCATAGGAGACCGCCCAGACTGCCCGCTCCTGCCGGAAGAAACAGGTGCTGGTCCTTGCCTGAATTGTTGCTGCCAGGCCAATGTAGCGAAGCCCCGCCGCCAAATGCAAGGTTCCTGAGGCCGCATGAGTGAACCGCAGCCCTCTGCACGTATGCACGTATGTAGGCAGAGTATGCTGAAAGTTATGACCGCCTCCGCCCCGGGAGCTTCCCCCCGGCCGCCCTCGTTGACCGAACATCTGCAGGACGTGACCGAGCGTCTCGCTGCTGCCCGCACGCAGGAGGAAGTGTTCCAAACGGTGCTGCGCCCGGCGCTGGAAGGGGTGGACGCCATTGCCGGAGCAGTGCTGCTCGTTGACGCCGCCGGGGAGCGTCTGGAACTGGCCGCCACCCAGGACTACGAAGAAGGCGCCCAGACCATCTGGCAGGCCGGCCCGCTGACCGGAAACGTGCCCGCCGGCGACGCGCTGCAGCGGGGCGAAGCCCTGTTTTTCGAGGAGCAGGGCGAACTGGTGCGCACCTACCCGGCGCTGGAGGAGCGCAGCGGCGCCGTTGCCCCGGTCGCCAACGCGGTGCTGCCCATGTTTCTGGACCACCGCCCGCTGGGCACGCTGATTCTGGACTTCAGGGAACCGCACCACTTCACGCGTGAAGAGCGGCGCTTCCTGATGACGCTGGCGGCCCAGTGTGCCATCGCGCTGGGCCGCGCCCGGCTGATGGCCGACCTGCAGGGGCAGCTGGCCGAGCGAACCCGGCAGATTGAGCAAGAAGCCCGCGCCCACGCCGCCTTCGTGGCCTTTGCCGAGGCGGCCGGCACCGAGAACGACGTGGCCGTGCTGGTGCGCCAGGCGCTGCAACTGCTCAGCCACCATTTCCCGGGCGGCGCCGGAGCTTACTGCGTGCGCGAAGATGGGCGCTGGGTAGGACAGGGCTGGTCGGCCACGCTCCCGCCTGAGCTGGTGAGCACCCTGACCGCCGGGCTGGACGCCGGGTTCCCGCTGCTGGACAGAATGCAGCGGGAGAAAAGCACCGTTTTTTGCGACGACTGGTCGCCGGATGACCGCCATATTCCCGGCACCGAAGGGTACCGGATGATTTTCTGCTCGCCGCTCACGCTGGAAGGCGAAATCCACGCTTTTCTGAGCTTTGCTCGCCGCCAGGCGCACGGGCCTCAGGGGTGGAGTGCGCAGGACCGCACGCTGGTCCGCGCCATCGGCCGCAGCCTGGAGCTGGCGCTGGAACGGGCACAGCAGGCGGCGCGGCTGCAGGCCCGCAGGCAGGAGGCCGAGCGGCGTAGCGAGATGCTGGCCACTTTCGCCGAGCTGTCGCGCGACCTGGTGCTGGATACCGATCCCTACAGCCTGATTCGGCGCACACAGGAGGTGGCACTGGACCTGCTGCCTGCCGCCTTTTCCGCCTATTTCGAGCTGCAGGGCGGCGTGTGGCAGGCCCGGACCCAGGCGGGGGCCGACCCGGACGGGGCCACGGATGAACTGGGCGCCGGCCAGCCGTTCGGCGCGGCACCCCACCTGAGCGGGCCTTATCAGAGCGGCGAGCCCACCTATCAGCAGGAACCCGGTCCTGGCGGGCGGTCCAGCGTCTCGCTCCCTGTCGCGGTAAACGGGCAGGTGCGCGGCGTGCTGACTTTCGTGCTGGCCGGGCCTCAGCCCTGGAACGAGGAAGACCGCGCCATTCTGGAGACCGTGGGACACCAGCTGCGGCTGGCGCTGGAGCGGGCCGAGCAGACCCAGCGGCTGCACGAACAGAACGGCGAACTGGAAGCCTTTACCTACTCGGTCAGCCACGACCTGCGCACGCCGGTGCGGCACATTATGGGCTTCAACCGGCTGCTGCGCGGCAACCTGGGCACCGAGATAGACGCCAAATCCGAGCGCTACCTCACGGTCATTGACGACGCCACCGTGCGGATGAACACCCTGATCGACGCCATGCTGGACCTGTCGCGCACGGCGCGGGCCACCCTGAAGATGGGGCCGGTGGACCTGGGCAGCCTGGTGGCCGAGGTGAGAAGCGAGCTGGAAGCCGAGGAGGAGGACCGGGCGGTGGTGTGGGAGGTCGCGCCGCTGCCGCAGGTGACCGGCGACCGCGCCACATTGCACCAAGCCGCCGTGAACCTGCTGTCCAACGCGCTGAAATACACCCGGACACGGGAAGAAGCCCACATCCGGGTCTGGGCCGAGGAGCGCCCCTACGAGTGGGCCGTGTTCGTGCGCGACAACGGAGTGGGTTTCGACCCGCACTACAGTGAGCGGCTGTTCGGGGTCTTTCAGCGCCTGCACCGCGCCGACGAGTTCGAAGGTACCGGAGTGGGCCTTGCCAACGTGCGGCGTATCGTGGCCCGGCACGGCGGGACCGTCAGCGCCGAGAGCCGACTGGGCGAAGGCGCCACGTTCGGCTTTACCCTCCCCAAGCAGAGCTGAGCTGCACCCCGCCTACAGGCAGAGCCGTTCCATGAGACCGTCCGCAAGGAGGCTTGACGGGCTTCGCATGTTTGCGGGCGGCGCAGTTGCTTGAGTGGACCTGGACCCCATTCAGCTGTGGGCCGGTGCAGACGGTCTGCATTCCCGGCCCCCGGCACGACAGGAGACACCATGACCCGCAACCGCAACGACCGCTATGGCAGCAGCGATTACGACTACGACTATGTAGAGCAGGGCGACTACGGCCCCAGCCGGAGAACCCGCAGCGAGGTCGGCATGGACGAGTACATGCGCGGCGACTACCGCCGGGGCGACACCGACGACCAGGGCCAGGGCTTTATCAACCGGGAAAGCCGCCGCTACGTGAACGACGCCGCCCGCCGCCCACAGGACGGCCAGTGGCAGTACCGCGGCGAGGAGAACTTCATGCAGGACCAGGGCCGCCGCCAGCTGGGCGTGCAGGACGACGGGCGCGGAGCGGATGCCGGTTACGGACGCCGCATGGTGCAGCCCTACTACGGCGAGCGCCGAGAGGAAGACCGCTGGACCGAAGGCCCGGTGCGCCGCGGTGTGCAGGTCGCCGGAGCCTACAGCGCACAGGAGGCCGCCGGCAGCTTCCGTGGCAAGGGGCCCAAAGGCCACCAGCGCAGCGACGAGCGCATCCGCGAGGAAGTAAACGACGCCCTGGAAGACGCGCACAACGTGGACGCCAGCGACATTGAAGTGACCTTGCAGGGCGGCGAAGTGACCCTGACCGGCACCGTGGCCGACCGTGCCCAGAAGCGGGCTGCCGCCGACTGCGTGGAGCACCTGCGCGGCGTGCGCGACGTACACAACCACTTGCGCCTTCAGACCAGTACGCTGAACCGCTGAGCATCCACCCGAGAGGGGGCCGGCCAGAGTGCCGTGCCCCTTTTTTTGCCGACTGGCGGCGGGCGGCCGACAAAGCCAGCAGCGCAGCCTCATCCCAGCGGTCCACCCACATCTTCTTGAGGTCCAGCCGTCCGGAAATGTCGTGCTGAACGCCCTGGGGCCAGGGGGGCAGCTCGCCGTACTTGACCCGGTGCCGACCCGAGGCCTTACCAGGGGTTGGTGG
Organism: Deinococcus proteolyticus MRP; assembly: GCF_000190555.1. Classification (GTDB taxonomy): domain Bacteria; phylum Deinococcota; class Deinococci; order Deinococcales; family Deinococcaceae; genus Deinococcus; species Deinococcus proteolyticus. Next base: position 230,285 of record NC_015169.1, read on the forward strand.
CGAACACTTCCAGCTCGGTGACGAAGGCGCGGTCGTCCATCTCGACCAGGGCGGCGACCGCGTGGGCGATGTCCTCGGGCTGAATCTTGCGCTCGGCATTTTTGCGCTGCTGTGGGTCACTGCCGCCGAATCCGGTGACCACCTCGCTAGGCGCCACATAGCTCACGCGGATATTTTTGGGGCGCAGCTCGTCGCGCCAGCTTTGGGTCAGGCCGCGCAGGGCGAACTTGCTGGCGCTGTAGGCTCCCGCACCTGCCGAGCCACGCAGGCCCGACACGCTGCCGATGTTGATGATGGTGCCGCGCCCCGCGCCGTCCGCGTTCTGCACCATCAGGCGGGCCGCCTCGCGCGCCACCAGCATGGCCCCCACCAGATTGGTGTCCAGCACCTGGCGGAACTCGGTCAGGTCCTGGTCCAGCAAAGGGGCGAAACGGCCACCGCCGGCATTGTTCACCAGCACGTCCAGCCCACCCAGGTGTTCGGCGGCCCCGCGCACCAGGCGCACGGCTTCTTCTTCACGGGCCACGTCGGCCTGAATCACGTGCCAGCCTTCTTCACGCAGGGCAGCGATTTTGGCGGGGTCGCGGCCGGAGAGCACCACACGGGCGCCCCCTTCGCGCAGGCGGCGGGCAGTGGCCAGACCGATGCCGGACGTGCTGCCGGTAACCAGGATACGGGCGTCTTGCAGGTTCATGCGGACGAGGCTAGCAGGTCCTCCGGCCGGCAACCGTTATGCCGGTCCGGCTTCCAGCACCTCGGCGCCGGCCTCCTGAAAAGCGGCCCGCGCCTCTGGGGTGGCCTGGTCGGTGACCCAGGCGCTCAGCTGCCCGAAATGGGCGAACGGGGCAAAGTCGCCCGCGCCCCACTTGTGGCCGTCCGCAATCAGCACGCTTTTGGCCGAGCGGGCCATGATGGCGGCTTTCTGGTGCGCCTCGGTGAGGTTGGAGTTGGTGGGGCCGCGCTCCGGGTCAATGGACGTGCAGCCCACGAAAAACAGGTCGTAGCGGTAGCGTTCCAGTGCGCGCAGGGCGTCGGGGCCGGTCAGGCTGTAGGTACTGCCGTACACCTCGCCGCCCACCACGTACAGGTCGCACTCGCCGTTCAGATCGTAGGCGATGTCGATACCGTGGGTGACCACCCGCAGGGTCCGGGTCAGCTCGGGGCGGCGCTTGAGGGCGCGGGCCACGGCGCGGGCGGTGGTGCCGGCGTCCAGATACACGGTCTGTCCGGGGCGTAGCAGGTCCAGCGCGGCGGCCGCCAGACGCGCTTTGGCCGGGGCCTCCTGGCGTTGGCGCTGCAGGTAGCGGATGTCCCCGCTGCGGGGGCTGGCGCCGCCGTGGACCCGGTCAATCTGGCCGGCTGCCGCCAGCGCTTCCAGGTCACGGCGAACCGTGGCGCCGCTGGCACCCAGCGCGGCAATCAGGGCCTGTGTCTTCATAAAACCGCGCTCACGCAGCAGCTGCATGATGCGCTGATGCCGCTCCTGGGCGTGCAGATTGCTCATCTGTAATCAAGTCTAACAGACCGCCTCCGCAACCGAGAACGCCGCTGCGACAGGGAAAAAATGCCAGCGCAGGTCTCTCCTGTGCCTCTCCCTTGCACACCTCCGCGGCAACGGGTAGATTAAATAATCATTTTTGCTCAAATATTGTCAGGTTTTCGCAAGGCCCATTCGCCTTTTCCCCCGCAACGCCGACAGGAGGCACCGCTATGATTCAGCTTTCCCCCAACCTCGTTCGCCTGGGCGCGCAGGCCAGCAGCAAGCAGGAGGCCATCCGGCAGGTGGCCGAGCTGCTGAGCCAGGCCGGCCACACTGACCCCGCCTACTTTCAGGGCATGCTGGCCCGTGAGGAGCAGGCGAACACCTATCTGGGCAGCGGCATCGCCATTCCGCACGGCACCCCTGAAACCCGGCACTTGATTCAGAGAACCGGCGTGGCAGTGCTGCAAGTGCCCGGCGGCGTGGACTGGGGCGGCGACACCGTGCGGCTGGTGGTCGGTATTGCGGCCGCCAGCGACGAACACCTGGACATCCTGCGGCAGCTGACCCGCGTGCTGAACGACCCGGCCCTGGTCGAGCGCCTGAGCACCACGGGCGACCCGGCCGAAGTGGTGGCAGCCCTAGGCGGAAAAGCAGCACCGGCGGCCCTGGGCGGAGCGGCGGCACCGGCAGCCCTAGGCGGAGCGGCGGCACCGGCAACTCCAGCCCCTACGCCCAGCGACGACCTGCCGTACACCGCGCAGGTCACGCTGCCCAACCCGCAGGGCATGCACGCCCGGCCCGCCAGCCGGCTGGCCGGGCTGGTCAGGGCGCAGGGTGGGCGGCTGCGGCTGGCCCGCGAGAATGAGGCGCAGAGCGCCGACGCCACCCGGCTGATGGAAGTGCTGGGGCTGGGCCTGAAACAGGGCACGGTCCTCACCCTCAGCAGCGACAGCGAAGCGCTGCTGCAAGCGGCCCGCGACGCCATCCGCGCTGGCCTGGGCGATGACCTGAGTGCTGCTGCGGCCCCCGCAGCTCCCCAGGCCCGGCGCGAGCCTACCTGGGTTCCCGCGCAGGTGAGCGCCACGCTGGAAGGCGTGCCCGCCGCTGACGGTCTGGTCACCGGGGTGACCCGGCAGTACCGCCCGCAGGCCCTGGAGGTACGCGACGAGGGCGGAGACGACCCGGCCGGCCAGGCTGCCGCGCTGGACCGCGCCCTGGCCGCTGCACGCGCTGCACTGGACGTGACCATCGCCGATGTGCAGGGGCGCCTGGGCGCCGACAAGGCCGCTATCTTCCGTGCCCACCAGGAATTGCTGGACGACTCCGGCGTGCTGGAGGACGTGGCCGGATTGCTGCTGGCCGGCCACGGTGCCGCCTGGGCCTACCGGCAGGTGACGGACGAGCGCATCGCGGCCCTGCAGAAGCTAGATGACCCGGTGCTGGCCGGCCGCGCCGCAGACCTGGGCGACGTGCAGCGGCGGGTGCTGCGCGCCCTGCTGGGCCTGGGCGAGGAACAGCCGCTGGACCGGGGCGAGCCGTTTATCCTGCTGGCCCCGGACCTGACCCCCAGCGACACCGCCCGCTTGAGCCTGGACACGCTGCTGGGCTTCGCCACCGAAGTCGGCGGACCCACCAGCCACACGGCCATCATGGCGCGGGGCCTGGGCGTGCCGGCGGTGGTGGCGGCCGGGGCGGGCCTGCGCGATATCCCCGACGGCACCCCTGCCATTTTGGACGGCAGCTCGGGCCGGCTGTACCTACGCCCCTCGGAAGCCGACCTGCACGCCGCGGCAGAGCAGCGCCGGCGACTGGAAGCCGGCAAGCAGGCGGCTTTTGCCGGTCGGATGCAGCCGGGACAGACCCGCGACGGCACCCGCGTGGAGGTGGCCGCCAACATCAACCGCGCCGCAGACGCCGGCCCGGCCCTGGAACACGGCGCCGAAGGCGTGGGCCTGATGCGCACCGAGTTTCTGTATCTGGAAAGCGACCACGCCCCCACCGAGGACGAGCAGGAGCGTGAATACCGCGCCATGGCCGAGGTGCTGGCCGGCCGGCCCCTGATTATCCGCACGCTGGACATCGGCGGGGACAAGGCGGTGCCGTACCTGGGGCTGGAGCAGGAGGACAACTCTTTTCTGGGTATCCGGGGGATCCGGCTGTGTTTCGAGCGCCCGGACCTGTTTTTGCCGCAGCTGCGGGCCATTGCGCGGGTGGCGAAGGACCATCCGAACGTCCATGTGATGTTCCCGATGATTGCCACCCTGGCCGACCTGCGCCGCGCCCGGGGCATGCTGGAAGACGTTTGCCGCGAGCTGGATGCCCCGCGCATCCCGGTAGGCGTGATGATCGAGGTGCCCTCGGCGGCGCTGATGGCCCGTGAGCTGGCCCCGGAAGTGGACTTTTTCAGTGTGGGGACCAACGACCTGACCGGCTACACCCTGGCGATGGACCGGCTGCACCCGGTGCTGGCCCGCCAGGCCGACGCCCTGCACCCTGCCGTGCTGCGCCTGATTGCGGTGACGGCTGAGGCCGCGCAGGCCCACGGCAAGTGGGTGGGCGTGTGTGGAGGAGCGGCGGCCGAGCCGGCCGGAGCGCTGGTCCTGGCCGGCCTGGGCGTGCGGGAACTGTCGGTCAGTACCCCGGCCGTGCCGGCCGTCAAGGCGGCGCTGCGCCGGCACGACCTGACCCGCCTGCAGGAGGTCGCCCGCCAGGCCCTCGCCCAGCCGGACGCCGCCGCCGTGCGGGCACTGCTGGAACCGCTGACGGAGGCAGAAGCGTGAAGGTCCTAACGGTGACCCTCAACCCGGCGCTGGACCTGACCGTGCAGGCGCCCGGCTGGCAGCCTGGGGCCGTGAATGTGGTCCCACGTGCGCAGACCGACGCGGGCGGTAAGGGCGTCAATGTGGCCGCGCTGCTGGCCGACTGGGCCGCCCAGAGCGGCGAAGCGCTGAGCGTCAGTGCCGGCGGCTTTCTGGGCGCCGGCAACGCCAGTGCCTTCGAGGCGCTGTTCCGTGAACGCGGTATCGCGGACGTGTTCACGCGGATTCCCGGCGAAACCCGCCTGGGCGTGAAAATCGTGGACCCGCAGGCCAGCAGCACCACCGATTTCAACCTGCCCGGCGTGCAGGTGAGCGCGGCGCAGCTGGAGGAGATGCTGGGCCATTTGAGCGGGCTGGCCCGCCAGCAAGACGCCGTGGTGCTGGCGGGCAGCCTGCCGCCCGGCGTGCCGCCCGACCTCTATGCACGCGCCGTAGCAGCGTTGGCCCAGGGCGGCAGCGGCCCCCTGCTGGCGGTGGATACCAGCGGGCCGGCGCTGCGCGAACTGCTGCAGGCGGAGCGGCTTCCCCAGCTGCTCAAGCCCAACATCCACGAGCTGGAAGCCGCGCTGGGCCGTTTATTGCCCAGCGACGCCGACCGCCTGGACGCCGCACGGGAGCTGCTGGCACGCGGCGCCGAGTGGGTGGCCCTCTCGCTGGGCGAGGAAGGGGCCTGGCTGGTCTGGGAGGGAGGCGCGGTGAGGGCGCTGCCGCCCCGGGTGGACGTGGTCAGTACCGTGGGCGCCGGCGACGCGATGGTGGCCGGCCTGGTCAGTGCCCGGCTGGCTGGTCTGGACCCCGCAGCGGCCCTGCGCCGCGCCACCGCTTTTGCTGCCGGCAACATCACCCGCCTGGGCGCGAAGCTGCCCCCGTACGACGAACTCATGGCCCTGCACCCCCAGGTGCGACTTCAGAAAGGTTGCTGATTTATGGCGCAGATTGCCGCATGGATTGACCCCAACGGACGCATGACCCACACCCTGGCCGCCGCCGCGCTTCGCCGGGCCGCTGCGGAGGCCGGCCACACGCTGACCCTGCTGGACCAGCCCCCCCAAAGCCAGGTCCCCCAGAGTCCGCCGAGCGGCAGCGAAGTGCTGCTGTGGGCCGCCCCCCAGCCGCCCACCCTGCCTGCCGGTGAATTCTTCCAGACCACGCCGGAAGACCTGATTCGTGACGCGGCGGGCGTGCTGAGCCGCGCTGGCCTGCACACCCGAGCAAACGGAAGTGCCGCACACACTGTGCAGACGGTGAGGGCCACGGTGCCGGCAGTCACGCCGGTAGTCACGCCAGCACCGGCAAGCCCAGCGCCGGCGACTGTGGCGGCAGCCGCGCCAGTCAGCGCCAGCAGCGGCCCCAGCATCGTGGGCGTCACCTCCTGCCCCACCGGCATTGCCCACACCTTTATGGCCGCCGAGGGGCTGGAAGGCGGCGCACGGGCGCTAGGCCGCACGGTCAAAATCGAGACCCAAGGCAGCGTGGGGGCCGGCAACACCCTGAGCGCCGAGGACATCGCCGGGGCCGACGTGGTGATTATCGCCGCCGACACCAACGTGGACCTCAGCCGCTTTACGGGCAAACGGGTCTACCAGACTGGCACCAAGCCGGCCATCAGCGGCGGGCAGGCCCTGGTGGAGCGCGCCCTGGCCGAAGCGCAGGTGTACGGCGCAGCGGGAAGCAGCGCAGCGGCGGGCGGCGACTTTGTGGCGCAGGCAGCCGCAGCCAAGCAGGCCAAAAACGACGCGGCGGCCGGCAGTGGCCTGGGCGGCGAACTGTACAAGCACCTGATGACCGGCGTGAGCCACATGCTGCCGCTGGTGGTGGCGGGCGGCCTGCTGATTGCGCTGGCGTTCGCGTTCGGCGGCATCGATGCCGAAGGCCCCTTTGCAGAGGCGCTGATGACCATTGGCGGAGGCAGCGGCGCGTTTGGCCTGTTCGTACCGGTACTGGCCGGGTACATCGCTTATTCCATTGCGGACCGGCCCGGCCTGGCGCCCGGACTGGTGGGCGGGATGATGGCGCTGGAAACGGGTTCAGGGTTCCTGGGCGGCATCGTGGCCGGCTTTCTGGCGGGCTACCTGACCCGCTGGCTGAACCGCAGCATCCGGCTGCCGCGCACGCTGCAAGGGCTCAAGCCCACGCTGCTGCTGCCGCTGCTGGGCACCATGATTACTGGCCTGCTGATGATTTTCGTGCTGGGGAAACCCGTTGCCGCTGCCCTGGCCGCCGCGACCACCTGGCTCAACAGCCTGGGCGACACCTCGGCGGGGCTGCTGGGCGCCGTCCTGGGCGGCATGATGGCCTTCGACATGGGCGGCCCCATCAACAAGGCGGCCTACACCTTTTCCACCGGCCTGATTGATTCCAAGGTTTACGGCCCCATCGCCGCGGCGATGGCTGCCGGCATGACGCCGCCGCTGGCGCTGTTCTTCGCCACGCTGCTGTTCAAGAACCGCTTTACCCCCGACGAGCGGGAAGCGGGCAAGGCAGCGGGCGTGCTGGGCATCTCGTTTATCACCGAGGGCGCCATTCCCTTCGCCGCCCGCGACCCCCTGCGCGTGATTCCGGCCCTGATGGCCGGCAGCGCCGTGGCCGGAGCCATCAGCATGGCGGCGGGCTGCTTGCTGCGTGCTCCGCACGGCGGCGTGTTCGTGCTGCTGATTCCCGGCGCCGTGACCAACCTGCCCATGTACGTGGCCGCGATTCTGGCCGGCACCGCCGTCAGCACCCTGCTGCTGGGTCTCCTCAAGCGGCCGCTGGACCAGACAGAACGGGCCATCGCCGCCGAGGAAAGCGTGAGCCACCCCGCCAACTCGTAGCACAGGCCAGGCCGGCGGGCTCCCAGCAATGCGGGGGCCCGCTTTTTGATCTGCCAGCCACAGCCACCTGCCGGCGCGGATACCCAGCCACACGGTGCGGTAAAGGCGGAATACGGCAAAGGCAAGGTACAGCCAAGGCAAAGTACAGTGAGGGCAAATGCCGCGCCGCTCCCTTTTCCTCCTCTTTCTCCTCCCCGCCCTGTTGGCGGGCTGCTTCTCGCCGGGTGACGTGGCCGCGCAATGTGAGGCGGCCGCCCGTGAGCAGTTGGCCGCGCTGAATCCGCCAGCGGAACTGCGGGACTTCCAGCAACTTCAGTCCGGAGCCCACACCGAGCGCACCAGCGGCAAGACTGTGCACCTGGGCCTGAGCACCGGTACCCTGAGTGCCGAGCAGGCGGGCAAAATAGGGAGATGGCAGTACGCCTGCCGAGTACACGGCGCAGAAGTGACCCTGCAACTGGCCCCAGCAGCTGAGGCACCGGCCAGGCCCCCAGGCAGCGCCCCGTCCGACACGACCGCCCCGCCCACTTTCGACCTGGGCGGAGAAGGAGAAACCGACTTGTGACCTTGCCCCCCGAATATTTTGAGGATGTCTACGCCGCGAACGAAGACCCCTGGGACTTTGCCAGCAGTCCGTACGAGGCGGCCAAGTACGCCCGCACCCTGGCTGCGCTGCCGCACGAACGCTACCGCCGGGCACTGGAAGTGGGCTGCTCCATCGGCGTGCTGACCGGGCAGCTGGCGCAGCGCGCGGACAGGCTGCTGGCCCTGGACATCAGCGAGCAGGCGCTGGAGCGGGCCAGGGCACGCAACGCCGGGCAGACCCACATTCAGTTTCGCCGCGCCGGTTTGCCTGGTGGCCTGCCGGACGGCCTTTTCGACCTCACCGTGCTGAGCGAAGTGCTGTACTACCTGTCGCCCGCCGACCTGCAGCAGGCGCTGGATGAGGTTCTGGCCCGGCTAGAACCCGGCGGCACGCTGCTGCTGGTCCACTGGACCCCACGGGTCCACGACTACCCTCAGACGGGCGACGCCGTACACGAGGCGGCATTGGCGCGCGTGGGCCGGGGCCTGGAGCACCTGCACGCTGAGCGCCACGGCGATGAGGAGCAGGGCTACCGGCTGGACGCATTTCAGCGAACCCCGGGCCAGCCCGGCTGAGGGCCCAGCCGGGCCAACTCGGCCCGGACCTCGCGCAGCGCCTGCTCCACCGGCACCGCCGGGAACTGCCGGCCCCATGCCCCGGCCTGCCGCATCTGGTGCGCCCTCTCCAGCACCTGACCGAAGTGGGGAAGGCGGAGGGCCCCGGCCAGCTCACCGGGCGCCAGCTGCCACAGCTCGGCCAGCTCGGCGGCACAGACAGCCCTCCCCTGCCAGGCCCGGTGCAGCGCCGCTTCGGCCCGCGCCAGAGCCGCCACTTCGGCGCCGCCCGGCACCCGCCAGGACTCCGGGCCGCTGGCCCACTCCTGCAGCTGCGTGGACAGTCCCACCGCCACCCGTCCCGAGCGCCGCGCCGAGGTGTACACCCGCGCCGCCGGGGTGTGGCGCAGCGTCAGGTCCTGCTGCCTCAGCGCCTGCACCAGCGCCAGGTCTTCCAGCGCCGGCACGTCGGGAATGCCGCCTACTGCCCGGTAGGCCCGCACGGTCAGGGCCAGGCTGGCCCCGAAGTGCTGCCAGTGGCGCGGCCAGGGGTCGCAGGGGTCGGGGTTCAGTCGCGCCGTGAGTGCCCCCGCCCACCAGCGGTACCCGCTGTCCAGCAGGTGGGTGCGGCGCACGGCCGGCGGCAGTGCAGCCCGCTCGGCCGGGTCCAGCAGGATACGCCCGGCACTTGCCTGGACCGCGCCGGTTCGCAGCGGCGCGGTCAGCTGCCATAGCCAGCCAGGGTCAGGGCGGGTATCAGCGTCAGTACTCACGATGATGCCCGCCGGACCGGCCAGGCTCGCCGCCCAGTCCAGGGCGCGGCGCCGGGCCTCTACCACACCGCCCTGCGCCGTGTCCCAGTGTTCCTCACGCACCAGCAGCTGCAACTGCGGCCACTGTGCCGCTTCCAGCCGGGCCAGGGCGGCGGTCTGGTCCGTGGTGTTGTTGACCAGCAGCACGGCCTGCACAGGCAGCGGCTGTCCGGCGCCGTCCCGCTGCGTTCCCAGCGCCCGCAGCGCAGTGCCAATCCCCTGGGCCTCGTTCCGGGCCGGCAGGGCAACGACGGTGGAGTGAGGTGGCGGCGCGCAGCAAAGGTCAGACACGGATTTTCTCAGTGTATCTGGCCGGCCACTGGAAGTCGGCAGATCAGGCTGCGGTTGGCAGCGCCCTCACCTCGGCGGCTTTAACCAAACGTCAACAACCGGAAAATCTGACTTTCAATCTGCTGAGGCCAGAGTAGCTTAAGAAAACTTCGGTCCTTACCTGACCGTTGCCTTAAGCCGATATCCCCTAAGAAAAGGAGTCCACCCATGACCCAGTCCTCTGCTGTGCCGCCTGTTTCCACGCCGGCGCTGCTGGTTCTGTCCCACCTGCGCTGGGATTTCGTGTTTCAGCGCCCCCAGCACCTGATGACCCGCGCCGCCAGGACGCGGGCGGTGTACTACATCGAAGAACCTATGTTCGGTGAGCACCCTGACGAACTGCGCCGCAGCCGGCAGCCCAGCGGCGTGACTGTGTGCACCCCGTATATAGAGGCTGGGCACAGCCCTGCCGAGTCGCAGCGCCGCACCGCTGCCCTGCTGGGCGAACTGGTCCGCAGCGAGGGCCTGGGCGAGTACGACCTGTGGGTCTACACCCCGATGGAGCTGCCGGTGGCCGCCGAACTGCGCCCCCGCGTGACCGTGTACGACTGCATGGACGAACTGGCCAACTTCAAAGGGGCGCCGCCCGAACTGCGTGAGCGCGAGCGCCAGCTGTTTGCCCAGGCGGACGTGGTCTTTACCGGCGGGCATCGGCTGTTCGAGGCCAAACGCGAGCAGCACCCCAACGCGCATCCTTTTCCCTCCAGCGTGGAAGTCGCCCACTTTGCCCAGGCCCGCGCCGAGCAGCCTGACCCGGCCGACCAGCAGGTCATCGCCCGGCCCCGGCTGGGATTTTACGGCGTGATTGACGAGCGCTTCGATATCGAGCTGGTGGGTGAGCTGGCCCGCCGCCGACCCGAGTGGCAGTTCGTGCTGATTGGCCCGGTGGTCAAAATCGCCCCCGAAGACCTGCCCCGCGCCGACAACCTGCACTACCTGGGCATGAAGGGCTACGCCGAGCTGCCCGCCTACCTCAGCGGCTGGGACGTGGCGCTGCTGCCGTTCGCCCGCAACGAGGCCACCGAGTTCATCAGCCCCACCAAGACGCCCGAATACCTGGCCGCCGGCGTGCCGGTGGTCTCGACCAGCATCCGCGACGTGGTGCAGCCCTACGGCGTGGGCGAGCTGGCCCGCATCGCAGACAGTGTGGGCGATTTCGAGGCGGCCTGCGCCGCTGCCCTGGCCGAAGCGGGCACTCCGGCCGCCGCCGAGCGCCAGGCCCGCGCCGACGCTTTCCTGGCTGACCTGTCGTGGGACCGCACCTGGCAGGACATGGCCGCACAGATGGAACTGGCCGCCGAGCAAAAGTACCCGACTTCACACACAGACGCCGCGCAAGGAGCCGCCGATGACTGAACCCCGCCCCCAACACCCTACCCAAGACCTTACGGCGGCTGAACAGCTGGCGGCCGACCAGCAGGCCGGAGCACTGACTCAGGCTCCGGCGGCTCCGGCGCAGGATTTCGACTACCTGATCGTGGGTGCGGGCTTTGCCGGCAGTGTGCTGGCCGAGCGCCTGGCGGCCAGCGGCCAGCGGGTGCTGATCGTGGACCGGCGCTCTCACATCGGCGGCAACGCCTACGACTGCTACGACGACGCTGGCGTGCTGATTCACCCCTACGGCCCGCACATCTTCCACACCAACTCCAAAGACGTGTTCGACTACCTCTCTCAGTTCACCGAGTGGCGGCCCTACCAGCACCGGGTCAAGGCGAACGTGGACGGCCAGCTGGTGCCCATGCCGATCAACCTGGATACGGTCAATCAGCTGTACGGCCTGAGCCTGACCTCGTTCGAGCTGGAAGACTTTTTCGCGTCGGTGGCCGAGCCGGTGGAGCAGGTCCGCACCTCCGAAGACGTGGTGGTCAGCCGCGTGGGCCGCGACCTGTACCAGAAGTTCTTCCGGGGCTACACCCGCAAGCAGTGGGGCCTGGACCCCTCCGAGCTGGACGCCAGCGTGACTGCCCGCGTGCCGACCCGCACCAACCGCGACGACCGCTACTTTGCGGACGTGTACCAGGCGATGCCGCTGCACGGGTACACCCGGATGTTTCAGAACATGCTGAGCAGCCCCAACATCAAGCTGATGCTGAACACCGATTACCGCGAAATCGTGGACGTGATTCCCTGGCGCCACATGATCTACACCGGGCCGGTGGACGCTTTTTTTGACCATTGCTACGGAGCCCTGCCCTACCGCAGCCTGGAATTCAGGCACGAAACGCACGACGCGGAGTACCTGCTGCCGGTGGGCACGGTGAACTATCCCAACGACTACGCCTACACCCGCGTCAGCGAGTTCAAGCACATCACCGGGCAGCGCCACCACCAGACCAGCGTGGTGTACGAATTCCCGCGTGCCGAGGGCGACCCCTACTACCCGGTGCCCCGCCCCGAGAACGCCGAGCTGTACAAGCGCTACGAGGCCCTGGCCGACGCCCGCCCCGACGTGACCTTTGTGGGCCGGCTGGCGACCTACCGCTACTACAACATGGACCAGGTGGTGGCCCAGGCACTGGCGACTTTCCGCCGCCTGAACAGCGCGGCAGCTGGCGACCCCCAGGGCAGCGAACAGGCCGAGCAGTCCTGAAGCCTGCCAGCGGGCGCAGCGGGGGAAGAAGGTTCACCCGGCCGCTGCGCCCGCTTTCCTGGTACATCCCTGGCCGCGTGCCCGCTCCCCACTCCAAGGAGAACCTCCATGCAGATACACCGAGTCTCCAGCTGGACCGAACTGATGGAACTGCTGCATCAGGACGCCTGGAACGAGTCCCTGCAGCGTTTTCGCTCGCCCTACGTGTTCCGGGGGCAGGGGCGGCGGCTTCCGCTGACCACCTCGCTGCAGCGGCTGGGAGGCGACCCACGCGAACTGGAGCGGCACCTGGTGCGGGCCTTTCGCAAGTACGCCTACAGCAGCGTGCCGGACCGCGACCTGCTGTGGTACTGGCTGGCGGTGGGCCAGCACCACGGCCTGCCCACCCGGCTGCTGGACTGGTCGTACTCGCCGCTGGTGGCCCTGCACTTTGCGACTGCTTCCGAGGCGCTCTACGCCGAAGACGGGGTGGTGTGGATGCTGAATTTTGCCGAGACCAATGACAGCTTGCCCGCGCCGCTGCGCCAGCTGCTAGAACACGAAGGCAGCGCCGTGTTCACGGTAGATATGCTGGACGCCCTGGGCAAAAATGCCGGGGGCCTGACGCAGAGCCACCTGGGCTTCGACAGCGATACCCACTGGCTGGAACAGTACGAAACGGTAGCCGGGCAGCCCTTCTTGCTGTTTTTGGAACCGCCCTCACTGGACCAGCGCATCGTGCAGCAGTCGGCGCTGTTCTCCATGCTGTCCAGCCCGGACGCCCAGCTGGAAGACTGGCTTGAGACCCATGACGGCGCCATCAAGCAGATTGTTCTGCCGGCCGGGCTGAAGACCGAAATCCGTGACAAGCTGGACTAGGCCAACATCAGCGAGCGGACCCTGTTTCCTGACCTGGGCGGCCTGAGCCAGTGGCTGCGGCGCTACTACCGGGTGCGTGAGCACCAGAGCGGCCTTCAGCACCAGGCCAGCCTTGAGCATACGGGAAGCCGCTCAGCCAGTGGGCCACCCCTCGGCGGTCCGCTGGGCGAGAGCGAAACGGAGCAGCTCCGCGCTGGCCGCGCCCCCACCCCCGATGAAGCCCGGCTGCACCAGGACTGAGCGCGCCGGCCTGGAGCGCAGCCCTCAGGATACGGCGCTGCCCTCGCCCACGGAGCGGTACTCGCCGGAATCGATAATTTCGCGGATGGCCTGCATGGTGCCGCGTACATCGTCTTCGTTGTTGTAAAAGGGGATCGGGGCCAGACGCACGATGCCTGGCTCACGGTAGTCAGGGATAATCCCCCGCGCCCGCAGCGCCAGCGACACCTGCTTGTTGTGGTCCCACTGCAACGAGACATGCCCGCCGCGCTCAGCCTCGGCGCGGGGAGTGATGACCTGCATTTCGGGCAGCAGTTCGTCGGCCAGGGACAGCATCAGGCCGGTCAGCTCCAGCGAGCGGGCCCGCAGCTGCGCGAGGTCCACCCCTTCATACACCTCCAGCGCGCCTTCCAGCCCGGCCAGCGACAGGACGCCCGGTGTGCCCAGCTGGTAGGCGCCAGCGCCCTCACCACGGCTGTATTCGTTTTCCATGCGGAACTGACTGGTCTTGTCGTTGCCCCACCAGCCGCGCAGAGCCGGCACCGTACCCAGATGCCGCTCGTGGACGAACAGGCCGCCGGGCGCACCGGGACCGGCATTCAGATACTTGTAGCTGCACCACACCGCGAAATCCACGCCGTGGTCGTGAAACTGGTGCGGCACTGCCCCGATGGAGTGCGCCGCGTCCCAGCCCACCACGCACCCCTGCGCCTGGGCGTACTCGGTCCAGCGGGCCACGTCCAGCAGCTGCCCGGAGCGGTACAGCACGGTCGGCAGCAGCACCAGCGCAATCTCGTCTGTGATGGCGGCAGCGATGTCGTCCGGGTGCAGGGTGTGGCCGTCGCGTGAGGGAATCAGCCGCAGCTCGGCGCCGTTCAGGTCGGCCCACGAGCGCATGGCGTAAAGGTCGGTGGGAAAGTCCAGCTCGGTGGCGAGCAGGTGCCGGCGCTGGCCCTGTGGGCGGTAGAAGGTCGGCACCAGCAAATGGAGGTTGGTGGTAATCGAGCCGGTGGCAATGACTTCCTCGGGCCGCGCCCCGACCAGCCGCGCCAGAGCCGGCGAGAGGCTCTCGCTCAGGCCGAACCAGTGGTCCCAGCCCATCACGGCCTGCTCGGCCCAGTCGGTCAGGCGCCGTTCTACGGCCTTTTTCGCGGCATGCGGCATCAGACCCAAGCTGTTGCCGTCCATATAGATTCCGTCCGGCAGGGCGAAAGCTTCAGGCTTATAGAGTTTTGGCATAAACCAAGATAACGTGGCCCCCACAGGAAGACAGAGGTGTTTCCGGCAGATGCGGAAAGCGGGCGGCGTGCTTGACCACGAGTGGCCCATTTAGTCCCGTGTGCTGGCCGCTGCCTGATCCTCTTCCAGCTGACGGTAACCACACAGCGCGGCGACAGCCGCCAGTTCCGGCGGCACTCCTTGAAGCTGCAGCGCCACATCTTTGCCGCCATACACACCGCCGATGCGCCCTGCAACCGCTGCCGGGCCTGCGGACAGGGCAATATCCTTGCCGTCCCAGCGGCCCGAAAAGCGGCCACGCACTTCGCCCCTGTCCAAGCTGAACGCCACGTCGTCTCCTTCCCACTGCCCGCCCAGCCGCAGGGCTGCGCCCGCCGAATTCAGAGAGCCGCGCACGTCGAAGCCGTCTACGATTCCGCCCACCCGGCCCGATACTTCGCCGCCTGCGTAGCGCAGGTCCACATCCTTGCCCTGGTACACGCCGCCGATGCGCCCGCGCAGCCGCTCACCGTCCCAGCTCGCCCGCAGGTCGTAGCCCTGGTACACCGCACCCACCCGGCCCGACAGCTCGCTCATGGCAGCAGAACCGCCCTGGCCGGGGCGCCGTCTGCGCCGTGCAGCGGCAGCGGCAAGCAGACCAGCGTGTATTCGCCGGGAGCGACGTGGCTCAGGCTGAGGCTTTCGAGGATGTGGATACCGGCGCCGTAGGCCGCATGGTGGCTGTCGAGCGTCTTGCTGTCGAGCGGGTCCATGCTGGGCACGTCCAGCCCCAGCAGGCGCACGCCGCGCTCTCCGGCAGCCCGCACGAACTCGGGGGCAGGGAACATGAAGGTGCGCGGAAACTCGTCCCAGTGCGCCGGCTGTCCGGTGCACAGCAGCAGCCGGGGCGGCAGCTGGGCTGGCAGGGTATCCAGCAGCGACGCTTCTATGCGCTCGCCCGGCGGCACCCGCACCACCAGCGCCCGGCCCACGTACACGTCCAGCGGAATCTCGTGCAGGCGGGGGGCCGCGTCGTCGTAGTGCCAGGGGGCGTCCACATGGGTGCCGGTGTGGGTGGAGGTGGAAATCACACCCGTATTCACCGAATCACCACTGCTGATGCGGGCACCGGGCGTCACGGTAAAGGGCGCGTCGCCGGGCCAGTTGGGGTGGCCAGGGGTAAGGGCGCGGGAAATATCGAGAACCTGCATAAGCCCAGGCTACGGCAAGTCCGGCAGGCCGGCGACGCAGGCCCTACACTGGACAGCCATGACCAACAAAGGCGGAGTGCAGGAAAAAATGCAGGCGGCCATGGCAGCGCGGCCGCTGTGGCAGGGCGCGGCAGGGGCGGTGTTCCCGGACCATCTGCAGCTGCACGGGCTGAAGGCTGAGGGACGGCAGGTGGTCACCGCGCTGCCGGGCAAGCCGGGCGACCCGCAGCCGCCCGAGCTGCAGCCGGGGCAGAATCCGGGCGGCCTGACCCCGCAGCGGCTGCTGATTCTGGTGGTGTTGGGTGTGCTGTTCGGCGTGGCGACCAGTCTGCTGGGGCTGCCCTGGTGGCTGCAACTTGCCCTGGGGCTGGGCTTGGCGCTGGCTTATCTGGCGTGGCCCTCGGTGCGGCAGGTGCAGGCGATTGGGCAGTGGGCGCAGCGGGAAGAAGCGGTCACCCTGGTGCTGTCGGGCGAGGGCGAAGGCGTGGTGGTGCGCTCCGTGCATCCTGGCGACTCGGCCGCCACCCTGGCGGAGGGCGGCCGGGGGGTGGCGCTGGTGGTCTACGGTCTGCCACCGCAGGACCGCGTGCAGCTGGTACGGCAGGTCCTGGGCTATCAGGCCATGAGCAGGGGTCGCATGAACAGGACGCAGCGCTGACGACAAAGCTTCACCTTGAGATACCGCGTTCGCAGTAGCCGGTGTGCACGGTTGCCCGAGGGGCAGTCGCCGGCCCGGCAAAACATCCCAGGGGCATGCAGCTCAGGTGTCTGCGCCGCGGCAAATCCCTTCTTCCCTACCGGCCGCCGCGCAGGCACCGCCGGACCCTAAGTCTGCATGTCACGCAAGGCGGTCAGGTGCAGCGCCGCAGCCACGCCAGTTCGCTAGGTGGAAAACCCTGGCGCCGGCCAGTTCTGCTGCCCGTGGGTGGAGCATGCGTCAGCAGGTGGAACTGGACGCCCCCGGCCCTGTGAGGTGCACCTCTCCCCAAAGGCTGCGCCACCAGCAGAACCCCACCATTACGCTCCGCCGGATCGGGGGTGCCCTGTTGGCAGCACTGTGAAGCCGCTCAGCCAGGACAACCGGTCATTGTAAGATGAAGGCTGTATATAGATATCTCATTAAGATTACATAATATTAGCACTCAAAAATTAGCTCACAGACGCAGTATTTGAGGTTATTCTTGGAAAATCATGCCGCCTTGAGGGGGGAGGCTCAGCCTTAGAAGGAGATTTATGAAAAAATCTAAACTTAAGTTTATGGCCCTCATCCTGGGATTTGCTTTCACCGGTTGCGGCAAAGAGAACCTTCCCCTGAGTGGAGCAGCTGGCCAGCCCGAAAGCCGCCCCGTGAGTTCTGCGCCCCGTGACGCTGCCCCCACGGCCCCCGTCACTGCCGGGCAACGGCCCAGCGCAGCAGCCGCAGCGGCAGCCCATGAGGCGCCCCCTGCGGCCAGTCCCCGGGCCGCCGAAGACCAGGACCTGGGCACGGTGGACGACACGCTGAGTTCCCAGTCCGTGTGGTGGTGGGACGAAGTGTCCTTTTATGTGGTGGCCCACCCCGACGACTGGCAGCTGTTCATGAATCCGGACGCCTACGCCGAATCGCAGGAAGAGAACACCAAAATGGTTTTTATCTATACCACTGCCGGGGATGCCGGCCGCCGGTCGCTGACGCCGGGCGAATCGTACATCCTGGCCCGGGAAGAGGGCGCCGAGCGCAGTATCCGCTTCATGTCGGATGTCAGCACGGTGTCGCACAAGCCTGCGGTCAGAAGCCGGGTGACGGTGAACGGCCACCTGATTCGCCGGGTGACCTACGGCAACACGGCCAGCTATTACCTGCGCTTGCCCGATGGCGGAGCCGGGGGCCCCTCTCTCGCGCAGCTGCAAAGCGGCGAGGCAGCGCTGCTCACAGCGGTGGACAACTCGGCCACCTACCAGGGCTGGGCGGACCTCTCCAAAACGATTGAGGCGCTGGTGCGCAGAGAGGGCCGCTACACGGCCGCGCTGCGCTTCAATCTGGCCGACCCGGACCCTGTCATCAATGACAGCGACCACATCGACCACCAGACGACCTCACAGCTGCTCACGGAGCTGCTCCCCAAGATGCCCTGCGCCGAGCAAAAGCTCTACCAGACCTACAACACCTCCAGCCTGCCGATCAACATGACCACCGACGAGCTGCTCAACCATGCGGCCCTGTTCGGCGTTCTGGAAAGCGGCCGCGCCGACAAGGGCTTCCCCGGTTCCTGGGAACCGCTGCACAAGTCCTGGTTGGGCAAACACTACATGCGGACTATCCCTGCCAGCCAGCCGACCCCCTGCTTCTAGCAGCAGGTCTTGACCCCTGCGCCTCGGGAAAGCGTGGGGAGCAGTGTGGCCCCCACGATGTTCCCGGCGCTCACAGCTCGGTCCGCACCTCCCACAGTTCGGGGAACAGGACTATATCCAGGGCCTCTTTCAGGTAGCCGGCCCCACTCGTGCCGCCGCTGCCCCGCTTGAATCCGATCACCCGCTCCACGGTGGTCAGGTGGTTGAAGCGCCAGCGGCGGAACTGGTCTTCTACATCCAGCAGTTTTTCGGCCAGCTCGTACAGTTCCCAGTGGCGTTCCGTGTCGCGGTATACCTGCATCCACGCGGCCTTGACCGCTGGGTGCGGCACGTAGGGCTGCGAGTAGTCACGTTCCAGCACTTCCGCAGGCAGAGCAAAGCCGGCCTGGGCCAGCAGCCGCAGCGTCAGGTCGTAGATGCTGGGAGACTGCAGCGCCGCCTTGAGGGGGCCGTGCAGGTCTTCGCGGTGAGCGTGCGGACGCAGCATCACCTCGTTGCGGTTGCCCAGCATAAATTCCATCATGCGGTAGCGCTCGCTCTGAAAGCCCGACGCCCGCCCAAAGGCGCTGCGGAACTCCAGATAGTCGGTGGGCGTCATGGTTTTCAGCACGTCCCAGGCGTCCGTCATCTGTTCTTCGGCGCGCACCACCCGGCTCAGCATCTTCAGCGGCGCGTCGGTGATGCCGCGCTCCAGCAGCGACATGGCCGCAGACAGCTCATACACGATCAGGTTCAGCCAGACCTCCGAGACATGGTGAACCGCGATGAACAGGTGCTCGTCGTGCGCCTCTGTCACCGGTTGGTGGGCACTGCGCAGCACGTCCAGCTGCAGGTAGTCGCCATAGCTGAGGCTACGGGTGAAATCGCTGTACGCTTGGTCGGCACCGTTGGGGGCGCCGGGCCGCGTGGCCTTCGGCTCAGAATTGTGGGACATGCCTGCCAGTCTGGCACAGCTTGCCAAGGAGGCCAGTACCCAGACACCCATACAGCAAAACGCCGGCCCTGACAGGCACCGGCGTTCGGGAAAAAGCGGAAGCGGCGAAGCCCCGGCCAAGAGGCTTAGGCCCGGGAGCCTAAGGCCGGAAGCTTGGGCAAAAGCTCAGGCCCAGGGGTTCAGCACCACTTTGACGCAGCCATCGTGCTTCTGACGGAAGGTCTTGTACAGCTCGGGTGCTTCGTCCAGCGTGGCGCGGTGGGTGATCACGAAGGTGGGGTCAATCTCACCGGCTTCGATGCGCCCCAGCAGCGGGCCGATATAGCGGTGGGTGTGGGTCTGGCCCATCCGGAACTGCAGCCCCTTGCCGAACGCCGCGCCCATTGGCAGCTTGTCCACCAGGCCGCCGTATACGCCGGGCACCGATACGGTGCCGCCCTTGGCGCAGCTCATGATGGCCCAGCGCAGCGCGGTGATGCGGTCGAAGGACATACCAGTCACGCGCTCGGCCATATCCAGCGCGTGGCCGGGGCCGTGGCCGTGGGCTTCCATGCCCACCGCGTCAATCACGTGGTCGGGACCACGTCCGCCAGTGGACTCCAGCAGCGCCACCAGCACGTCTTCCTGCTCGTAGTTGATGGTCTGGCAGCCGGCCGCTTCGGCCATCGCCAGGCGCTCGGGCACCCGGTCAATCACGATCACGTGGGCGGCGCCCAGCATCTGGGCACTGCGGGCGGTGAACTGGCCCACCGGCCCCGCGCCGAACACGGCCACCACGTCGCGGCCTGGCAGAATGCCGCACTGCTCGGCGGCCTGATAGCCGGTGGGGAAAATGTCGGTCAGGAACAGCACCTGCTCGTCTTTGAGGTCGGTTTCAATCTTGTAGGGACCCACGTCCGCAAACGGCACACGCACATACTGCGCCTGTCCGCCCGCGTAGCCGCCGAACATATGCGAGTAGCCGAACAGGGCGCTGCCGCTGGTGGCGCCGTAAAGGGCCTCGGCCATCCGGTGGTTGGGGTTGGAGTTGTCGCAGGCCGCGTACAGCCCGCGCTGACAGGGGTCACACACGCCGCAGGCGATGTTGAAGGGCACGACCACCCGGTCGCCCACCTTCAGCCGCTTGACATCGCGGCCCACTTCCACGACTTCGCCCATGAACTCGTGCCCCAGCACGTCGCCCTTTTCCATGCTGGGGATGGCTCCGTCCAGCAGGTGAAGGTCCGAGCCGCAGATGGCGGTCGAGGTGATTTTGATAATGGCGTCGGTCGGCAGCAGCAGCTCCGGGTCCGGAATGCGCTCTACGCCAACCTGATTGACTCCTTGCCAGACGATTGCTTTCATTGTTCACCCTTCCTGTCGGACGCATTGGTCTCGCCAGTCTTGTCGGTTGCGGGATTGCTTGCCTTGGAAGCCAGGGCCGGCTTCTCGGGTTGCGCGGCGGGCGCCGGCTGACGCTGACCGGCATCGGCGCGGCCGCTGGTCTGTCCATTGATGGTGGGGTTGTAACCCAGTTCCTGCTCGCGTTTGAAACGCATCAGGTCGTCGCGCAGCTGCTGAGCCGGCTCCTCGCCCAGCAGGCGGGCGGCCACAGCGCCAAAGCTGCCGCCGGGAGGACGGTAGGTCAGCCGCACGATCACTTCGGTGCCCCGGTCGCCGGGAGCGGGCCGGAACAGCACTTCACCGCTGTTCTCAATGCCCGACCCCGGCAGCGAACACCAGGCCAGGCGGCGGCCCGGTTCGTCGGCGGTGATTTCGGCTTCCCAGCTCACCTCGTTCATGGGCGCAGGGGCCTTGGCCGTCCAGCGCGAGCGGCGGCCGTCAAGCACTTCTACCCGTTCCAGGTGCGACATGATACGCGGAAGGTTAGGCAGGTCGCGCCACTGCCCGTAGATGGTGTCCACAGGCTTAGCGATGGTGGTCGCTTCGCGCACCTGCACCTCGCCCTGGTCGTTCTGGTCCACCTTGAGAGCGGTGGCCAGAGGGTTACGGCCGCGGGCAGCCATATAGCCCAGGCTGCCGCCCAGGCCCAGCAGCACCAGACGGCTGACGCCTGACTGGCCGAGGCCCGAAACCATCAGGGCGCCGCCCAGCACACCCAGGGCAGTACGCTCACTGCCTGGCAGTTCTGCGCCCGGCAGCTTCTTAGGAGGAACAGCTTTGGTGTTCATACAGGCACTATGGCGCACGCTTTCAGAGCCAAACGTGTGAAATTTTATGCTGCAGGACTGCACCAAGGTTTCCTAAAAGGCCGCTCCGGCCAGCTATACTTCCCGTCTCTCCGTGGAGGCTCTTTATGGAACATACTGTCTGGTCACTTTTCCCTCCCCTGCTTACCGTCGCCCTGGCCATCGTCACCCGGCGCGTGCTGCTGGCCCTGGGTGCCGGCATCCTGAGTGCGGCGCTGCTGCTGTCAGGCGGTGATGTCGGCGCCACCCTGCAAAGAGTGCTGGAGACATTCAGCGCCGTGTTCTGGACTCCGGGCGAAGACAGCGCCGGTGAACTGAATGTGTGGAGCCTGTCGGTCCTGGGCTTCTTGCTGCTGCTGGGGATTCTGACGGCGTTCGTTACTCTGACCGGCGGCGCCCGCGCCTTCGGTGAGTGGGCGCTGCGCCGCGTCCGCTCACGCCGGGCAGCCGGCGCGCTGGCCGCCGTACTGGGCGTCGCCATCTTTATCGACGACTATTTCAACGCCCTGGTGGTAGGTCAGGTGGCCCGGCCTGTGACCGACCGCCACCAGATTTCGCGCGCCAAGCTGGCCTACCTGATTGACTCCACCGCCGCGCCGGTGTGCGTGGTCTCACCCATCTCCAGCTGGGGCGCGTACATCATCGCGCTGATCGGCGGCGTGCTGACTGCAGAAGGCTTGGCCGGCAGTGGTCAGGGAGCACTGGGCACCTTCCTGCAGACCATTCCGCAGAACTTTTACGTCTGGGCAGCGCTGGGCCTGGTCGCTGTCACGGTCTGGACCGGGCGTGACTTCGGCGCGATGCAGCGCTACGAGGCCGAAGCACGCGGCGAGCTGCCAGCCGGCAGTGTGACAAGCGGCGCGGCCCCGGGCGAACTTTCGGCGGCGCTGCCGGTATCCGGCTCGGGCCGCACCGGCGACCTGCTGTGGCCTATCGGGGTACTGACGTTGGCCACGGTAGGCGCCATGTTCTGGAGCGGCGCGGCCGCCTACCGCGCAGAGACCGGCCAGGCAGCCACACTGCTGCAAATGCTGGAATACACCGACGTGGCCGGTTCGCTGCTGTGGGGCGGCGTGCTGGGCGTGCTGACCGCCCTGCTGCGCTGGCTGGGCCACTGGCGGCGCGGCGCTCTGGCGGCCGGCAGCCTGGCCCAGGGCATGCTGGAAGGCCTGCGGGCCATGTTCCCGGCCGTCGTGGTGCTGGTCCTGGCCTGGATGACCACCGACCTGATTGGTCAGCTGGGTACCGGCGACTATCTGGCGGGGCTGGTGCAGGCGTCGTTGCCAGCGGCCATCCTGCCGGCGCTGCTGTTCAGCCTGGCAGCGGCCATGGCCTTCGCCACTGGCACCTCGTGGGGCACCTTTGGGCTGCTGCTGCCGATTACTGGCGGCCTGCTGGGCACCGCCGCCCCGGAACTGCTGATTACCGGCCTGGCCGCCGTGCTGGCCGGCTCCGTGATGGGAGACCACTGCTCGCCCATTTCCGACACCACCATCCTATCGTCGGCCGGGGCCGGCTGCCATCATAGCGACCACGTGGTCAGCCAGCTGCCCTACGCCCTGGTGGGCGGGGCCATCACGCTGCTGGCTTACCTCGTCGCCGGTCTGAGTGGACAGTTCTGGCTGGGTCTGCTGACCGTTGTCCTGGGACTGGCCGCCTACTCCTGGTGGGTTGGCCGGGCCGGACAGCCACTGAGAGGCTAGGATTGACTGAGACTCCAGAGCCATGCCAACTCCAGAACCCCGCCGAAATGCAGGCGAAACGGTCTGTGGCGGCAGACTGCTGACCCCCTCCCCGTGTCCTGCGGCCCTGTTTGCCAGCTGGAGGGAGTTGTTCCTGCATAGTGCTGAAAAGTACAGTGCCGAAAAGTGGAAGCAGAAAATGACCACTGCAGACCTGCCAGATGTCGGGGCTTCCTTGCTCCCGCTGTGAGAGACCTGTTCAAGAACGCAAACGACACGCGGTGCTGTTGATGACTCGGCAATGATTGACATGGGCGTGCTCTCGCCCAGGCACAGCTGGACAGCCTCCGTAAGTCACCGCCCTGCTTCACTTGCCTCTCACCGAAATCTCTGAGCCTCCGCTGAACTTTGCTCTCAGAGGCGGTGGCTCCCAGGCTTTTTCTATCAATCAACACCCGAAAGTCCTCCGAAGGCTCAGCTTGAAAAGCCCACCCGGACAGGAGAATTCATTTGATAAGGCCACCTTTGCAGGATGAGTCACTTTTAGCGTTTTTATTAAAGCTTAGGGTGTGGGCCGAAACGGACAGTTCAACCTGTGGTCACGGGGACCGCAACAGATTTGGGAAGGTCTGTGTTCTCTGCTGCCGTTTCTGAAAGAGGTAAGAATATGAAAAAGACGACTTTTGTCGCCCTTGGTCTGGGCCTGCTGCTGGCCTCCTGCGGTAACGCCCCCAGTGCTCCCAGCACCCCCGCAGCGCCCGCTCCCGAAGCCGGTCAGGGCCTGACCCAGGTGCCCAACCCCGAGCGTGCCCGCAGCGCCGGCGAACTGGCTCCCCTGATTGAAGTGGACCAGAAGAACGTGATTGACGGCCAGTACATCGTGGTGCTGAGCGAGGGTGCCCTGGGCAGTGACCTGAGCGCCCAGAGCGAGAGCAGCCTGATTCAGGCCTTCGGCCTGCAGCCCCAGGGCGTCACCATGCAGTACATCTACGGCCAGGCGCTCGAAGGCTTCGCCGCCCAGCTCAGCGCTGAAAACCTGCAGATTCTGCGCGCCGATCCCCGCGTGAAGTACATCGAACAGGACCAGGTCATGCGTGCCAACGCCACCCAGAGCGGCGCCACCTGGGGCCTGGACCGTGTGGACCAGCGCACCCTGCCCCTCAACGGCACCTACGTCTACAACACCAACGCCAGCAACGTGACCTCCTACATCATCGACACCGGCATCCTGACCACCCACAACGACTTCGGTGGACGGGCCGTCTGGGGCACCAACCAGACCGGCGACGGCCGCAACACCGACTGTAACGGTCACGGCACCCACGTGGCCGGCACCGTGGGCGGCAGCACTTACGGCGTCGCCAAGGCCACCCGCCTGGTCGCTGTAAAGGTGCTGGGCTGTGACGGCTCGGGCAGCAACTCCGGCGTCATTGCCGGAATCAACTGGGCCGCCAGCAACCGCTCCGGCCCGGCCGTGGCGAACATGAGCCTGGGCGGCGGCGCCAGCCAGGCCACCGACGACGCCGTGAGCGGCGCCGTGAACCGCGGCCTGACCATGGTTGTGGCGGCCGGCAACGAAAACCAGAACGCCTGCAACGTGAGCCCCGCCCGCGCTCCGCTGGCGATCACCGTGGGCGCCACCACCCGCAGCGACGCCCGTAGCTCGTTCTCGAACTACGGCTCCTGCGTGGACATCAACGCTCCGGGCAGCGACATCACCAGCGCCTGGTACACCGGCAACTCCGCCACCAACACCATCAGCGGAACCTCGATGGCTTCTCCGCACGTGGCCGGCGGCGCTGCCCTGGTACTGTCCACCAACCCCAGCTACACCCCTGCCCAGGTGGCCAGCACCCTGAACGCCAACGCCACCACCGGGCAGCTGACCGGCCTCAACGGCAGCCCCAACCGCCTCCTCTACACCTTGGCAGGCACCGGCACCACCCCCACGCCCACTCCTACGCCTACGCCGGCCCCCGGTGAGCGTACCTTCACCGGCACCGTCAGCCAGGGCAACTCGCTGTATGCTCCCAGCGCCAGCGGTGAAGCCCGCAGCGGCACCATCACCCTGCAGCTGACCGGTCCCAGCGGCACCGACTTTGACCTGTTCCTGCAGCGTTGGAACGGCAGCAGCTGGGTGGATGTGGCAAGCAGCGAAAGCACCGGCTCCAGCGAGCGCATCAGCACCAGCGTGACCAGCGGCACCTACCGCTACGAAGTCTACGCTTACTCCGGTAGCGGTTCCTTTACCCTGACCGTGCAGTAACCTCTGAGCGCTGCAGCAAGAAGAAGCGGCTTCCCTTAGGAGGAGCCGCCTCTTCTTGCTTTCTCCTATTCAGGAGGGCACTGAATTAAGCTAGCCTGCCCCACGGAGGTGGCAGGAGCAAATAGACAGGGGTTGGAAGGCAGTATCCTTCGCCCTCCACCCCCTATGTCATGGCCTCCGCCAGGCAGACCTGGCCTGGATTTAGCTGGCCTGAGCGGCGCCGTGGATTTCTTTGACAGCACTCATAGCCGAGAGCAGGGCCCCTTCCTGCCAACCGTTCCAGTAGCTGATGTGCTCGCCGGCCAGCATCAGCGGACCGTGGCGGCGGCTGAGAACCTCGTAGGCTCCTTTGCGCTGCTCATCGCTGTAGGGAGCGTAGCAGCCCAGCGACCAGGGCACACGGTGCCAGCCCACGCTCACGCCGCTGATAAAGTCCTTTTCAATCTGCGGGTGAATCTGGGCATACTGAGAACGCACTTCCTTGAGGCGCTGGTCTGGGGTCATGCCGCTGTACTTCAGGGCGTTGGGACCGAACTGGTAGGCGGCCAGCAATACGCCGGTTTCGGCCAGGTTCTGCCCGGTCGAAGGGTAGCTGGTCACGGCAATGGGCAGGTCGGTGTAGGTCACGCCGCCGTAGATGTGCTCCTCGGTTTCCCAGAAGCGGCGGGACTCCAGCCCGGCCTTGAAGCTGGCCGCGTAGGCGATTTCCTTGGTGGCTTTGACCAGTTCCGGGTCGGCCTGCAGGTTGATCTGCGACAGCACGGACAGCGGAATGGTGCAGATGCAGTAGTCGGCCTGTACCTGCTGCTCGGCACCGCCGGCATCCTGATAGGTCGCCGTCACGCCACTGTCGGTCACGGTCAGGCCGGTCACGCGGGCCTGGTAGGTGATCATGTCGCGGGTGCGTTCCTCGAAGGCGCGCGCCATCTGGTCCATGCCGCCGACCGGCTGGAAAATGGCCTGCTGGTGCTCGTACACCAGCCCGTCGATGATGTTCTGCCAGTAGCCGTCTTTCAGCAGCTCCTCGCGGGGAATCAGGTCGGAAGGCTGGCCGGGACCGGGGTCGGTGCGGTCGCCGGGATCCACAGCGTAACCACGGTGGTAGCTGGAGACCATGCCCTTCACGTAGCGGGCACTGTCGTCCAGGGCACCCCACTGGCTGAGCGCCTCGATCATGGCGTCCTGATCGTCGCCGGTCAGGTCTTCTTTCAGGGCACCGGCATTGACGGCCTTGCTGAGCAGCTCGGCCACGTTGCCGTAAAAATCGGAGCGCACTTCGCGGATGCGGTACTTCTTGCCGGGGCCGGAGCGGTGAATGTAGGCGTTCTCGTTCACCTGAATAAAGGGCTCCAGCTTGACGCCGAACTGCCGGGCGTAGTGCATGTAGGTGTGGTGGTGATAGGGAATGCGCCAGGGGCCGGGGTTGAAGTAGTTGCCTTCCTGGAACTTCACCTGCTGGGTTTCGCCGCCCAGTTCAGTAAAGGTGTCGCCGCCGCGCAGGGTCCAGCAGCGGCCGCCGGCGCGGTCGTTGAATTCCAGAATCCGCACGTCGTAGCCGATCTTGCTCAGCTCGAATGCCGAGGACATCCCGGCCAGGCCGGCGCCCAGAATCAGCACACTCTTGCCCTGACCGCTGCCCTGCAACTGGGGCACGGCGTTGGTGCTGGCCTGCGCGAAGCCCAGCGAAGTCATGGCGTGGTAAGCGGCGGCGCTGCCCCCGACGGCTCCCATCATCTCGATAAAGCGGCGGCGGCTCAGTCCGCCTTTGATCGTCTTACTCATCCGGCATCATCTCCCAGCTCGGTGGAACGGGCGCCCTTGCGCAGCGGTGCAATCTCGCTGGCAGCGGTATCGCCCTCGAATTTGTTCAGGTCGTGGCGCAGATAATTGATAATCGCGGCCACCTGCTCGTCGGTCAGCTGATCGGCAAAAGAAGGCATCGCGCCGGCGCCGTTCAGGATGAAGGTCGCGGGATAGACGGCCGCTTGCAGGTTCTGGTTGCCGGCCAGCGCAGGGTAGTTCTTGGTGCCTGCGCCGCCGTCGGCCCCGGTGCCGCCGGGCATGTGGCAGCTCTGGCAAGCCGCCGCGTACAGCTCGGCGCCGGTTTCCACGTCAAAAGCGGGGTGGACGGTGGGCGCCGCGTTCTTTTCCTCGTCCGTGACGCTGGTGCCGCCGGCCAGGGCACCGTCTTCGCCCTCGGCCTGTACCTGGCCCTGGCTGGTGGGCGGCTGGGTGGAATCGCCTTCGCCGGCCGCGCCGCTCGCTGCGCCGCCAGACGCCGTTTCACTGCCGGAGCCGGTGCTCTGGGAGCCGGTGCCTTTTGAGCCGGCACTCTGGCCAGCGCCTTCGCCCTTCTGAACTCCAGCCGCCTGGGCTGCACGGGTATTTTCCTGGGCTGGAGTGGTGCGGGCGAAGCCCAGCAGCAGCGCCGTTCCAATCAGAAACAGCGCGGCCAGGGCCGCCACGGCTTTCCAAGCCGCCGATTTTGCTTGATCCATCGGGTTCTCTCCTCGGGGGGGTTAAAGGGAAGGCCGGCGAACTGTAGAAAGCGCATCCAGCCATACTTCGTGACAAATGACCCGCTGGGTCTACCGTCAACTTAGACCTTTTCGAGTGGGCAGAGCAACTGTTACGGGCCGTGGCAGTATCTGCTGGCAGACTCGGCCGTGACCGCCCTCCAGTCGGTCCGACAGGCCGTCTGCTCTTCTGGCGGCCACAACATCAGGCCGCCGCGCTGCCCAGCTTTCAGCCGTAAGGAGAACCCTGCTCCAGCACCACCACTGCCGAAGCGTGCTCGCGGCTGTGGGTCAGGCTGAGATGTGCCCGCCAGCCCCGCTGCGCCATCTCGGCGGCAATGTGCGGGGCGAAGTGCAGCCGGGGAGCGGCCCGCTCGAACGGGCCACCGGGGGTGGGGGCACGCTCCACCCAGACCTCCTGCCAGCCGAACGGACGCGGCCAGACCTTCTGAAAAGCTTCCTTAGCCGCGAACCGGGCCGCCAGCGAGGGAACCGGGTCGCGCTGGGCGTGGGCGTAGTCCAGCTCGGCGGGGGTAAAGAGCCGGCGGTAACGCTGAGGCTCGCGCCGCAGCAGCCCACGGATGCGCTCCAGCTCAATCAGGTCGTGGCCCACGGCGACAATCACGCGGGCCATGATAGCGGGCCAGCGGCCGCGGGCTTCAGGCGAACAGGTCGGACGACAGGTAGCGGTCACCCCGGTCACACACGATGGTCACGATCAGCCCACGCTCACCGGCGGCGGTCAGCTCGCGGGCCAGCTGCGCGGCGGCGTGGGCGGCTCCACCGCTGCTCATGCCGGCAAACACCGCTTCGTCACGGGCCAGGGCGCGGGTCATGGTGCGGGCGTCGGCCTCACTCACGTCGATAACGCGGTCTACACGCTCCGGCTCGTAGTTGGCGGGCAGGTAAGCTTCGGGCCAGCGGCGGATACCGGGAATGCTGGAGCCTTCGGTGGGCTGCACCCCGACAATCTGCACGGCCGCGCTCTGCTCCTTGAGGTAGCGCGACACCCCCATGATGGTGCCGGTGGTGCCCATGCTGGACACGAAATGGGTGACCTGCCCCGCCGTGTCGCGCCAGATTTCGGGGCCGGTGGTTTCGAAGTGGGCGCGGGGGTTGTCGGGGTTGCCGAACTGGTTGAGCATCTGGGCGCGGCCCGCGTCCACCTCGGCACGCATGTGGTCGATGGCGGCTTCCATGCCCCCAGCAGCGGGCGTCAGGGTGACGGTGGCTCCGTAGGCGCGCATGGTCTGCACACGCTCGGCGGTGGAGTTCTCAGGCATGACCAGTTCGATATCCAGGCCGTGCAGCCGCGCCAGCATGGCGAGCGCGATGCCGGTGTTGCCGCTGGTGGCTTCGATCAGGCGGGTGCCAGGGGCCAGCTCGCCGCGCTGCAGCACCCCCTCGATCATGGCGCGGGCCGCGCGGTCCTTGACACTGCCGCCGGGGTTCTGGCCTTCCAGCTTGCCGTAAACGTCCACCAGATCGGTGCTGAGGCTGTGCAGCCGCACCAGCGGCGTGTTGCCGATCAGGTCCAGGGCGGAAGCGTGCAGGGCGGAAGCGGGCGTAGAAGCAGTCATGGGGTGCAGTGTAGAGCGGGGGCAGCCGGGGCAAATGCAAGCTCGGACGTGCTGGCCCCTGGCACCCACCTCAGCCCGTGCGCACGTCCAGCTCGCCCCGGTAGTACACCTTGGCCCCGGCCGGAATGCTGCGGGTAATCCAGACATTGCCGCCGATCACGCTGCCGGCTCCAATCACCGTTTGCCCGCCCAGGATGGTCGCTCCGGCGTAAATCACCACGCCGTCCTCAATGGTAGGGTGACGCTTGGTGCCGGCCAGTTCTTTTTCGACACTCAGCGCCCCCAGGGTCACGCCCTGATACAGCTTGACCCCATTGCCAATGTGGGCGGTTTCACCCACGACGATGCCGGTGCCGTGGTCTATGCAGAACCTCTCGCCGATTTCGGCGCCGGGGTGAATATCTATTCCGGTGCGGCTGTGCGCCCGCTCGGTGAGCAGCCGGGGCAGCAGCGGCACGCCCAGGCGGTGCAGCCGGTGTGCCATACGGTACAGCGCCACCGCGTAAAAGCCCGGATAGGCCCGGATGACCTCGTAGTGACTGCGGGCCGCCGGGTCGCCTTCCCACATGGCATGGGCGTCAGCAACCAGCAGGCCATAGAGCTGCGGCACCCCGGCCATGAACTGCGCCGCCAGGGGATGGGCGCCGTCAGGCAGCTCGGCTCCCAGCGGGGTCAGGGTGCGGGCCAGTCCCGCTTCCAGGCGAATCAGCTCAGCTCGCAGGCAGTCCGCGTTCCCGATGCAGCGCCCAGTCTGCTCAGGAAACAGCGTGTACAGCAGCTCTTCGGCCCAGCCCACCACCCACTCACTGGGCGGATAGCGCCCGCCTTCGCGGTGGTGCTGGAGCAGCTGATTCAGGAAATCGTCGCTGAGAAAGGCCGGCACAGGCGTCATGGCAAGGAGTATAGGCAGGCTGTGCGCTCAGCGGGCTGCCAGTTCTTCAAAGGCGGCCAGTGCGCCGCGCAGCATATCGTCAAAGGCCGCTTGCGCCTGCTGCGGGTCACTGGCTGCCACACTGAGATAGAGCCGCTCATGGGTGGCAAAGTTCTCGGCCAGTGCGCCACGCTCGCTAAGGTGAGAGATGGAGCTGCGCAGCTGCTCGGTCAGCGGGGCCTGGATGGCCTGCATCAGCCGGAGGATGACCCGGTTCCCAGCCAGCCGCGCCAGGCACAGGTGAAACTGCATATCGGCCTGCACGTAGGCTTCGGGATCGCCGAGTGCCGCCCGGAGGTCTTCGAGCGCGGCGGACAGCTCAGCAGCCCCCTCGGGCGTGATTCGCCGCGCCGCTTCCCGCAGCGTAAAAGCTTCCAGCAATCGGCGGGCCTCGATCAGCTCGGCCAACTCGCTGGCGTCGCCCACCGCACCTAGCCAGCCGTCAAAGGTGGGCTCGCCGTCCCCCACCGAGCGCACCAGCGTTCCGCGTCCTGGCCGGGCTTCCACCAACCCAGCCGCCGAGAGCACGCTGAGGGCCTCGCGGACCCCAGCCAGACTGGCCCCGAACTGCTCGGCCAGCTGACGTTGCCCTGGCAGCCGCTCACCAGGTTTGTACGCGCCACTTTGAATCAGAGTCTGCAACTGTGCAGCAATGCTGGCCCCCACTGAAGGCTGGCGCTTGAGCGGCTGAATTTGGGCCTTCATCCTTTGGCCGGACACTTTCTGACTGGGCAGCTGCTGACTGGATACCTTCTGACTGGGTGACTTCTGACTTGGGGCGGCGTGCTGGGCTCGGGTGCGGGGCATGATTCTCCAGGTTCTACACGAATGCGGGAAGGATTTGAAATGGCTGCCTGACGGCATAACCGCCTACGCACCGGAAGCCCGGAGTTCTATTGTTCAGAACAGTTGACATTTAGAACACCTTATCTCTAAACTTTCTGGCATCTGACAACAGAAAAGGGCAGCCGCGTCTGGCCTGTGCGGGCCAGCCAACGCTGTATGGAGGGACTTATGGAAACCGCTCAGCTCTGGACCCAGAACTATGCGCCAATCGGAGGGAACCTGTGGCTGTCCACTGCCGCCGCGCTGATTCCGGTTGTCTTCTTCTTTGTGGCCCTGGTGGGCCTGCGGCTCAAGGGCTACGTGGCTGGAGCCATCACCGTGCTGCTGGCCTTTTTGGTCGCCGTGTTCGGCTACGGCGTGCCCATCGCCAAAGCTGTGATGGCGACCCTGTACGGCTTCGGCTACGGCCTATGGCCCATCAGCTGGATCATCTTGACTGCCGTTTTTCTATACAAGATTGCCGTCAAGACCGGGCAGTTTGCTGTTATCCGTGAGTCGGTGCTGAGCATCACCCACGACCAGCGGCTGCTGGTGGTGCTGATTGGTTTTTGCTTCGGGGCGTTTCTGGAAGGGGCAGCGGGCTTCGGCGCGCCGGTAGCCATCACGGCGGCGCTACTGGTGGGCCTGGGCCTGAATCCGCTGTACGCCGCTGGCCTGTGCCTGATTGCCAATACAGCTCCGGTGGCTTTTGGAGCACTGGGGATTCCCATCACGGTGGCGGGCAACCTGACTGGAATAGACCCGCACATCATCGGGCAGATCGCCGGGCGGCAACTGCCCCTGCTGGCGCTGTTTGTGCCGTTTTTTATGGTGTTCGTGATGGACGGCCTCAAAGGCGTACGCCAGACCTGGCCCGCGCTGCTGGTGGCTGGCTTCAGCTTTGCGCTGACGCAGTTCCTGACTTCCAACTACCTGGGGCCGCAGCTGCCCGACATCACCTCGGCGCTGGTCAGTCTGGTCGCCACCGCCGGATTCCTGAAGTTCTGGCAGCCGAGCGAGGTGCAGCCGGTGCCCGATGACGTGGCCGCCGCGACTGCTGGCGTAGGCGAAGAAGTGGGCGCACCCCAGGCCCCAGCAGCGAGCGAACCGCTGACCACGGGCCGCGTGATCAAAGCCTGGTCGCCCTTCTTGCTGCTGACCCTGTTCGTGATTGTGTGGACCCTGCCCGCCTTCAAGGCGCTGTTCGATGCCAAGACTGGCGGCGCACTGGCAGGAACCGTGCTGCACTGGGACGTGCCCGGCGTACACAACGAGATTCTGAAGGTAGCGCCTATCGTGGCCGAACCGACCCCCTACGCCGCCACCTACAAGCTGGACCTGATTTCGGCCACCGGCACTTCTATCTTTCTGGCAGCGCTGGCGAGCATGGCGGTGCTGGGCATGGGCGTGAGGCAGGGCGTGCAGACTTTTACCGAAACCGTGCGCGAACTGTTCTTGCCTATCCTGAGCATCATGCTGGTGCTGGGGTTTGCCTATATCGCCAACTACTCGGGGCAGAGCGCCACGCTGGCCCTGGCCCTGGCACAGACCGGGCAGCTGTTCCCGCTGTTCAGCCCGGTGCTGGGCTGGCTGGGCGTGTTCCTGACCGGCTCGGACACCAGTTCCAACGCGCTGTTTTCCAACCTTCAGTACGTGACCGCGCAGCAGATTGGGGTCAACCCGGCCCTGATGGTGGCGGCCAATACCACCGGCGGCGTGACCGGCAAGATGATCAGCCCCCAGAGCATTGCCGTGGCGACAGCTGCCGTGGGCCTGGTCGGCAAGGAAAGCGACCTGTTCCGCTTCACGGTTCGCAAGAGCCTGGGCTTTCTGGCCGTCATTATGCTGATCACTTATCTCCAGGCCTATGTGGTACCGGGCATGATTCCACTCCCCTAAACGCCTAGAGTGGCCGCACAAGGCCATATCTGAGCGCGTGCCGAATGCATGCAGCGCGGGAAAACCGGGGCCACTCCAGGCCCCCCGCGCCATTCTCCTCCCGCACCCCACCCAGACAAGAACCCAAAGAACCCACAAGGAGCCGAGCCATGAAAGTAGACCTTTACCTGACCTGCGTGAACGACGCCATGTTTCCCCGCACCGGACAGGCCACCGTGCGGCTGCTGGAGCGCCTGGGCTGTGAAGTGCGCTTCAACCCCTGTCAGACCTGCTGCGGGCAGATGCACATGAACACCGGCTACCGCGAGGACGCGCTGGTGCTGGCCCGCAAGTTCGTGCGCGAGTACCGGGACGCCGAAGCTGTGGTGATGCCCAGCGGGTCATGCGCGGCGATGGTGCGCGAACTGTACCCGCAAGCTGCCCAGTGGGCAGGCGACGACGAGCTACTGCGCGGCGTGCAGGCCCTCGAAAGCCGGGTCTTTGAGCTGAGCGAGTTTCTGGTAGACCGGCTCGGCGTGACCGACGTTGGGGCGTACTACCCGCACCGCGTGACCTACCACCCCACCTGCCACGCGGCCCGGATGCTGCACGTGGGCGACCGGCCCCTGCAACTGCTGCGAAATGTGCGCGGCATGACCCTGCTGGAGCTGGAAGGGGCCGAGGAATGCTGCGGCTTTGGCGGCACCTTTGCTGTCAAGAACGCCGATGTGAGCGCGGCCATGCTGGCCGACAAGACCCGCCATATTCAGGACACCGGAGCCGAAGCCTGCACGGCGGGCGACAACTCCTGCTTGCTGCATATCGGCGGTGGGCTGCACCGCCTGCGCTCAGGTGTCCGCACCGTTCACCTGGCCGAGATTCTGGCCAGCACCGAAGAGGAGGTCTTTGCATGAGTGGACTGCACCCCAAAGCGCCCTTTCCCAAAGCCGCCGAAGCTTCGGTAAATCAGCCGCAGCTGCGGGCCAATCTGCGCAAGGTGACCCACACCATCCGCGCCAAGCGGGCCGCCGTGGTGGCCGAGTTGCCCTACTGGGAGCAGCTGCGGCAGCTCGGCGCAGCCACCAAAGATGACAGCCTGGTCAACCTGTCGGACCGGCTGCTGGAACTGGAACGCAATGTGCAGGCACGCGGCGGCCAGGTCCACTGGGCACGCGACGCTGCCGAGGCCCGTGAAATCGTGGCACGCATCGCCCTGGCACACGGCGAGCGCGAGCTGATCAAGGTCAAGAGCATCACCAGCGACGAAATCGAGCTGAATCAGGCGCTGGAGGAGCACGGTATCCATGCCATCGAAACCGACCTGGCCGAGCTGATTGTGCAGCTGTCGCACGATACGCCCAGCCACATCCTGGTGCCTGCCATTCACCGCAACCGCGCCGAGATTCAGGCGCTGTTCAATGCGGAGCTGCCCGGCGAGGGTGGGCTGAGCGACAACCCCCAGGACCTGGCCGCCGCCGCCCGCCGCTACCTGCGCCACAAGTTCCTGACCACCCGCATGGCCGTGTCGGGGGCCAACTTCGCTGTGGCCGAAACCGGCACCGTGTGCGTGGTGGAATCAGAAGGCAATGGCCGCATGTGCCTGACGCTGCCCGAAGTGCTGGTCAGCATCATGGGGATAGAAAAGGTGCTGGACACCTGGGAAGACATCGCCGTGTTCATGGAGACGCTGCCGCGCTCCTCGACGGCTGAGCGGATGAATCCCTACAACTCGTTTTGGAGCGGCGTGACCGAGGGCGACGGCCCGCAGGAATTCCACCTGATTCTGCTGGACAATGGCCGCACCCACGTCCTGGCCGACGAGTTTGGTCGCCAGACCCTGCGCTGCATTCGCTGCTCGGCGTGCCTGAATGTCTGTCCGGTGTACGAGCGGGCGGGCGGGCACGCGTACGGCAGTGTTTACCCCGGCCCCATCGGGTCTATCCTGACGCCGCAGCTGCTGGGCATGCACGACAAGAACGCCAACAGCCTGCCGTTTGCGTCCAGCCTGTGCGGCGCTTGCTATGAGGTGTGCCCAGTCGAAATCAATATTCCGCAGGTGCTGATTTATCTGCGTAATGAGGGCAACGCGCACAAGGGCCCAAATGCCGAAAGCCTGGCGATGGGCGCGGCCCGCGTAGCGATGAGCGAAGGCTGGCGCTGGGAAGGCGCGCTGCGGCTGGCCCGCCTGGGCCAGGGCCCGCTGGTCCGGCAGGGCGAAATCAGCTGGCTGCCCGGCATGCTGGCCGGGTGGACCGAGGTACGCGACCTGCCTGCGCTGCCCCGTGAAGGCTTCCGCGAGTGGTGGAAACAGCGTGAGGTCTCCCGCACCGTAGGCGCTAGCACACAGGCTGGCCCGCCCGACATCGTTCAGGACGCCCAGAGCCGCGGGGGCCCGCCTGCAAATGTGCAGGAAGGCGGCCACACTCCAGCCGGTCAGCACGGCCAAGAAGGCGAGGACCACGCATGAGCCACCCAAAGTCCGTTCATCCCCACAACGCCGAAGCCAGGCTAGAAATGCTCACGGTCATCAACCGCGCTATTGCTGGAGCCGCGCCGGTAGAAAAACCCCCTTACCCGCGCCCACAGCCGCTGAGCGCCGCCGAACGTGAAGAGCAGTTCCGTGACCGCATTCTGGACTACCGGGCCCACTACACCCGCGTTCCGCTGGCCGAGTTGCCCCAGGCCATTGCCGCGGCGCTGGGCCGCGCTCAGCGCGTGCTGGTGCCCGCTGGCATTCCGGCGGACTGGCTGCCCGCTGGACTGGAGCAGCTGCGCGACGAGCCACGCCTGAGCCACGCCCAGCTGGACCGCGCCGAGGCGGTGGTGACCGGCTGCGCCGTGGCTGTCAGCGAAACCGGCACCATCTGCCTGGACCACGGCGCGGGGCAGGGGCGCCGGGCGCTGAGCCTGATTCCCGACCTGCATGTGTGCGTGGTCCGCGAAAACCAGATTGTGCAGACGGTGCGTGGAGCGGTGGAGCGGCTCGGCCCTGCGGTGCGGGCCGGGCGGCCGCTGACCTGGCTGAGCGGCGGCAGCGCCACCAGCGACATCGAGTTGGTCCGGGTCGAAGGCGTTCACGGCCCGCGTGCGCTGCATGTGATTGTGGTCGCGGAGTAGCGCGGGGCACACGGACCGCACCCTGAGCCGCAACAGGAAGTTCTGCAACGTCTACAGAGACAACACTTCCCTCCACCGGCCGCCCGGCGCATGATGGCGGCGTGACTTCCACACCTGCCCTTACGCCCTGGCGGCGGCTGTACGCCGCCTACCCGCCGGCTTTCTGGGTGGTGTGGGCCGGCACCCTGATCAACCGCGTGGGCGAGTTCGTGGTGCCGCTGCTGGGCTTTTATCTGAGTGCGGAGCGTGGCCTGAGCCTGGGGCAAGTGGGCTTGATCCTCAGCGCGATGGGGATTGGCCGCTTTGTGTCCGAGCCGCTGGGTGGTGCGCTGAGTGACCGCTTCGGCACTGCCGTGACCATGCGGCTTTCGCTGGCAGGCGGCGGGCTGATGCTGTTGCTGCTGGCCCAGGCGCGCACGTTTGCGGAGCTGTTCGGCGGGGTGCTGGCCTTTGCGCTATTTCAGTCCATGTACAAGCCTGCGGTGAGCAGCGCCGTGGCCGGGCTCACCCAGGGGCCCCAGCGGACCCGCGCCTACAACCTGCTGTACTGGGCCATCAATGTGGGCGCTTCTGTCGCGCCGGTGCTGGGCGGCTGGCTGGCGGGGGTGTCGTTTCGGCTGGTGTTCTGGCTGGACGCGGCGGCCATGTTCATCTATGCGCTGCTGCTGACCCTGCGCTTTCCCAACACCCGGCCTGAGCGCCGCCCGCCCGCAGCGGGAGCTGCAGCAAGGGGCCTGGGGCTGCCCCGTGACCGGCTGCTGTGGCAGTTTTGCCTGGCCACACTGCTGTACTCGCTGACCTATCAGGGCTACAAGCTGCTGGCGCTGGTGTTCGCAGAAGCGGGCTATGCAGCGGCGCAGTACGGGCAGGTGCTGGCAGTCAATGGCGCGCTGGTGGTGCTGCTGGGCCTGCCACTGGGTCACCTGATTGCCCGGGACAACCATCCGCGCTGGCAACCTATCGGAGCGGCGCTGCTGGGCCTGGGCTTTTTGGGGCACGCCTTTGCTGCCACCCTCTGGGCGCACATGCTGGCAGTGGTGGTCTGGACCGTAGGCGAAATCGTCGCCTACTCGATTTCCAAGACAGTGATCAGCGAACTGGGCCGACCCGAGCAGCGCGGGCGGTATATCGGGCTGGTGGGCAGCATGGCGGGGCTGGCGGGGTTGCTGGCTCCACTGCTGGGCGCCGCGCTGCTGGAGCGGGCCGGAGCCGCGCCGATGTGGGTTGTCCTGGCGGGCCTGGGCTTTGCCTCAGCGGGGCTGTACATGGTACTGGAAGGCCGCATTCAGACCCGGCGGGCCGAGATGACAGCGCTGGAACCCATCTGAAGGACAGGTGCCTTCCCCACTACGCCATCTGGCCCATGCCCCGCGCAGCCGGGCCGCCGTAGCCTGAGCGCATGACCGCCGAAAGCTCACTTCCCGCCGCCCAGCGGCCCCCAGCGGGCGACTCGGCCCGCACGCTGGCGGTGCTGGGCGGCTACCTGGCCCCGCTGAAGTGGTGGGTGGCCGCCCTGGCCGCGCTGCTGCTGGGGTCCACCGCCCTGAACCTGAACCTGCCGCAGCTGCTGGCCCGCTTTGTAGACACCGCCCGGCTGGGCGCGGAGGCCGACCTGAACACGCTAACGGGCCTGGCACTTACCTACATCGCCTTCGCGGTGGCTGTGCAGCTGATGAACGCTGCGGCCAGCTACCTGGGAGCGCGGGTGGGCTGGCAGGCCACCAACCGCCTGCGCGTGGAGCTGACCCGGCACCTGCTGAGCCTGGACATGGCCGAGCACAAGGAGCGCACCCCCGGCGAGCTGATTGAGCGCATCGACGGCGACGTGACCGCACTGAGCAATTTCTTCTCGCAGTTCGCGGTACGGGTGTTCGGCGCGGGGCTGCTGCTGCTGGGCGCACTGGTCATGTTCTGGCGGGTAAACGCCTGGATTGGCCTGGGCGTGACACTGTTTGCGGCACTGACCCTGTGGGCCATGAACCGGGTGCGCCGGGTAGGTGTGGAGCCCACCCGGCGCGAGCGCGAAAGCAGCGCGCAGCTGTACGGGTACGTGGAGGAGCGGCTGGCCGGCCTGGACGACGTGCGCGCCCTGGGAGCCGGGGAGCACCACCTGCGCGGCTTTTTGAAGGTGCAGCGCGAGTTCTTCCACAGTTTCCTGGCCTCGTGGAAAGCGCGGGCCACCGTCTGGCAACTGAGCATGGGACTGTTCGCAGCCGGGTACGTGGTGATTCTGGCCTCAGCGGCTGGCCTGTACGCGGCCGGCACCATTACGCTGGGCACAGCTTTTTTGCTGTACTCGTACATGAGCATGGTG
Organism: Deinococcus proteolyticus MRP; assembly: GCF_000190555.1. GTDB lineage: Bacteria > Deinococcota > Deinococci > Deinococcales > Deinococcaceae > Deinococcus > Deinococcus proteolyticus. The sequence goes on from NC_015169.1 coordinate 268,341, forward strand.
GAAGAACCGATTGACCAGCTCAGCCAGCAGCTGCAGGACCTGCAGAAGGCTGGGGCCAGTCTGGGCCGCATCGGGGAGCTGCTGGCGCTGCGCTCGGAACTGCCCAGCGGCACGCAGCAGCTGCCTGCGGGGGCACCGGAGCTGACCTTCGACCGGGTGGATTTTCGCTACGCGCCGGACGCGGAACGGGTGCTCAAAGACGTGTCGTTCACCCTGCCCGCCGGGCAGACGCTGGGTCTGCTGGGCCGCACCGGCAGCGGCAAGACCACCCTGACCCGGCTGGTCGCCAGGCTGTACGACCCCTCCGGCGGCGAACTGCGGCTGGGCGGCGTGCCCACCACCGACATTGCCCTGCCCAGCCTGCGCGCGCGGGTGGCGGTGGTCAGCCAGGACGTGCAGGTCTTTCAGGCCAGCGTGCGCGACAATCTCACCTTTTTCGACCCCAGCGTGACCGATGGGCAGGTGGAAGCCGCCCTGCACGAGGTGGGCCTGGGTGCCTGGCTGGACGGGCTGGAACGCGGCGTGCATACCCCGCTGCCCACCGGCAGCCTCAGCGCGGGGCAGCAGCAGTTGCTGGCCTTCGCCCGCGTGCTGTTGCGCGACCCGGCCGTGGTGATTCTGGACGAACCCAGCAGCCGCCTGGACCCCGCCACCGAGGCCACCCTGACGGCCGCCATGACCCGGCTGCTCAGCGGGCGCACCGCCATCGTGATTGCCCACCGGCTGGAAACGGTGGCCCGCGCCGACCGGATTCTGGTGCTGGGCGCCGGCGAGGTGCTGGAATTCGGCCCCCGCGAAGTGTTGGCCGCCGACCCGCAGTCGCAGTACGCCGCGCTGCTGCGCGCCTCGGCAGGGGTGCGCGAGCAAAGCGCCGAAGCCCTGCTGGAAGAGCTGCTGGTCTGACCCCTGGCTCGTCCTCAGACCGCCAGCCCATCAGCCCCTTAGACGCTTAGACGCTCAGCCCCTTAGACCTTGATGACCCCGGAGGCCCCCATGACTGTACATTCCCACCCCCCTCACCCCTACCGGGTTGATGGCCGCCAGACCTTCGCGCTGGCGCGGCGCATCATCGCTTACAATCCGGCGCTGTTTCTCATGAATATGGCGCTGTGGGCCAGCGTGTATCTGCTGCCTGCGGCGATGGCCTGGACGGTCAGCGAGCTGTTCCGGCGGCTGGAACTGGTCATGCCCAGCCCCGGCGCCGAGCTGGGCGGGGCCGGAATGAGCGCGGTCTGGCTGATGCTGGGCGCATTTGCGGCGGTGCGGCTGCTGCGCTTCGGGCTGTTTTACGCGGCCTTTCTGAAATTTATCGAGCTGATCGGCACGGCCGGGGCACTGCTGCGGCGTAACCTGCTGAACTACCTGCTCACGGCCAGCGGCACGCGGGCGCTGCCCGACACCCCTGCCGAGGCGGTCAGCCGCTTCCGCGACGACGTGGAGGACGTGAACGCCTACATCGAGGCCTGGGTGGACGGCTTCGGTATGGCCCTGTTCGTGCTGGTGTCGGTGGCCCTGATGCTGCGGGTAGACGCGCTGCTCACGCTGGTGACGGTGGCTCCGCTGTTTCTGATGATTGTGGTGGTCAGCCGCCTCTCGCCGCGCATCCGCACCTACCGCCGCCGCATGCGCGAAGCCACCGCCCGCGTGACCGACTTTATCGGGGAGACCTTCGGCGCGGTGGGGGCTGTGAAGCTGGCCGGCCGCGAGGAGGAGATGGTGGCGCACCTGCACGTGCTGGGGCAGACCCGGCAGGACGCCGCGCTGAAAGACGTGCTGCTGACCGAACTGATTCGGGGCGTGAACACCAATATGGTCTTTGTGGCCACCGGGCTGGTGCTGCTGCTGGGGGCGCGGCTGGTGCTGGGCGGGCAGATGGTGGTGGCGGATTTCGTGCTGTTTATCGGGCTGCTGCCCCGGCTGACCGGCACGCTGGGCTTTTTTGGCGACTGGATTGCCACCCACCGCCGCACCGGCGTGGCCTTTGAGCGGATGAACCGCCTGCTGGCCGACGCCCCGCCCGAGGAACCCACCCGCCACGCGCCGCTGGGCCTGCGCGGCGAGCTGCCCGCCCTCTCGGCCCCGGCAGCGCTGGCCGAACCACTGCGCGAGCTGGAGGTGCGCGGCCTGACCGCCCAGTATGGTGCAGCTCAGTACGGTGCAGCCCAGGGCGGAAGCAGCGGCGGCGTGCAGGACGTGAATCTGAAGGTGCGCCGGGGGCAGTTCGTGGTGGTCACCGGGCGCATCGGCAGCGGCAAAAGCACGCTGGTGCGCGCCCTGCTGGGCCTGCTGCCGCACCAGCGCGGCGAGATTCTGTGGAACGGCGAGCGAGTAGACGACCCGGCCAGCTTTTTCGTACCGCCGCGTTCGAGTTACACGGCGCAGCTGCCGGGCCTGTTCTCCGACACCCTGCGCGAGAACGTGCTGAGCGGCAGCGGCGCGGAGCGGCTGGACCGGGCGGTGCGGCTGGCGCAGCTGGACACCGACCTGGCGCAGCTGGGCAGCGGCCTGGACACGCCAGTGGGGGCACGCGGCGTGAAGCTGAGCGGCGGGCAGGTGCAGCGCACGGCGGTGGCCCGGATGCTGGCCCGCGACGCCGACCTGCTGGTGTTCGACGACGTAAGCAGCGCCCTGGACGCCCGCACCGAGAGCGCACTGTGGGACGCGCTGGGCAGCGAACTGGACGCCACCTGCTTGGTGGTGTCGCACCGCCGCGCCGCCCTGGGCCGCGCCGACTGGGTGGTGGTGCTGCAAGGAGGCCGGGTGCTGGACCAGGGCACCCTGCCCGACCTGCTGGAACGCTGCGGAGAAATGCAGGCACTATGGGCCGAGGAAGGAGCATAACCTTGCGGCAGCAGGCCGGGGCGACTCACAACACAGCGGACCTGCAGCGATGTCCGCTTAGCCAGCAGCACAAAACCCTTTTGCAGTTCGGCACTTTCTGGCGGTGAGAGCCGCCTCACTTTCCACACCCGCCGGCTGTTCATAATCGCCTTGCATAATCTAAAGCTGCTCTCATGAACCTGGCTGCACTGAAAGCCAGCGTTCAGCCACACTCCAGCACTGGAAATCTAATCCCGAGAGCAGTTCCTGAGGGGGGGACTATGCGTAAAATTATTCTGCTGGCGGCTGCCGTGGGCGCCGGTGCGACCCTGTCGGCCTGTCAAAATGCGCCTGCGGTGCCCACCGCACCAGCTGCGCCCAGCGCCAGCCCCGCCAAGGCGGAAGCGCCCACCGAGGCCCCGGATGACGCTGCGACCCTAACGGCGCAGTTCACGCCCAGCGGCGACCTGAGCGGGCAAATCGTGAACGGCGTCATCAGTGCCCGTGGAGCGCGGCCCTACCAGGCTTATCTTCGGGTGGGCGGCTCCATGTGCGGCGGCTCTATCATCAGCGACCAGTGGATTCTGACAGCGGCGCACTGCGTGAGCGGCGCTTCGGCGTCCAGCGCCACCGTGCGGGTGGGCCTGAACAAGCTCAGCTCCACCCAGGGCCAGAGCATTCCGGCGGCCAGCCTGCACACGCACCCCAGCTACCGCTCCAGCGGCACTGCCTACGACATCGCGCTGATCAGGCTGAGTCGGCCCATCGTCTTCGACAGCTACACCCAGCCTGTCCGCCTGCCCAACAATGCGGTAGAAAGCGTGCTGGACGTGGCCGGCAAGTTCGCCGTGGTGAGCGGCTGGGGCATTACCGAAACTGCGTCCACCAGCGACGACCTGCGCGAGGTAAGCATTCCCATCACGCCCAACCCCACCAGCTGCGGAGGCAGCCGCACGCCTGCCAACACCATCTGCGGCGAGTCGTACCAGCAAAAGGACTCGTGCAACGGCGACTCCGGCGGCCCGCTGGCCCAGAGCTACGAAGGCAGCACCTACGTCCTGGGGATCGTGAGCTACGGCCCACAGGAGTGCCGTGGCTACGGAGTGTATACCCGCGTGAACGCCTACCTGGACTGGATTCGCAGCGTAAGTGGCGTGGGCGCAGACGGCCCCACCACGCCTGCCCCTGCCCCGACCCCCACACCCGGTCAGACCACCTATACCGGCACCCTGACCAGCGGCCAGACCAGCTACGCGCCCAGCACCACCGGCTTCGCTTACGCAGGCGGCACCATCCGGGGCGACCTGACCGGCCCCAGCGGCACCGATTTCGACCTGTACCTGCAGAAAAAGGCCAGCACAGGGAGCTGGAGCACCGTGGCCCGCAGCGAAGGCAGCACCAGCAGCGAGAGCGTCTCCTACAGCGCCGGCAGCGGTACCTACCGCTGGGCCGTCCATGCCTATAGTGGCAGCGGCAACCTGCAACTGGTCGAGACCAAGTAAGTTTTCCCCGAGCAGCTTCTGCGCGAAAGGCCCCCCAACCCGGGGGCTTTTCGCGTGTGACTTTCGGCGCACTTTTCCTACTTTTTCCGGGCTGGCTGCTCTAGAGGTCACTCGGAAAATAGGTGTGCGGCTCAGGCGAGTCCGTGTCTACTCGCGCTGCTCGCATAAAATCACGGAAGTAGGCGCACCTCCGCGATTTTCCGGACAGCCTCTACACAGGTTCTGAACATCTCCTGCAAAGGCTCTGAACAGCGCTGCCCCACACTAGCCTCCAGATGAGGCAGTGGCAGCCGCACCCAGCCCCACTGGCACAGCTGCGCAGCGGCATCGCGGCGCTGGGCCGGGGCGAGGAACCCACCCCGCTGCCTCCCCGCCCGGTGCAAGACGAGCTGAGCGACCTGCTGGGCAGCTTCGAGACCATGCACGCCGAGGTGGTGCACACGCAGCAGGCTGGGCGGCAGCTGACTGCTGATATCGCCCACAACCTCAACACGCCCCTGACCGTGATCAGGGGGCAGCTGGAGGCCATGCTGGACGGCACCTTTCAGCCCACACCCGCCCGGCTTTCCCGGCTGAACGACCAAGCGGGCCGCCTGGCGCGGCTGGTGGCCGACCTGCGCCTGCTGGCCCAGGCCGAAGCCGGCGAGCTGCCGCTGCGTGCCCGCCGACCTGAACGTGACCGCCGACCCCGACCGACTGCGGCAGGTGCTGGACAACCTGCTGGGCAACGCGCTCAACCACGCTCCCGGCTCTGCGGTCACGCTGCGGGCCTGGGCAGAGGGAAGCGGCGTGACCCGCAGATGCAGGACGCCGGGCCGGGCGTATCGCCGCAGGAGCTGCCGCACCTCTTCGAGCGACTGTACCGCGCCGACCCCTCGCGGCAGACCGGCAGCGGGCTGGGCCTGAGCAGTGGGCTGGGCCTGAGCATCAGCCGGAGCATCGTGCAGGCACATGGAGGGTGCGTCGCAGCGCGGAGTGCTCCGCAGGGGGGCCTGATTGTAGAGGTGTGGTTGCCGGACGTGGCCTGAGACACTACGCAGCAGCGCAGCTGAGCCTCAAACTGCCCGGGCGAGGCTGACCCAGCGGCCGACCGGCCCCGTTTGCAGGCGGGGTCACCCAAGTCAGCCCAGCCGGCAAATCAGGCGCAGCTGCACCGCCGGGTCCCAGTCGTCCTCGGGAGCCCCGCGCTCGATATCCATGATGGTGGCGCTCAGCTGCTCCTGGCCCAGCCGGACATGCAGGCGGTCGCCAGGCTGCGGAAAGCAGCTGAACTCACGCAGGGTCAGCCGCAGGGTCAGCAGCTCGGGCGTCCGTTCCAGCAGGTCGCTGCGGTAGCGAATGCCCATGTGGGTCTGGACCCGTGCTGGAAGGTAGGCTGCCGCCGTCAGGCCCCGAAGATAACAAAAATCTCACTTTGCCTGACCCTGAAATTTCCCTGGTGGGGCGGCCCCCGCCGTTATCATGAGGACATGACCATGACCGCCACCAACCCCCATACCGGAGAAAAGCTCCGTGACTACCCCACCCTGAACGCCGAGCAGACCCAGGCTGCCATAGCCCAAGCCCACGAGACGTTCACCACCTACCGCCGTACCACCTTTGCCGAAAGAGCCGGCTGGATGAACCGCGCTGCCGAACTGCTGGAAGAGCGGGTAGAAAGCCTCGCCCAGCTGGCCACCAACGAGATGGGCAAGACCCTGGAAGCCTCGCGCCAGGAGGTGCTCAAGTGTGCCAAAGTCTGCCGCTACTACGCCGAGCACGCACAGAGGTTCCTGGCGCCGCAGCCCGCCGAGACCGGCGCCGAGCGGGCCGAGGTGCGCTACTTGCCTCTGGGCGTGATTCTGGCGGTCATGCCCTGGAATTTTCCTTTCTGGCAGGTGTTCCGCTTTGCCGCCCCCACCCTGATGGCCGGCAACACGGCGCTGCTCAAGCACGCCAGCAACGTGCCCGGCTGCGCTCTGGCCATTGAGGAAATCTTCCGGGACGCCGGGGTGCCGCAGGGCGCCTTTCAGACCCTGATGGTCGGCAGCCGCGACGTGGAAGCGGTGCTGCGCGATGAGCGCGTGAAGGCGGTCAGCCTGACCGGGTCGGAGGGCGCAGGGCGGGCCGTGTCCAGCACGGCGGGCGACGTGCTGAAGCCCGCCCTGATGGAACTGGGCGGCTCGGACCCCTTTATCGTGATGCCCAGCGCCGACCTGGACGAAGCCGTGCAGAGCGCCGTCACCTCGCGTACCATCAACAACGGCCAGAGCTGCATCGCGGCCAAACGCTTCATCGTTCACCGGGACGTGTACGAACCGTTCCGCGACCGCTTCGTGGCGGCCATGCGGGAGCTGCGGCTGGGCGACCCGATGGACCCCCAGACCGACATCGGCCCGCTGGCTACCGCCCAGATTCGGGACGAACTGCATGAGCAGGTGCAGGATGCCGTCAGCAAAGGCGCCGAGCTGCTGCTGGGCGGCGAACTGCCGGCAGGGGGCAGCGGCTACCACTACCCCGCCACCGTGCTGGGCGGCCTGACCCCCGACATGAACGTGTGGTTCGAGGAAACCTTCGGCCCGGTCGCCAGTCTGTACGTGGTGGACGACATCGAACAGGCCATCACCCTGGCCAACGCCACCCGCTTCGGCCTGAGCAGCAGCGCCTGGACGAATGACCCTGCCGAGCAGGAACGCTTTATCGAGGGGCTGGAAGCCGGGGCCACCTTCATCAACTCCATGTCGGTGTCGGACCCGCGCCTGCCGTTCGGAGGGGTCAAGGCCAGCGGTTTCGGGCGTGAACTGGGCCGCGAGGGCATTCTGGAGTTCGTGAACACCAAAGCCGTGTCGGTGGGTGGCTCGCACGCGGGTGCCAAGACCGAATAATCCACTGCACAAAGGACGCTGAACAGCAGCAGGCGCCGCCCACCAGACCGGGCGGCGCCTGCCTTTCGCCTCTACACGCTCAGTCTTCCCGCTTGGTGGGCACCCGCTGGGCGATGTACCACACGCCAACCACACCTATCAGCACCCAGGCCACCTGACCGGCCAGCATCGGAATACGCCCCACACTGAGGCCCACCGCCGCCGCGATGGACGCGCAGGCCAGCCACTTGGCGCGGGCAGTCATCCCTGCGCCGCTGCGGAAGTCCTGGACCAGCCCACCCACCACCGGCAGCCCCAGCAGCCAGCGCTCGAAGCGGGGGCTGGAACGGGCGAACAGCCACGCGGCCGCCACCAGAAAGCCGGTGCCCGGCATCAGCGGCAAGATGGCTCCGGCGATGCCCAGGGCCGTCAGAACCAGCCCGGCACCGATGGCAAAAGGACGCACCGGGCGCGGAAATAGGAAATGGTCCTCCGGGCTCTCTGCGGTCTGTGAGGGGACGAAAGGAACCCCTCGGCGGGGGTCAGGGGCGCTCATGGGTTCAGCCTAACGTCTGCGGACGCTGACATGGCGTCAGAGACTGCAAATCCGCCCGGCTGTTCGCTCACGGCCGGACGGCGTGGACCGTAGCAGGGCGCCGCGCCGCAAGAGGCAGCGCACAGGGCAGCCCCGGCCGGCCCGGCTTGCGGTCCAGCGTCCGCTGACGACTGAGTCAGGTTGCGGTGTAGTCGGCGCCAGTCCCCGATACAGCAGACCTGGCACAGCCAGGAAGAAACCCCCTTGACCGGGCCTCCTCCTGGCTGGTGGGCGCGGGCTCTCAGTTGACCTGCGAAGCCCGCCAGACGGTTTCGCTGCCGCCATAGCCACTCACTTCTTCAGGCGCTGCAGACCCCTGAGCGTGCAGTTCTTGCAGGGCTGCCTGCACGGTTTCACCGTCCAGGTTCAGCAGCGCGGCCAGCTCGTCGGCGGAGTGGGCCTTGGGGCCTTCGCGGGTCAGGAATTCAAGAACTTGCGTAGCGGCAGAAGAGGTCATGCCCCAGTCTAGGGCCGTTCTGCGCTGTAAATGCGCTCTAAAACAGAGTTCAGCCCACGCATGCGGGCTTTCCGTCAGCAGCGTCAGGGGGCCGCAAGAGGGCAGGCGGGGCGGCGCAGAGCCGGCCCAGCACAGCGGGAAAAATCGGGGATCGGCCCGCTTGCCCACTGCTCGGTCACCCGCACAGCTGTCTCCGGGTCAGGCACGCACTAGAGACAGAGGCCGAAGATGAGCTAAAACATGGAGGTTCGCTTAAGGCCGAGTGCGTCCGCTCCCGGCCTTTTTTCAGATTTCGCCGTTTTTTTTCTGTCATACCGGCAGGTCACGGGCTTTTCGGGGCTCTTCTCACCGTGACCCCCGCGCCGGCCCGCTCTGCCAGTGGAGGCCTGGCCCAACACCCTCCAAGGAGACCCATGACCAATATTCCTTTTACCCAGCGCCCCTGGCTGGACCGTTTCTTCGGGCTGACCGAGCAGGGCACCACCGTGCAGCGCGAACTGCGTGCCGGCCTGACCACCTTCCTCACGATGAGCTACATCCTCTTCGTGAACCCGCAGATTCTCTCGGCGGCGATAGATGTGCCCAACGCCTTCGTGCAGCTCCTGATGGTCACCGCCCTTTCGGCAGCGTTCGGCTCGGCGGTGATGGGCCTGGTGGCACGCTACCCCTTCGCGCAGGCTCCCGGCATGGGCCTGAACGCCTTTTTCACCTACACGGTGGTGCTGGGCATGGGCCTGCCCTGGCAGACCGCGCTGGGCGCCGTGTTCATCTCGGGCGTGCTGTTCGTGCTGCTCAGCATGATGGGCGCTCGGCAGGCCATCGTGCAGGCCATTCCACTGTCGCTCAAGCTGGCGATTACCGGCGGCATTGGGGCCTTTTTGGCCTTCATCGGCCTGAAGAATGCCGGCATCGTGGTGGCGAACGACGCCACCCTGGTGGGCCTGGGGCACCTGACGGCTGCGCCGGTGTGGCTGGCGCTGTTCGGCCTGGTCATCTCCGGTGCGCTGATGGCCCGCCGGGTCACGGCCGCCGTGCTGTGGGGCATTCTGGCAACCACGATTCTGGCCATCGTGACCGGGGCGCAGGTGTACGCCGGCGGCGCGGACGGAGCGCTACAGTCCTTTCCGGGCTTTACCGGCAGCGTGGCGGGCATTTTCGGCGCGCCCGTCTGGCCCAGCGACCTGGTCGGTCAGCTGGACATCGCCGGAGCGCTCAGCCTGGGCGCCCTGAGCGTCATCTTTACCTTTTTCTTCGTGGACTTCTTCGACGCCACCGGCACCCTGACCGGCCTGGCGCAGCGCGCTGGCTACATGCGTGAGGACCAGGATATGCCGCGCGCCCGCCGCCTGTTCGCCAGCGACGGCCTGGCCGCCATGTTCGGCGCGTTTATGGGCACCTCGACCACCACCGCCTTTGTAGAAAGTGCCAGCGGCATTGAAGAAGGCGGGCGCACCGGCCTGACCGCCGTGACCGTGGCCGTGCTGTTTCTGCTGGCCACCTTCCTGTGGCCGCTGGCCGCCGCCATTCCCGGCGCCGCCACCGCCCCGGCACTGATTCTGGTAGGCGCGATGATGCTCGAAGGCCTCAAGCACATCGACTGGGAGGACATCACCGAGGCGCTGCCGGCGTTCCTCACGCTGCTGTTCATGCCGCTGACCTTTTCCATCGCCAACGGGGTCAGCTTCGGCGTCATCAGTTACTGCGGTCTGAAGCTGCTCAGCGGGCGGGGCCGCGAGGTCAGCCCCATTCTGTATTTCATCGCAGCGCTGCTGGCCGTGCGTTACGTGTACCTGGGCGAATAGAGCACCCAGACTAGAGCGCCCAGACATCAGCGGGGCCGCCGGCAGCCAGGACAGGTCACCGGCGGCCTCACCTCTTTTTTGCGTTGTTGTGCCCGGTCCGTAGCCCGCCTGGTTCGGCACCTTCCCAAGGCCAGCTGCTCCTTTTTTCTGCACCCAGCTTTTCTGTGTCCCGCTTTTCCGTGCCCTGCTTTTCCGTGCCCAGCCCCTTAGACTGCGGCCATGCACCGACTGGCCGACTGGGTCACCCGCGCTCCGAAACAGGTTCTGACCGTCTGGGCCGTACTGCTGGCCCTGGCCGCGCCGCTGGCCTGGCAGGCTCCGGGCCGGCTGAGCGCCAGCATCGGCGAGCTGCCGAACGCCGAAAGCACCCGCGTTACGGAGCTGCTGCGCGGCGAATTCGCAGAGCAGGCGCTCAATCCGGTGCTGCTGGTCTTCAAGCCGGGGCCGCAGGCAGACCCGCAGGCCACTGAGCAGGCCGCCGCCGACTACCGCGCCGGGCTGCTGGAACTGCCGGGCGTGTCGGCAGTGCGGTCAAGCCAGGAGGTGGGCCTGAGCCGTGCGGCCACCTCTCAGGGCGCCGAGCTGGTCGTGGCGCAGATTCCGCTGTACGGGGGCGCGGACCAGACGCTGGCCGCCATCCGCGAGTACAGCGCCCGCTTCGAGCAGCAGCGAGGCGTAGACATCGGCGTGACCGGCGGGCAGGCGATTGCCGCCGACTTTACCCACTACGCCGAGGCCGACACCAAGCGCAGCGAGCTGACCGCGCTTCCGCTGATTGCCGGCGTGCTGCTGCTGGTGTTCGGGGCGCTGGTGGCCAGCGGACTGCCGATTCTGGTCGGGGTGGTCAGCATCACGGCCAGCATGGCGCTGCTGTACCTGCTGACCGGGGTGATGGAGGTGGCGACCTTTGCACAGAGCGTGGTCACCATGCTGGGCCTGGGTGCGGGCATTGACTACGCCCTGCTGATGGTCAGCCGCTTCCGCGAGGAGCTGGGGCGTGGGCAGAGCAGCGCGGGCGCCGCCCACACGGCCCTCCTGACGGCAGGGCGCTCGGTGATGTGGAGCGGCACCACGGTCATGATTGCGATGGCGGGCCTGCTGGTGCCGCCCATCGCCTTTGTGCAGAGCATCGGCGTGGGCGGGGTGCTCACCGTGCTGATGACAGTGCTGGCCTCGGTCACGGTGCTGCCGGCCCTGCTGACGCTGCTGGGAGAGCGGGTCAACAGCCCGCGCCGCTGGGCGCTGCGTCCCGGCCGCCTGGCCGAGCCCTCGCCGGGCTGGCAGCGCTGGGCCTGGAGCGTGATGCGCCGGCCCTGGCACTGGACGCTGCTGGGGGCCGGATTTCTGCTGCTGCTGGCCTGGCCGCTGGGAGCGGTTCAGACCGGCTACGGGGGGGCCTGGGGCCTGTCGCCCGGTATCGAGAGCCGCGACGCCCTGGAAGATGTGCGCGGGCTGGGCGCCGGCGGGCTGCTTTCGCAGTTCGAGGTGGTGCTGCCACTCGCCCGGCCCTACGACCCCGCGCGGGACGCCGAAGCTTTCCGGCAGACGGTGGAGCGCGTGCAGGCGGTCGGCGGCGTGCAGGCGGTCATCAGCCCTTTTCTGAGCGCAGCAGACTTGCAGGCGGCAGGCGCCCAGGGCAGCGGGCTGGACGGCCTGGGCGCCGCCATCGAGCTAAACCGGCGCAGCTTTTCGCAGAGCGGCGACTTTCTGCGCTTCACGGTGATTCCCAACCACTACCTGAACGCGGCCGAGATAGACCGGTTGGACCCGCAGCTGCGGGCCGCGCTGGAGGCTGGGCCGGCGCCTGGGCTGAGCGGCCGGCCTCTGCTGGGCGGCGCCCCGGTGGGCGAGCGCGAGTTCAGCCGGGCGGTGACGGGCGCCCTACCCGGAGTCATGCTCAGCGTGTTCGCGGCCACCTTCGTGCTGCTGCTGCTGGCTTTCCGCAGCCTGGTGGTGCCGGTCAAGAGCATTCTGCTCAACGGGCTGACGGTGGCCGCCGCCGCTGGCGTGGTGGCCGCCGTGCAGACCGGGCCGCTGGGCGCGCTGCTGGGCTTCCCGCCGGGCAGCGGCGTGATGGACGCCATGCTTCCGCTGCTGCTGTTCACCGTGATGTTCGGTCTCAGCATGGACTACGAGATTTTCCTGATTTCACGGGTGCATGAGGGCGTGCAGGGCGGTCTGGAAAACGACGAAGCCGTGGCGCAGGCGCTGGGGCGCACAGCCCGCATCATCACCTCGGCGGCGCTGATCATGTTCATCGTGTTCGCGGCCTTTATTGCAGGCCGGGTGGTGCTGACCAAGAGCATCGGCCTGGGGCTGGCGACGGCGGTGCTGCTGGACGCCACGCTGGTCCGGCTGGCGCTGGTGCCCGCCGTGCTGCGGCTGGCCGGAGACTGGAACTGGTGGCTGCCTGCCCCGCTGCGGCGCTGGCTGCCCCAGGTGGACCTGCAGCACTGAGCGGCCGCAAGGCAACGGAGGGAAGCGGGGCAAAGGCAGCGGGGCCACAGAACCGCGTCCCTGGCCCCGCTTCTCCGCGCCTCAGCCGCCGGGTGCCCGCCCCGCAGCCAGCAGCAGCGGCACGGCAAATGTGGCTGGCCCCCCGGCAAACAGGGGCGCCAGCTCCGCCAGGTGCTCGGCGCGCAGCCGGGCTACCTCCGCTAGAGGCAGGCTGCGCAGCGGCAAGCCTTCCAGCCCCTGCACGATGTGGACCCAGCGCTCCTCCGCCGAAGTGAGAAGCAGCGGCAGGCTGCGGACTTCCAGCCGCAGTTCTGCAAAGCCGGCCGCCGTCAGCAGCTCCTGCGCCGCCTCCAGCGTACCGATGCGGGCAGCAGGCGGCACGGGCGGCTTCAGGCCCAGCGGGGCCAGCCGGGCTGCCCATACCCCCGGCAGCGGGGACATCAGCGGCCCGGTAAACGAGCTGAACACCACTTGTCCCCCTGGCCGCAGCGCCCGCCGCCACTCACGCAGGGCAACGGCCATGTCCGGCAGAAAAAAGAGGCCCGCCGCGCACAGCACCCCGTCCTGGCTGGCGCCGGGCACCGGCAGCTGCGCCCCATCGGCCAGCAGGTAGCGCAGCTGCGGCGGCGTAGGCTGTCTGCGGGCCGCGTCCAGCATCGCGGCGCTGAGGTCGGTGGCCAGCACGCTGCCCCCATCCCCCACCGCAGCCGCCAGGGCGCGGGCGGCCTCGCCGGTGCCGGTCGCCACGTCCAGCCAGTGTTCGCCGGGGCGCGGTCCAGCCCAGCGCACCAACTCGCGTGCGCTCAGGGCCAGGAAGCTCAGCGAGCCGTAGCCAGGGGCAATGGCGTCGCAGTCCGCCAGGCTGGCACGCGGCACCCCGCGGCCCTCAGTTCTGGGGCCGCAGCGCCAGCAGCTCGGCCGGCAACTCGTCCAGGTAAATGTCGGTCCAGGTCTCACCGTCGAAGCTCACCTGCGACTCGAACAGCAGCTCGTTGGGGTGCTCGGCGTCCTCGATAGCGTCCAGCGGCACGTCCAGGCGCAGGCCCTGCGGCACCGGAAAGTCGGCGGCGGGGATGTCGGCCAGGAAAGGTGCGGTGTCCTCGTAGGCGTCCACCAGCGCGGCGCGGGCGAACTCGGCCCAGCGCGCAGGGTCGCCCGCGCCGGTCTGCCGCAGCAGGTCCTGGCGCAGCAGGTCCGCGTGCTCGGCGGCCACCTCGCTCTCGTCCCAGCTCACGCGGCCGTCGGCCATCACGGTGACTTCGGTGGTGCCCAGGTCCAGAATCTGGTTGAAGAATTCGCTCAGCTCCGACTCGGTCGGCTCGGCGCTGGGGTCCACGTACGAGTACCACGTGGAGCCGTCGGGGCTGAATTCGGTGCTGCCCTGTCCCACCAGAATCACCAGGTCTCCCCACTCGCCCACCGGCGTGGTCAGCGGAGTGTTCAGCGGCGCACGCTCCCGCAGCTCGAAGTTCAGGCGGCGGGCGGCAGGCACGCCCTGCGGCAGGTCGCGGCCCTGTTCGTCGGCCCATTCGGTGCGCTCAATCATCTGGCGGTGCCCGGCGGCCCAGCCCGCCTCGTCACGGCCGTGCAGGGTCTGCGCCAGCTCCTCCAGCGCCCCCAGCAGCTCGGCGGGCGGCTCGGGGTCTACGGTCACCAGCCCCTCGCGGTGGTGGGTGACCTGATAGCTGGCCTGCAACTCGCCGCGCTCGCGGGCGATGGGATGCTGCATCAGGAACCGCATGGCCCGCTCGCCCATTTCCGCTGCGGGCAGCGGCTCCCAGGCCCCGTTCCCGAAAGCCACCTGCTGCTCGCGCAGGTGCAGGGCAGTCTGCCCCTCGCTGCCCAGCAGGAAAAAGCGGCTGGCGGCCTCGTCGCCGCGGTCCTTCAGCGAGCGGGGGTCGAACCCGGTCAGCAGCTCGCCGCTCAGGCGCAGCCGCTCGGGCACGCGGATTGCTTCCACGTCGTCCGCGCTGTTCAGGTAGTCGGTGGGGCGCCCGGCGGCCACCCAGCGGGTGCGGTAGTCGGCCGGCCAGGCAGCCGGGGTCGGCAGGCTTTCTTGCAGACCCTCTTCCAGCGTGCGGGCCAGCTCGCCCTGCGGGGCGCGCAGCCATTCCAGCTGCCAGCCGGTGTCCTGCGGCTGGGCGATCACTTCAAAAGCATGGGCCTGGGGCATCAGACCGAGTTGTTTGCGGCGTTTGGCTTCTCCCATATCCCTCAGGGTAGCGCGGCTGCCGGGGTCAGCCCGTTCAGGCGGCCCGCTGCTGGCATGCCCAGCGTAGATGAATTAAGGCTGATGATGAAATAAGCGTCTCCAAGGCGATTTCTGCCGCAGCGCCCGGCTATGTAAGAGGTCAGTGAGGACCGGGGCCGATTCTAAAGGGGTATTTAGGGAGATTCACCGCTCTACCGGAGCGCTCCCATACGGCCCCAACCCTTATCCCCAATCTCTCTGGAGGAACATTTCTGATGGCAAAGATTCTACTTGTTGACGACTCACCCGCCGATATCCGTTTCATGACCGAAGTGCTGCGTGGAATGGGCCACACGGTTGCGAGCACCAGCGACCCGGCCACCGTCGAGCAGGTGATCGGCAGCGAGAAGCCGGAACTGGTCCTGCTGGACGTGGTGATGCCCGACCGCAACGGTTACGAGGTGCTGCGCGGCATCAAGCGCGAGTTTCCCAACCCCGATTTCAAGGTGATTTTCGTGTCTTCCAAGGGCAGCGAAACCGACATCAAGTGGGGTCTGCGCCAGGGCGCGGCCGACTACATCATCAAGCCCTACACCCCCGCCGACGTGCAGGGCGTGCTGAGCCGCCATCTCTGAGCTTCCGTGGGGGACTGAGCTATGGCTGAGCGACTGCTGCTGTTTCGCTACAAGGGCGAGGTTCTGGGCCTGCCGGCTCCGCTGAGCCGTGAAGTGATCGAACTGGATCAGGTGGCCCCCTTGCCCGGCAGCCGTGGAGGCCTGGCCGGCCTCGTGGCGGCCAGCGGTCAGGCCCGCCCGCTGCTGGACCTGCACCGCCTCGCCGGGTTACCCCGGCACCAGGCTTCCCTGGGCCTGGTGGCACAGGTTGGCGAAGAACTGCTGGTGTTTCCTATGGACGAGGTGGTGGGCAACCTCACTGCCGAAGAGACGCTCACCACCAGCGAAATGATTTCCGCGCCCCAGGATACGGGCGACTACCGTCTGGACTTCAAGGTCCGGGTCATCAACCCAGGCGTGCTGAGCAGCACGTTGCAGGCCCGGCTGACTCCGGTCTGACGCCCTAGCCCCTGCCCACCCAGCCCTTCTTGGTTCTGAGGAGACCCAATGACTTCTACTGTTCCTGTCCCAAATTCTGCTACCCAGGCCCCTGTCCCCGCCCGCAAAAAGGGCAACTTCTTCGCCAACCTGCCGGTCCGCCACAAGATTGCGGCGGCGCTGGGCTACATGACCCTGCCGTTCCTGGGCCTGGGGATTACTCAGACGATGGGCTACTACCAGACTTACCAGCAGTCTCAGGAGCGCTTGGACATCGCTTCGCTGTACATGCCGATGCAGGACCTCCAGAAGAACCTGCGCTACATCCGCGGTAGTGCGCCCAAGGAGATTGACGGCCGTTACGTCACGGCGATTCAGGACAACATGAATGCGCTGAGCACCAGCCCCGCAGTTGAGAACAACGCCGAACTGCAGGAAATGTTCGCGGGCCTGAAGGAAAAAGTAGATGTCGTTTTGGCCACCTCGCGCAACAACGCTGCCACTGCCACCGAGCTGAGCGAACAAATCAATGCCGTTCTGGAGCAAGAACTCGGTCCCATGTTCAGCCGCGCTGCAGCAACCGGCAACCTGTTTGCCACCACCTCTGGCGGGGAACACTCGACTTCCGACTTGACCCTGCTGTCCAGCCAGATTTTGCCGGTCGCCCTCCCGGAAAGCGGACAGTACATCGTGCAGTCGCTGCAAGTGCTGGACCAGGTTCAGGCCAAAGGCGGCGTGGCCAGTGAGGCGCAGCGGGTGAAGATTGCCAGCCTGCTGGAACGCGGTGAAGCGTCCATCAAAGATATCTCCGCACGGGCCGACACGATGTTCGAGGAGTTTCCGGAAGTGAAAGCCACCCTGAAACCCAGCTACGACAAGATGCTGACCGAGCTGAACAACTCCTATCAGCTGGTGCGGACCGAGGTCCTGCAAAAGCCGCGGACCAACCTGACCTCGGCCCAGGTGCTCAAGCGGCTGAACCCCATTCTGGAATCCCAGTACGGAGCCTTTTCACTGACCACCCAGCAGCTGCGTGACGCCTACAGCAAGGAACACGAGACGGCCCGCAGAAACCTGCTGAACTTGCTTCTTGGCCTCGTGCTGGCCGCCATCACCCTGTTCGTGCTGGTCCGCCTGCTGGTGAACGCCATCAACCGGCCGCTGCAGCAGCTGACCCAGGCCGCCAGTGCGCTGTCCCGCGGTCAGTTCGGTGTCCGTGTGCCGGTCAACACCAGCGATGAGCTGGGTACCCTGGCCACCACCTTCAACGTGGCCGCTGCACAGCTGGAAGCCAACGAACGCCGCGTGGAAGCCGAGCGTGTGGAACAAGAACGCCTCCAGAACAACATCGGGCAGTTCCTCGACGTCACCATGGACATCGCCGAAGGTGACCTGACCAAGCGCGGCACCGTGACCGAGGACGTGCTCGGCAACGTGGTGGACTCCATCAACCTGATGACCGAGGAGCTGGGCTACGTGCTCGGCAACGTTCAGAAAGCCTCCTCCTCCGTGACCAGCGGCTCCCAGGCCATGCTGGCCACCACCTCCCAGATTCAGGAAGGTACGGCCATGACCGCCGCCGAAGCGCAGCGCGTGGCCGAGCAGGTTCAGGAGCTGACCAACTCGGTGCGCCAGATGGCCGAGCAGGCCCAGGCCTCCGCCGACGCCGCCCGTCAGGCGCTGCTGGCATCGCAGCAGGGACAGGAGGCCGTGACCGGCACGCTGGACGGCATGCAGAACATCCGCCGCGAGGTGCAGGGGGTGGCCAAGAGCATTAAAGGCCTCGGGGACCGCTCGCTGGAAATTCAGGAAATCGTGGACACCATTTCGGGCATCGCCCGCCAGACCAACCTGCTGGCACTGAACGCCACCATCGAGGCGGCCGGTGCAGGGGAAGCAGGCGGACGTTTCTCGATCGTGGCAGACGAAGTGCGCAAACTCGCCGACAACTCGGCCGCCGCCACGGGCCGCATCGCTGCCCTGATCCAGAACATTCAGGCTGAAATTCAGGACGTGGTCGTGAACGTAGAAGAGTCCACCCGCGAGGTGGAACAGGGATACCGCGTGGCCGGCAGCGCCGGTGAACGTCTGCGCCAGATTGGTGAGCTGACCCAGCAGTCGGCCCAGATGGCCGAGAACATCTCGTCCGCAACTCAGCAGCAGGTGCAGGGCATCCAGCAGATGGGCGACGCCGTGCAGCAGATTGCCCAGATTGCCCAGCGCTCGGAAGCGTCGGTGGAGCAGGGCCGCGCCGCCGCCGACCAGCTGCAGCGCCTCGCCGACCAGCTGAACGCTTCGCTCGCCCGTTTCCGCCTGCCGAGCTGATTTTTTCCGGAGGATCCGATATGACCATATCCAATCAGCCCCTCAGGCCACCAGAGGCCGCCCCCACCCCGGCCCCGGGCCAGCCTTTCGCCTCCGGATTCCTGGACCGCTACAGCGTTCGCCAGAAGCTGCTGCTGGTCAGCCTGCTCGCGGGCCTGCCCTTCGCCGTGGCCGGAGGAACCCTGGGGGTCCAGGCCTATACCGGTTATCAGCGGGCCACCACCCAGGCCGCCGTGGCCTCCAACTACTTGCAGCTGCAGAACCTGCAAAAGAACCTGCGTTATATCCGCGGATCGGAACCCCGGAACGTGGACCGCGCGCGGCTGGCCCAGATTCAGGCCGACACCGAAGCCATCACCGCAAGCATGAGCCGCACCAGCTTTAGCGATGCCCAGCGGCTGGCCGGCGAGCTGTCCACCAAGGTGCAGCGGATGGTTGACGACGTGAACAGCAACCTCGGGACGGCCAGCGGTCTGACCGACCAGATCAACTCCATCCTCAACGGCGAACTGCTGTCTCTGTTCACGGTGCTGGCGCAGAGCGGAGACCTGAACGCCAACGCCCGGCCTGAAGCGCTGGGCCTGGTGAGCCTGTCGTCGTCCACGCTGCCGGTGACCCTGCCCAACAGCGGTGGGTACCTGATCGACACCCTGGAAGTGCTCGAACGCGTACGGACCGCTCAGAATGGCGTCCGCACCGATGTGCAGCGGGTCGAAGTAGAAAACAGTATCCGCCGCGGCCGCGAGATGATCTCGGAGCTGCGGCGCGAAAGCGACCTGCTGTTCACCAACTTCCCGGAACTCGCCAGCACCCTCAAGCCGCAGTACGACGCCATGTTCAGCGACCTGGACCAGAGCTACCGCCTGATGTTCAACGAACTGGTGGTCAAATCCAAGACCAACCTGACGGTTGCTGAAGCGCTGGCGACCCTCAACCCCACGCTGGAATCGCAGTACGCCGCCTTCGAGAGCACCACCAAGCAGCTGAACCGGATCTTCGGTGAGCAGCGCCAGGCCGCCCTGAGCGAACTGCTGCTGCTGCTGCTGGCTATCGCACTGCTGACCGCCGTGATCTATCTGCTCACGCAGTACCTGATTCGCTCGGTGCTGGGAGGGCTGAGCCGGCTGACCGAAGGGGCGCAGGCCCTATCGCGTGGGCAGTTCGCCACCCGCGTGCCAGTCACCACCAGCGACGAGTTCGGCACCCTGGCGACCACCTTCAACGCCGCCGCCGCACAGCTGGAAGCCAACGAACGCCGCGTAGAAGCCGAGCGTGTGGAACAAGAACGCCTCCAGAACAACATCGGGCAGTTCCTCGACGTCACCATGGACATCGCTGAAGGTGACCTCACCAAGCGCGGCGTGGTCACCGAGGACGTGCTGGGCAACGTGGTGGACTCCATCAACCTGATGACCGAGGAGCTGGGCTACGTGCTCGGCAACGTTCAGAAAGCCTCCTCCTCCGTGACCAGCGGCTCGCGCCAGATGCTCAGCTCGACCGAAATCATCCAGCAGGGCACCGCGCAGACCACCCAGGCCGCACTGAACGTGGCGCAGCAGACCGCCGAGGTGAACCGCCAGATTCAGGACATGGCACAGCTGGCCCAGGCGACCGCCGAAGCGGCCCGTCAGGCGCTGCTGGCGTCCAGCGAAGGCCAGCAGGCCGTGCAGGAGACGCTGAGTGGCATGCAGGGCATCCGCGCCACCGCCCAGACTGCCGAGGAGCGCATCGCGGCCCTCTCGGAACGCTCCAAGCAGATCGGTCAGATTGTGGATACCATCTCGGGTATCGCCTCGCAGACCAACCTGCTGTCGCTGCACGCTTCGATTGAAGCGGCCGGTGCAGGGGAAGCCGGCGAGCGGTTTAGCGTGGTGGCCGACGAAGTGCGCCAGCTGGCCGACGAATCGGCCGAGGCCACCCGGCAGATTGCCAAGCTGATTACCGGGATTCAAAGTGAAATTGCCGAAGTGGTGCGTACCATGCGTGACAACGCCGAGCAGGTGAACCAGGGGTACGCCGTGGCCGGCACCGCCGGTCAGCGCCTGGAACAGATCGGCGAATTGTCGCGTGAATCGGCCCGTCTGGCCGAACAGATTTCGATTTCCACCCGTGAGCAGGTAGAGAACATCGAACAGGTGTCCTCCTCGGTGCAGGACATCGCCCAGACCGCCGAACGCTCCCAGCAGTCGGTGGAACAGAGCCGCGCCGCTGCCGAGCAGCTGCAGCAGCTGGCCGAGCGCCTGAACGCCTCGCTGACGCGTTTCCGACTGCCGAGCCAATGAGCGTGCCAGGGCCGGCCCCGCAGCTGCGGGCCACTTTGAAAGGGAGTTCATGACCACCGCCAACAACGAACTGCTGCGCTTTTTCTTTGAAGATGTCGCAGACACCATGTCCGGCATCGACGAGCGCCTGCACTATCTCAAGAGCGCCCGGAATCACGAGGAAGCTGCGCCCCAGATGGAAGCCCTGGGTGTGCTGGCCCACCGCCTGCGCGGGACTGCCGGCCTGTACGGCTTTCCGCAGATGGCCCAGCTGGCGTCGGTGGCCGAGCGGCTGCTGATGCCGCGCCCCCGCCTGAACCCCGAGCTGCAGGGCACCTACACCGAGGTGATGGAAGACATCGCGGCCGCCCTGCGGGGCGCTATCAAGCAGGCTGAGGCCACCGGCCGGGAAGGCAACCTGGGTCTGACCTTCGCGCAGAGCGGCGCTGCACAGAAAATGAGCGAGCTGCTGCGCACCCAGCCTGGAGCCTTTCACCTGGCCCGTGGACACCTGCGCGGCCAGACGGCAGACCTGGACACGGCCCTGGGCAGCGCAGGGCCTGAACCGGCGGCGGCAGGTACGCCTGCCCAGGCTCCGGCCACGGCGATTCAGGGCCAAGTGGGCGGCGACCGGCTGAGCCAGCAGCTGCACGACTTCGCCCGCGACAACGCCGAGGTGTGGGAGTACTTCGCCCCCGAAGTGCAGGAGCACCTCGACGCGCTGCAGCTGGGTCTGGGCGCCGCCGAGCCGGATGTCGCTGCGCTGTTCCGCTCGGCGCACACCATCAAGGGCAGCTCCTACATGGTGGGCCTGCAGCCGCTGGGGGACTTCGCCCACCGCATGGAAGACCTGCTGGGCGCCGTACGCGACGGGCGCCAGGAGCTGGCCGGTCCGGCAGCCGACACCCTGGAACTGGCCAGCGACCTGATTGGGCAGATGTTGCAGGCTGCGGGCGGCCAGAACGTGGCCCTGGACGAGCCGGTCGACCGCCTCGCCACACGCCTGCAGCTGCTGGCCGGCGGGCACGACTGGACCGAGGTGGTGGCCCGCGAAACGCAGCGCGCCGCTGCCCAGCAGGCACAGCAAGCCCAGCAGGCGGCGCAGGTTCTCCCCACGGAGACGGCCCAGCCCGTTTCCAACCTGCACAGTGAACTGGCCGCTTTCGGCCGCGAGAACGCCGAGGTGCTGGAATACTTCGCCCCCGAAGTGCACGAACACCTCGACGCGCTGCGGGCGCAGCTGGAACGTGCCGACGCCGCCGATATCAACGAGCTGTTCCGTTCGGCACACACCATCAAGGGCAGCGCCTACATGGTGGGCCTGCAGCCGCTGGGGGACTTCGCCCACCGCCTGGAAGACCTGTTCGGTGCAGTGCGCGACGGCGCCCAGGCGCTCAGCAGTCCAGTGCTGGAGACCATCGACCACGCAGTGGACGTGCTGGCCCGCATGCTGGCCCTGACCCAGGACCAGGACACCGCTGCGCCGCAGGACACTGCCGTGGCGCAGGACGCCGCGCAGTTGGGCGAACGCCTGCAACTGCTGGCGCTGGGCCGCAGCCTGGACAGCATTCTGGAAAGCGAGCGGGCAGCGGCGGAAACGGCGGGCACCGCGCCTGCCGAGACAGCCCCCCAGGCCGCTCCCAGCAGCGCCGCGCTGCTTGCGGCGCGCACCAGCGTGCGCGTGGATACCCGCCGCCTGGAAAACCTGATGGATCAGGTCGGGGACCTGGTGGTGTCGCGTGCCCGGCTGGAACAGGCCCTGAGCCAGTTCGCCGCGCTGCAGGGCGCCCTGGACCAGTCGCAGGCCCGCTTCAGCCGCACGGTGCGCGACTTCGAAGAACGTTACCTCAACCCCGACATGGTGTCTGCCGGCACGGCCGACACAGGCCGCGCCGCCGTGCTGGGCACCGACCTGAGCGAGCAGTTCGACGAACTGGAGTTCGACACCTACAACGACCTGAATATTCTGGCGCGGTCCATGACCGAGCTGGCGGCCGACTTCTCCGAGGTGCGCTCGCGCTTTGAGCAGGGCCTGCGGGCGCTGCAAGAAGAAAGTGAAGACCTCGGCAAGTTGACCCGCCGTCTGCGCCTGGACCTCAGCCGCACCAGCCGCGTGCCGTTCAGCGGCACCGCCAGCCGCCTGCGCCGCTGGGCACGTGAACGCGAAGACCGCCTCAGGCTCACCATCGAAGGCGAAAGCACCGAGGTGGATACGGCCGTGCTGCAACAGCTGGCCGAGCCGCTGCTGCACCTGCTGAACAACGCGGCCAGCCACGGAATCGCGTCCCCCGAGGTGCGCCGCGCCGCCGGCAAGCCTGAGCTGGGTCAGGTCACGGTGCGCGTGGGCGAGGTGGGCAACTTCCTGGAAGTGACTGTAGAAGACGACGGCCAGGGCCTGGACCACGGCGCCATCCGCGTGCGGGCACTGGAAAAGGGCCTGCGTTCGGCGCAGGAACTGGACGGCATGAGTCCAGCCGACATCGCCCGCCTGATTCTGCTGCCGGGCCTCTCGACCGCCCAGACCGTCAGCGCCGAGGCGGGACGCGGCGTGGGCATGGACGTGGTGGCCAGCACCCTGCGCCAGATGGGCGGCGACCTGCTGATTCAGACCGAGCCCGGCCAGGGCACGGCCTTTACCATGCGTATTCCCACCAACCAGCGCATCACCGACCTGCTGACCTGCCGGGTGGGCGAATCGGAAGTGGCCTTCTCGGTGGGCACCGTACGGGTACTGCTGGAGCACCGCGCCGGCGAACTGCTCAGCGGTGAAGGCGGCCCCGAGCTGCTGCTGGACGGCGAGCGCCTGCCGGTCATCGACCTGCGCCGTATCTGGGGCGTAGAAGAACCCAGCGACACCTACAGCCTGGTGGTGCTGAACTCGGTCACCGGCGACGTGGCCGTGCGCGTCGACGCCTTCGGCGAAATCGACGAAGCGGCTGTGGGCGCCCTGGGCGGTGTCCTGGCGCAGCTGGATTACCTGTCCGGCACCGCCATCTCCGCTGGGGGTCAGCCGATGCCCATCATCGACCCGGCTGGCGTGGCCCGGCTGGCCCGCCGCCGCGAAGCCTGGCTGCGTCCCGAATCCCGCAGCGCGGCCGAGATACGCCGGGCGGCGCGGGTGCTGCTGGTGGACGACTCGCTCTCGGTGCGCCGGCTGGTCAGCCGGATGCTGGAGCGCGGCGGCTACGAGGTGGTCACGGCCAACGACGGCCAAGAAGCCCTGGACCTGCTGCAGCTGGACACGCGCTTCGACCTGGTCATCTCCGACCTGGAAATGCCGCGCATGAACGGTTACGAGCTGCTTTCGGCCCTGCGTGGCCGCCCCGCCACCGCGGCGCTGCCGCTGGTCGTGATGACCACCCGCGCCGGCGAGAAGCACCAGCGGCTGGCTTTCCAGCTGGGCGCGAACGACTACTTCAGCAAGCCGGTGGATGAGGCCCTGCTGCTGCGCCGACTCGGCAGTATGCTCGGAGACGCATGAAACAGATTTTCGTGGTCGTTCCCGACCCTGCCCGCGCCGCACTGATCGGCTGGCTGGTCAGTGCAGCCGGGGCACATGCCCACCTCAGCGACGGCGCCCTGCCGGCCCTGACCGAGCTGGAGCGTGCAGAAGTGGACGCCGTGATCTGCAGCGAGGACGCCGGCGACATGACCGGCGAGGACTTCCGCAACATCCTGCGTTACGAGCCCGCCACCCGGCTGACTCCGGTGTACCTGCTGACCCCCCAAGCAGGGCAGCAGCGTGCCGAGGCGCCCAACTACGATGTGGAACCCAGCATCAACACCCTGGACCTGGTGCAGATGGTGCTGGCCCAGGTGGGGGTAGACGCCGCGCCGCACCTGCCCTGCGACGGTACCCCCGGCGACCTGCACGGCGAAATGGACGAGGTGGGCCTGGCCGAGCTGATCAGCTGGGTGGCCGAGATGGAACTGAGCGGCCACTGGCTGATCGAGATCCAGGGCCACCGGGGCTACCTGCTGATGCAGCGCGGCGACGTCACCTACGCCGAGTTCAGCGGATACGGCGGCCACGCCGCGCTGCTGGAACTGCTGGACCAAGCGGAACAGGACCCGCACAGCCGCTTCCGGTTCTGCCGCGCCGAACTGCCTGAGGGACCAGCCCCCCGCAACATCGAGGAACGGACCGAACGCCTGCTGATGGAAGTCACCGTGGACCTTGACCACCGCCACGCCGAGCGCGCCGCTTCCGACTGAGCCTTTTCCCCTAACGTCCCGATCCCAACGTCCCAAGGAGGACCAATGAGCAACATTTTCGTGATTGACGACAGCATCAGCGTCCGCAAGGCGCTGGAACTGGCCCTGAAAAAAGAAGGCCTGAACGTCCGCACTGCGGCCAGCGCCGAAGCCGCCCTGGAGCAGCTGGACAGCGAGCCCACCGACCTGATTATCGCTGACGTGATTATGCCGGGCCTGAGCGGGTTCGAGCTGTGCCAGAAGCTCAAGGCCGATGACCGCTACCGCCACATTCCACTGCTGATTATCAGCGGCAATGTGGACGCCGACACCCGCCAGCAGGCGCACGACGTGGGCGCCGCCGGCGTGCTGAAAAAGCCTTTCCGCCAGGAAGAACTGATGCCTGCTGTCCGGCATGCGCTGGCGAGCGCAGCCCCGGCACCTGAGGTCACGGCTTCCGAAACCCCGGCTTCTGACACCGCAGCCGCCGAGGCCGGCGCAGCAGCGATGGTCAACCCCCCTGCTGTGGAAGCCCGCCCCCAGCCGCACGGCAGCGCCTTCAGCGCCATGGTGGACCGGGCCGCCCAGGTGCCCGGCGTCCTGAGCGCTGTTCTGGTCGAGCGCAGCGGCGAGGTGCTGGAACGCCGCGGCGACCCGCTGCCTGAGAACATCGGCCAGTTCGCCCGCTTCTATATGGGCACCGCCGACTTCCTGGCCGGCCAGCTGGGCGAAAGCAGCGCCGGGCCGCTGGAGCTGGAACTGGGCAGCAAGCGCCTGACCGTGCGCGGCCTGGGCGATAAGCTGCTGCTCACGCTCAGCCGCCTCTGAACCTCTCTGCCCGGTACCTCCCCTGCCCTTGCTGGCGGGGGAGCCTTCTTTACTGCTTGAAAAGATGTCCCTCTTTTTGGCGGATGGTTCGGAGCAGTGTTCTGCTAGCTGCTCCGGGCCCCGCCTCCCCGGCTCAGGTGGCCGAGTCCTTCACGATGCTCAGCGACCCGCCCGATTCCAGCACCGCCCACTGCACGTCCGCGATGTCCAGCACCCCAGCCGAGCGCATGTGCTGGTGCAGGATGTCGTCGGAGATGCGGGCGCGGCGCATGTTCTCCTTCAGCTTGGTTCCTTTTTCCACCAGCACCACCGGCGGGTTGTCGAAGGTGTTCTGCACGGCAGAGAAGCGGGCACTCAGGCGCGAGATCAGCCACTGCAGCCCCACCAGTGTCAGGATGCTGAGACTGCTTTCCACGATGCTCTGGCCCAGAATGGCGCTGGCGACCAGCGACCCGGCCGCCACGTTGGTCAGGAAGTCGAAGGACGTGAAGCTGGCGAATGTGCGCGCGCCGAAGGTGCGGGCCAGCAGCACCACATAGCCCAGCAGCAGCGTGGTGGACAGCACGGTCCGCACCACCAGATTCATAGTCCAGCCGCCCTCCGGGGTCAGGATATTGAGCAGTTCAGTCCAGGCAGTGTCCAGTAGGGTCATGCCCGGCAGTGTAAACGCGGCCGCTCCGCCTGCGTGCCCGTGCACGCAAAAAGGCGGCGCCCCGTGTGGGGAACCGCCTCCTCTGCGGGCCTGCGAAACTACATGTGCAGGGCGCGGCCGTCCACAGCCAGAGCGGCTTCCTTGACCACTTCGGCCAGGGTGGGGTGCGCGTGGATGGTGCGGGCCAGGTCCTCGGCACTGCCGCCGAATTCCATGATGGCCACCACTTCGGCAATCAGTTCCGAGACGTTCGCGCCGATCATGTGGACGCCCAGAATCTTGTCGGTGCCGGCGTCGGCCACCACTTTCACGAAGCCGCGCGGGTCGCCGTGGCCCAGCGCCCGGCCGTTGGCGCTGAAGGGGAACTGGCCGGTCTTCACGCTCAGGCCCTGTTCCTTGGCGGCCTTTTCGGTCAGGCCCGCCCAGGCGATTTCGGGGCTGGTGTAGATGACCCAGGGAATGGCGTCGTAGGCCACGTGTCCGGCCTGACCCGCCAGCATCTCGGCCAGGGCCACGCCTTCCTCCTCGGCCTTGTGGGCCAGCATGGCGCCGCCGATCACATCGCCGATGGCGTATACGCCGGGCAGGTTGGTGCGGTAGTGGCTGTCCACGCGCACGAAACCGCGCTCGTCCAGCTCCAGGCCCACGTTTTCAGCGCCCAGACCCTGCGTGTTGGGCACGCGGCCAATGCTCACAATCAGCTTGTCGAAGCGGGCCGTGACTTCTTGGTCGCCCTCTGCGTAGGTGACGGTCACGCCGGAGTCGTCCTGCTCCACGCGGCTGATGTTCACGCCAAAGTGGAAATCCAGCCCCTGTTTCTTGAACTGCTTGAGCGCTTCTTTGCTCACGGCGTCGTCGGCGGCCATCAGGAAGCCGGGCAGGGCTTCCAGAATGGTCACTTCGGCACCCAGGCGGCGCCACACGCTGCCCAGCTCCAGGCCGATTACGCCTGCGCCGATCACGCCCAGCTTGCCGGGGACGGCTTCAAAGCTCAGCGCACCGCTGTTTTCCACGACGTGCCCGCCGAAAGGAGCGATGGGCAGTTCGCGGGGGTTGGAGCCGGTCGCCACGATGACGTGACGGGCCACCACTTCGGTGCCGGCGGCGTCCACCACCCAGCCGCCCTCGTCCTGGCGCACCAGGCGGCCCAGGCCGTGGAAGGACTGAATCTTGTTCTTCTTGAACAGGTAGGCGATGCCGCCGGTCAGCTTGTCGACCACGCCGTTTTTGCGGGACAGCATCTTGGACACGTCCACCGAAGCGCCCTGCACGTGAATGCCGTGCTCTTCGGCTTCGGTCTGAATCATTTCGTACTTCTCGGAAGAGTCCAGCATCGCCTTGCTGGGAATGCAGCCCACGTTGAGGCAGGTGCCGCCCAGTGAGGCCTTGCCGTCCCGCTCGAAGGCGTCCACACAAGCCACCTTGAAGCCCAGCTGCGCCGCACGAATGGCTGCCACGTAACCCGCCGGGCCGCCGCCGATGACCAACACGTCATAAGAATCCATAAGGTCCAGTTTAGCGCCGGCACGGCAAGAAGCCGGGCTCTGTCTCCCATCCAGGGACAGAGCAGGCCCAGCTACTGCGGCAGCAATGCGAAGTACCGGCCCAGTCCGGCTGCCACAGCCTGCGCGCAGGCCTCCTGGCCCGCCGGACTCATCAGCAGCCGCAGATTCTGGGGGTCAGTCAGGTACCCCAGCTCCAGCAGCACACTGGGCTGCGAAGTAGGCCGGGTGAGGGCCAGGTTGGCAGCGGGGTGCAGGCCGTCGTCTCCAGCTTGCGGCAGCGCCGCCACCAGCGCCGCTTGCAGGGCGGCAGCCAGCGGCCGGCTCTGTTCATGCGTGAAGTAACTGCCGATTCCGCGCACGCTGCGGGGGTCTTTGCCATCAGGAATGGCATTGGCGTGAATACTGACCAACACTTCGGCGCCGCGCTGCTCGGCCAGCAGAGGACGGCTGTACAGCGGCACAGTGCGGTCGTCGGCGCGGGTCAGGGTGACCTGCGCGCCCTGGGCCCGCAGCAGTTCGGCTATACGCAGGGTGATGGGCAGGGTCAGGCCCTTTTCAGGCACGCGCAGTGACCCGGCACCACCCAGCTCACTGCCGCCGTGCCCCGCGTCCAGCACGATGTGACGTCCGGCCAGTGGGCCAGGAAGGGGAGCCGTGCGGTAACGCAGCACCAGAGTGTCACCCAGTTCGCCAGCCCGGTAAAACGCCTGAAAGCCGTGCAGCGGCCGCCCCACACCCAGGTCCAGCTGCAGCGTGCTGGCCTGGGCCTGCAGGTTCAGGTCCAGACCAGCCGGTAGGGTCCAGCTGCCCCCCGGCCGCGCCCCGATGATGCTGAGCTGCAGTCTTCCGCCCTGTTCAGCCAGCTGGAACGGTACGCGGGCCGACACCGGAAATTCCAGCTCCTGCCACTCCCCCGCTCCCGCCGCACGCCAGCGCGGGGCCGCCACGGCCGCCAGCAGCAGCGGCGTACCGGGAGGCAGCAGCCGCAGCGTGTCACGGCTGGCCCAGAGCAGGCGGCCGTCGGCCAGGCGCACCCGGCTGAGGTCGCCGCGCACGGCCACCACCTCGGCACGTATGCCGGCGCGGGCGTACAGCACCGGTCGGCCGGCATCGTCCTCCCAGGCAGCCCGCACAGGGTTGACCCCATAGCCCTGGTCCGGGTCCACGACCTCGGCAGTGCGGGGCGGATTCAGCGGTTGCAGCGGCGCCGCAGCGCGGGCAGGCGCCGCCTGCCGGAACACCCGCAGCGTGGCCGCCCAGCTCTGGCCGCCGCGCTGGCTGGTCAGGCGCAGCAGATTGGCCCCCTGCTGGAGGGGAACCCACTCGATAAACAGACCGTCGGGCCCTGCCGTCAGCGGCCGCCCGTTCAGCTGCAGGCTGGTTCCCGGCAGCACGCTGCCTTCCAGCAACACGTAGGGATGCGCCACGCGGTGCCCGTCGTCCGGATAGGCCACGAAAATCGGGGCCTGGGGGTGGTCCAGGGTCAGACCGGATGCCGGGCTGCGGGCCGTTCCCGCGACCTGAGCGGCGGCAACCGGGAGAACAGCCAGCGTCAGCAGCCCAGCTCCCAGCAGCAGTGAGCTGGCCGAAGCTTGCAGTCGCCGCGCAAGTTTCGCCCTGGCTCTGGCCGACACAGGGGCTCCGCAAGGCCCGGACCCTGCGGCCAGGCGGCGGCCTTCAAAAAAACGGTAGTACATGCAACCCCTCCTCTGCCGCTCCCCAGGCTGCAGGGAATAGCGGACCAGCGAGCATCACTCTAGATGCTTCTCATGAAGACAGAGGGCCTTGAGGCTGCGGCGCTGACCGCTGAGCTGGGCCCCGCCAACCACGTCTTTTCCCGGATGTAGGGCCGGATTTCCCGGAGCCGGGCCTGGCAGGTGATGAATTGCTAAGTATAAGGGATTTTGCCCGGAGCTTCAGGATGGATAGTTTCTAAAGCTGCAATTCACGAGCTTGGCGGATGTCACCCCTACCTTGACGTCAAGGAGTACCTATGAACTTACAAGACCAATTCAGCAATTTTTTCTCCAACCGCGTGGTCGAACTGCTGGCCGGCGCCGTTGGCCTGAACCCTTCCCAGACCCAGTCGGCCCTGCGGACCATCTTGCCCCGTCAGCTGGACAGCCTGGCTGACCTGGCCGGCAACCCGCAGACCGCAGCCAACCTGGGTGACCTGTGGACCGGCAGCGACCTGCCCCAGGACCCTGAGCAGGCCCTGGGCAGCGCTGAGGGCCTCAGCCGCCTGGAAACCCTGGGACAGACCCTCAGCGGCCGCCTGTTCGGCGGGACCGGTAACTGGCTGGGCGACGCGGCGCAGTTCGCCGGCGGCAACCAGAGTGCGGCCAGCCGCCTGAGCCACCTGGCGCTGCCTCTGCTGCTGAGCTTCCTGGGCCGCAGCGGTGTGACGGCCCAGAACGCCGCCAGCCAGCTGACCGGTATGCGCGGCGCACTGAGCGCCATGCTGCCCGCTGCCGGCGTTGCAGGCGTGACCCAGCTGGTCGAAGGTACCGGCACCGGCGAAGTGATTGACTCGGTGGCTGCCCGCCCCGAAGTCGAAGTGCGTGAAGGTGCACCTGTGCACGCTACCCCAACCCCCGCTCCCGCGCCACAGCCCGAGCCCGAGCGGCACCTGGCTGCTGCCCCCGTGCCGCAGGAGCGCAGCGGCTGCAACCCGCTGTGGCTGCTGCCCCTGCTGCTGTTGGGTGGCCTGGCCTGGTACCTGAGCCAGAACCGCGAAGAACCCATCCCTGCGCCCACAACCTCACAGACCACCACCTCGACCACGACCACTACCTCGGCCAGCACCACTTCGGCCAGTACCACTTCGGCCAGCACCACCGACGAAGGCATTGTGGTGGGCAACGTCAAGGACGGCGCCGAGCTGCCCCTGGAGCCCTTCGTCCTGAGCGGCACCGCTCCTGCCGACGAAGTTCTGAGCATCACCAACCAGAACGGTGAGCTACTCGCCACCGAAACTGCCGACGCCGACGGCAAGTGGGAAATCCAGATGCCTGCTCCTCTGGCCGGTGAAAACGTGTACACCGTTACCGGCACCCCCAGCGAGGCCACCAGTATCTTTACGGTGCAGGGCACTGGCGAGAGCAGCAGTGCTGCTGCCACCACCCCCGCTGCAGCCGCCACGGTCAGCACCACCACCAGCACGACCACGACCTCGGCAGCCAGCACCGCCGGTGAGCCTGTCACCATCACTGAGCCGGCCAGTGGCGCCGCCGTGCCAGCCGAGTCGTTCACCATCGCCGGTCAGGGCCAGCCCAACGCCAAGTACGCTCTGTTTGAGGACGGCGTGAACGTAGGCACCTTCTTCGCAGACGAAAAGGGAGCCTGGAGCGCCGATATCACGGCCCCTCAGCCTGGCGACCGCACCTACGCGGTGATTGACGAGAGCGGCAATCAGGTGGCAGAACTGCCCGTAACTGTGAACCAGCCTGTGGCCTCGGCCGACTGCTCGGTCAACGACGTGCTGAGCCTCAGCCTGGCCGACGGCGATACCGTCAGCGCCCCCTTCCGCTTCGGCGGCACCGGCAGCGCCGAGAGCTACACCGTGCGTGTGCTGCGCGGCAGCGACCAGATTGGCGAGAAGGTCATCGACAACGGCGACAACTGCTCCTGGAGCTACCTGAGCGAGCCCGGCGGCCAGGCAGGCAGCACCGGCGAAATCACCTACGAAGTGACCCCGGCCGGCGCGAGCACCCCTGAAAGCACCATCACCCTGAACGTGGTGCAGAGCGGTGCCAACTTCGAAAACGGCCAGTACGTTGGCCCGACCACCAACTGAGCCGGACCTCTACTCCTTCTCAGCCCCTGCCTCAGTGCAGGGGTTGTTTCATACCGGCCCAGAGCTTTTGGGCGGCGCAGCCGCAACACGGTGTAGCTGCAGCGCTACGTAGCTTCAGTTGCCGTGCAGAAAGTCAGCCACCACCCGTGGCAACTGTCCTGGGTCCATCAGGAAAGCGTCGTGTCCGTGCGGACTGTGCAGCTCCCAGTACTCGCCGTAGGGCAGGGTCGTTACTGAGTCGCGCACTTCACGGGCGGTGTAAAGCAGGTCGCTGGAGATTCCGACCGCCAGCACCGGGGTGCGGATGGCCCGCAGTTCACGCTCGGTCGGCTGAAAGGCGTCCATCGCCTGGGTAATGGCCAGGTAACTGGTTTCGGAGAAGCGGGCGGCCAGCTTTTCACCGTGGCTCAGCAGGTAGCGCACCACCGGCTGTTCACCGCTGGCACGGTGCGGCTGACGCTGGGCGAGGCTTTCCGGGCTGCGGTAGCTGAGCATGGCAATTTGCCGGGCCACCTTCAGCCCTTCGCCTCCCGGAGCCAGGGCAATCGCGCTGCGGGCCGCCGTGTTCAGCCCTACGGCCCAGGGCGAATGCCGCGCCGGAGCGGCCACAATCACTGCTCTGTCCACCATGTCCGGGTTCTCCAGCAGCCAGGCGTAGGCCAGCATGCCGCCCATGCTGCACCCCACCACCCTGACCCGCCGTACCCCAAGGTGCTCCAGCAGGGCGCGGCCGGCGCGGGCCATGTCACGCAGGGTCAGCGTGGCACCGTCCGGAAGGTCCTCCGGGCCGCTGGAGCCGTTGCAGCCCCCCAGTACGTTGCCGCAAACGATAAAGTCTCGGCTGGGGTCCAGTGGGCGGCCCACCCCCAGAAAGTCCGGCCACCAGGCGTGAACGGCGCTGTCACCGGTCAGGGCATGCAGCACCAGCACCGCTTCCTCCGCAGGGCGGCCATAGGTGTGGTAGTTCACCTGAATGTCGCTGACGGCCAGGCCACAGTCGAGCAGCAGGGGCCGGTCACGGAACAGCCGCACGTGCGCGAAGGACACCTGCGAGCGCACTGCTGCCGCCTGCACCATCGGGGATTCGGAGTAGTCGTAGTCAAAACTGTGGTCCGCCGTCATCGCTGGTCCTTTCCGGTCATGCCTGCCCCAGCTGCATCATTGTCCCCGCAGGGCCTGGGCAAAGTCGGCCTGGATATCTGAAATGTGCTCGATGCCCAGCGACACGCGCACCAGTCCTGGGGTCACGCCGGCAGTCCGCTGCCCCTCCTCGCTGAGCTGCGAGTGGGTGGTGCTGGCCGGATGAATGGCCAGGGTGCGGTTGTCGCCCACATTGGCCACATGCTCGGCCAGCTGCAGCCGGTCAATCAGGGCACGTCCCGCAGCCACGCCGCCGCCCAGCTCGAAAGTCAGCACACCGCCGAAACCACGCGGCAAATACTGCCTGGCCCGCTCATGGCTGGGATGCTCCGGCAGTCCCGGGTACGTGACCCGTTCCACACCAGGTTGCCCACGCAGCCACTCGGCCAGGGCCTGGGCATTGTGGGCCTGACGCTCGGCCCGCAGCGAAAGGGTCTGCACCCCCTGGATAAACTGCCAGGCCTGCTGCGGGGCCAGGGTCGCGCCCAGGTCTCGCAGTCCCTCAGTGCGGGCACGGATGGAGAACGCCACGTTGGGCAGGCCCAGAGCGTTCCCCTCGCCAAAGGTGTCCCAGAAGTTCAGGCCGTGGTAACTGGGGCTGCCTTCGCTGAACAGTGGATAGCGCCCGTTGCCCCAGTCGAAATTGCCGCCGTCCACGATAATTCCGCCAATTCCGTTGCCGTGCCCGCCAATCCACTTGCTCAGCGACTCCACCAGGACATTGGCGCCGTGCAGCAGCGGCTGGCAGTAGTACCCGCCGGCTCCAAAAGTGTTGTCCACCACCAGGGCGACGCCGTGTTCACGGGCCACCGCCGCCAAGCCGGCGAAGTCAGGCACGCTCAGCGAAGGGTTGCTCAGCGTTTCTACGTAAAAGGCGCGGGTCCGGTCGTCGGTCAGGGCGGCGAACTCTTCGGGGCGGTCCTCGGCGGAAGTAAAGCGGACCTCGATGCCCAGGCGCTGCAGGGTCACCCGGAACTGGTTGGAGGTGCCGCCGTACAGATTGGGCGAAGACACGATGTTGTCGCCGGCCTGCGCCAGCGTGGTCAGGGCCGTGAGCTGCGCCGCGTGCCCGCTGGCCACCGCCACGGCGCCGCTGCCGCCTTCCAGGGCAGCGACGCGTTCTTCTAGCACCGCATTGGTGGGGTTGGTCAGGCGCGAGTAGATGTTGCCGAACGCCCGCAGCGCGAACAGGTCTGCGGCGTGCTCCGCCGACTCGAACACGTAAGAGTTGGTCGGGTAGACCGGCACCGCCTGGGCACCGGTGGCAGGGTCGGGACGCTGGCCCGCATGCACCTGCAGGGTCTCGAAATGGGTCATATGTTTTCTCTCCTGGAAGGGTTCAAGTTCCGGAGGGCCACAAAAAAAGCCCTCTGCCGGGAGAGGGATTTAGAGGCCTGATGGGATAACGCGAGTACGAACATCCGCCAAGATTTCAGCCTTCCCTCATCGGTCCTGCGCGGCGGGTCATCGTAACCCTGCGCGGCAGGCTGGCCGGAGCACCGTGGGCGAAATGAGGCCCTGGTTGCCGCGCCGTCAACGAGCCAGTTCTCTCGGGCGCTTCTGAATGAGGCTCCTGAACTTGCGGGAGCTGAGTGCAACCCTAGCAGGGGGACCGGAACTTGTCAAACGCTCGGGGTACGCCGCTCAGCAACTGCGAAATGTCGCTCCCAGCCCCATTTCTGTGCCGCTGTGGCCCAGCGCTTGACGCTGTCCCCCTGCTGCCCCCTATAGTGTTCTACGAGTACGGACAGCAGGGGCCCTTCCCTGCCCGCGCATGACCCACCTGCCTTTCCTCGTGCCCCACGACACGAGGAGAAGACCATGACCACAACCTTATATACCCCCCGCATTTCGGTGGAGCTGGTTCCCCGCACCCGGGAAAGCCTCCAGGCCGAGCTGGACGAACTGCGCCGCCTGTGGCCCGCCATTACGGCCGTCAACCTGCCGGACCTGGACCACCTGGAGCTGGGCTCCTGCGAGAGCTGCGCGCTACCGCAGGCCCAGGGCCTCAGCCGCATTCCGCACCTGCGGGCGTCGCGGATTGCTCTGGGCGATGTCCCGCAGGTGCTGCGGCAGCTGGGCAGCCTGGGAGTGAGCGAGGTGCTGGTGGTGCAGGGTGACCCCCCCACCGACGGACGCCCCGTGCAGTCCACCACCAGCCTGGAGCTTATCCGCGCTCTGAAAGCCGCGCAGCCGGACCTGACCGTTCATGCCGCGCTGGACCCCTACCGCCAGAGCCTGCAAGATGAGCAAACCTATGCCCTGCGCAAGATTGAGGCCGGAGCTGCCAGCCTGTTTACCCAGCCGCTGTTCGACACCCGGCTGATGGAAGTGTTCGGGGAGATGCTGCCTGGCGTGCCGATTTACTGGGGGCTGACCAACGTGAGCAGCGAGCGCAGCCGCAACTACTGGATCAGGCGCAACCGCGCCGTGTTTCCGGCCAGCTTCGAGCCCACGCTCGACTGGTGCACCGACTTCGCCCGCGAGGCCGTGCAGCATGCCCAGAGCACCGGCAGCCACCTGTACTTCATGCCGATTCGCACCAGCCTACGCGACTTCCTGGGCGCCGTATTTCCCCCGGCCGGCGGTGGCGTAGACCCCGAAGGTCAGGAGCTGGGCGCAGCAGCGCTGGCCGCAGCTGGCCATCACCGCCGGCAGGCCGGGGCCTTCTCCTAGAGCCCCCTGGCCTGCTTCCGGACCGGACCGGTGGACTCCAGCTACGGACCCATACGAGCAGTAAGCAGCAGGCGGCCACCCCGAAGTGGCCTCCTCTCTCCCATTCCCCCTTTCCGCCCCGCCCTCTCCCCCGCCGAACAGGACCGCACCATGACCTACACCCCTCCTACACCTGCCCAGCCGCCCCTCACCGCACAGCCCAGTCTGGCTGCACACCCGCTGCACCGCGCCCTGCAGGAGCGCATCCTGATTCTGGACGGGGCGATGGGCACCATGATTCAGCGTCACCGCCTGACCGAAGCCGACTTCCGGGGCGAGCGACTCAGGGACCATCCCCTGCCGCTCCAGGGCGCCAACGACCTGCTCACACTGACCCAACCACAACTTATCGAGGAGATTCACGCCGCGTATTTCGGGGCGGGCGCGGATATCGCGGAAACCAACACCTTTTCCAGCTCGCGCCTGGGCCTGGCGGAATACGGGGTAGACGACCTGATCTACGAGCTGAACGTGCAGGGCGCCCGGCTGGCCCGCCGCGCGGCCGAGCGCTACAGCACCCCCGAGCGGCCGCGCTGGGTGGCCGGAGCCATCGGCCCGACCAACCGCACCGCCTCTATGTC
Organism: Deinococcus proteolyticus MRP; assembly: GCF_000190555.1. GTDB lineage: Bacteria > Deinococcota > Deinococci > Deinococcales > Deinococcaceae > Deinococcus > Deinococcus proteolyticus. Next base: position 304,057 of record NC_015169.1, read on the forward strand.
GCCGGATGTGAACCGCCCCGGCTTCCGCGCCGTGACCTTCGACGAGCTGGTCAGCAGCTACAGCGAGCAGATTCACGGCCTGCTGGACGGCGGCGTGGACGCGCTGCTGATAGAAACTGTGTTCGATACGCTCAACGCCAAAGCTGCCCTGTACGCCGCCGAGGAAGTGTTCGGCCAGCAGGGCCGGCAGGTGCCCATCATGGTGTCGGGCACCATCACCGACGCTTCGGGGCGCACCCTGTCGGGGCAGACGCTGGGGGCTTTCCTGGCGTCCATCTCGCATCTGCCGCTGCTGTCGGTGGGGCTGAACTGTGCGCTGGGCCCGGCCGAGCTGCGCGGCCATGTGCAGGAACTGTCGGCCAGCACGCCCTTTTTTACCAGCGCCTATCCCAACGCCGGCCTGCCTAACGCCCTGGGCGGCTACGACGAAACCCCGCAGACCATGCTGGACGTGATGGACGAGTGGCTGGAGCAGGGCTGGGTGAACATCGTCGGCGGCTGCTGCGGCACCACACCGGAGCACATCCGCGCCTTTGCCGCAGCGGCGCAGCGGCGCAGCCCCCGCGTGCCCCCGCACCCTTCCGGCCTGCCCACCTATGCCGGCCTGGAAGTGCTGACGCTACGGCCCGAATCCAACTTCCTGAACGTGGGCGAGCGCACCAACGTGACCGGCTCGCGCCGCTTCCTGCGCCTGATTCGTGACCGGCAGTTCGACGAAGCGCTGGACGTGGCCCGCGAGCAGGTGGAGGGCGGCGCCCAGATGATTGACATCAACATGGACGAGGCGATGCTGGATTCGCAGGAAGCGATGGTGGAATTCCTGAACCTGATCGCCTCCGAGCCGGACATCGCCCGGGTGCCCATCATGCTGGATTCCAGCCGCTTCAGCGTGATTGAAGCGGGGCTGAAGCGGGTGCAGGGCAAGGCCGTGGTCAACTCCATCTCGCTGAAGGAGGGCGAGGCCGAATTCCTGCGCCAGGCCGGCGTGCTGCGGCGCTACGGGGCGGCGGCGGTGGTGATGGCTTTCGACGAGCAGGGCCAGGCCGACACGCTGGAGCGGCGCATCGCCATTTGCCAGCGGGCCTACACGCTCCTGACCGCCCACGGCTTTCCGCCGCAGGACATCATCTTCGACCCCAACATTTTCCCGGTGGGCACCGGCATTCCCGAGCACGACCGTTACGCGCTGGACTTTTTCGAGGCGGCGCGCTGGATCAAGGCCAACCTGCCCGGCGCCCTGGTCAGCGGCGGCGTGAGCAACGTGTCGTTCTCGTTCCGGGGCAACTCGGCGGTGCGTGAGGCGATGAATGCGGCCTTCCTGTACCACGCCCGCCAGGCCGGGATGGACATGGGCATCGTGAACCCCAGCACGCTGGAGGTCTACAGCGAAATCGAACCGGAGCTGCTGGAGAGGGTGGAGGACGTGCTGCTGGCCCGCCGCCCCGACGCCACCGAACGGCTGCTGGAATACAGCGAACACGTCGCAGGCGGAGCGGCCAAAAAAGAACGCGACCTGAGCTGGCGTGAGCAGCCGGTAGCCAAACGGCTGGAACACGCCCTGGTGCGCGGCATCACCGAGTTCATCGTGGAGGACGCTGAAGCGGCCCGCCTGGAGCTGGGAGGCGCCCTGAAGGTGATTGAAGGCCCGCTGATGGACGGCATGAACGTGGTGGGCGACCTGTTCGGCAGCGGCAAGATGTTCCTGCCGCAGGTGGTCAAGTCCGCCCGCGTGATGAAGCAGGCGGTGGCGCACCTGGAACCCTACCTGCAAGAGGGCCAGGGCCAGCGCCAGAGTGCCGGGCGGGTGGTGCTGGCGACCGTGAAGGGCGACGTGCACGACATCGGCAAGAACATCGTGGGGGTGGTGCTGGCCTGCAACGGGTTCGAGGTCCACGACCTGGGCGTGATGGTTCCTGCCGAGCGCATTCTGGACGAAGCCGAGCGGCTGCAGGCCGACATCATCGGGCTTTCGGGTCTGATCACGCCCAGTCTGGACGAGATGGTGGGCGTGGCCGAGGAAATGCAGCGCCGGGGTCTGGGGGCGCGCAGCGGCGGCCTGCCGCTCTTGATCGGCGGAGCCACCACCAGCCGGGTTCATACCGCCGTGAAAATCGCTCCGCAGTACGGCGGCCTGACGGTGCATGTGCTGGACGCCAGCCGCAGTGTAGGGGTCACGGCCCGCGCCATCAGCGAGCAGGAGCGGCCGGGCCTGGCCGAGGAAGTGGCCGAGCAGTACGCCAAAGCCCGCGAGCAGTTCGCGCAGCGCGGCGAGCGCCGGCAGATTCTGCCGCTGGCACAGGCGCGGGCGGGCGCTCCTCAGCTGAGCTACGCGCCGGTCCGGCCCAGTTTCCTGGGGGAGCGGCCGGTCACTTTCAACTTGAAAGACCTGCTGCCCTTCATTGACTGGACGCCCTTTTTTATCGGCTGGGAGCTGGCCGGGCGCTTCCCGCAGATTCTGGACGACGAGGTGGTGGGAGAGCAGGCCCGCAGCCTCTACACCGACGCTCAGCAGGCACTGCGTGACTTGGTCGAAGGTGGCCGGCTGGAGGCACGCGGCGTGGTGGGCTTCTGGCCCGCCGAGCGGCGCGGCGACGACGTACAGCTGTTTACCGACGATACCCGCCGCGAAGAAGGGGCCACCCTGCACACCCTGCGGCAGCAGGGGCAGCAGCGTGAGGGCCGCCCCAACCGCGCCCTGGCCGATTTCGTGGCGCCGTCGGGCGACTACATCGGTGGGTTCGCGGTGGGTATTCACGGCGCCGAGGAAATCATCGCCGGGCATAAGGCCCGCCACGACGACTACGCCGCGATCATGACCGGGCTGCTGGCCGACCGCTTGGCCGAAGCCTTCGCCGAGGCGCTGCACCGGCAAGTGCGCCGCGAGCTGTGGGGCTACGCTCCGGACGAGGAGCTGAGCAACGACGACCTGATTCGCGAGCGTTATCAGGGCATTCGCCCGGCGCCCGGCTACCCGGCCTGCCCCGACCACACCGAGAAAGGCACCCTGTTCCGCCTGCTGAACGCCCGTGAACTGGCCGGATTGGACCTCACCGAAAGTTACGCCATGACCCCGCCCTCGGCCGTATCGGGCCTGTATTTCGCACACCCGGACAGCGGTTATTTCGGGGTGGGCAAGCTGGGCACCGACCAAGTGGAGGACTACGCCGCCCGCAAAGGCTGGAGCGTGGCAGAAGCCCAGCGCTGGTTGCGGCCCAACCTGGCGGAGTAGGGCCGGGGAGCCAGCAACCTGACAGAGCAGGAGCCTGCCGGAGCAGCTGCTACAGTAATTCCCCATGACGCAGCGGGCACAACAGGGAAAAACATGGGGCGCGGTGATGCTGATTGCCGGAACGACGTTGGGAGCGGGGATGCTGGCCATGCCGCTCACCACGTCCAGGGCCGGCTTCGGCCTTACGGCGCTGGGGCTGGTGGCGGTCTGGGGACTGACCTATTACACCGCGCTGATGTTTCTGGAGGTCTACCGCTACCACTCGCCCCAAGAAGGCTTTTCGACTCTGGCGGACCAGGCCCACGGCAAGCCGGCGCGGTTTGCCGTCACGGCCGCTATTTTGCTGTACATGTACGGCCTGATGGCCGCCTACACCAATGAGGGCGGCAACCTGCTGTCGCGGCTGCTGGGCCTGGGCCATACGCCGGGCGTGCTGGTCTACACAGTCTTGTTCGGCCTGGTGGTCAAGCAGGGTGTGCGCGGGGTGGACGGCGTGAACCGCTGGCTGTTCCCGGTGCAGCTGCTGGTGTTCGGCGGGCTGCTGGCGCTGATGCTGCCCCGGGTCAGCCTGGGCCACCTGAGCGCCCCGCCGCAGGAGCTGGGGCTGACGCTGTCTATCCTGCCAGTGTTCGTGACCGCCTACAGCTTTCATGTGGTGCTGCCGTCCATCGCGGAGTTCCTGGACAACGACCCGGCCGAGCTGCGCCGCGCCGTGCTGTGGGGCACCGGCATTCCCCTGGCCGCCTACCTGGTGTGGCAGCTGGCCATCCACGGGCTGATTCCGCAGGCCCAGCTGAGCGGCCTGACCTCGCTGGGCGAGCTGAGCGATCTGGTCACGGCGGCCACCGGCAACCGCTTGCTGGGCGGCGGCATGGACCTTTTCGCCGGACTGGCACTCACCACGTCGTTTCTGGGAATCGGCCTTTCGCTGACCGACAGCCTGCGCGACAGCTTTCCGGGTATCGCCCGCCGGGGGGACCGGCGCGGCTGGCCCATCATGCTGCTGACGCTGGTGCCGCCGGTCCTGGTCACGCTGCTGGTACCGGGCGCCTTTGTGGTGCTGCTGTCCTACAGCGGGTTGATGGCGGTCATTTACAGCATTCTGCTGCCGTTCGTCCTGGTCCGGCACGCCCGGAGGCAGGGGCAGGACATCCAGCTCCCGGGCGGACCGGCCCTGCTTTGGCTGGTCCCCCTGGTAGGCATCCTGCTGCTGCTGGTCCCGCTGCTGATGGGGCTGGACCTGCTGCCGAAAGTCAGCGGCTGAAAGCGGCTGAGGCGGCGACCTAACGCAGCGCCGCCTCCAGTTCCGGTAGGCTCAGGCCGGCAGTGGGGGCGTCCAGCACGGTTTCCCCCCCGCGCAGGGCCATGACCCGCTCGCCCAGGGCCAGTGCTTCTTCGAGGTGGTGGGTCACGAACACCACCGTGACGCCCCGCTGCCGCCAGATGTCCAGCAGTTCGGCACTCAGGCGCTCGCGGGTCGCCACGTCCAGCGCGCTGAAAGGCTCGTCAAGCAGCAGGACGCCGGGACGGGTCGCCAGGGCACGGGCCAAGCTGACCCGCTGGCGCTGGCCGCCGCTCAGTTCGTGGATACGGCGCCCGCCCAGGTCCGGCAGTCCCACCAGCGCCAGGCTGTCCTGCACCCGGCGGTCCTGCTCGGCGCGTGGCAGTCCGCGCAGCCCGAACCGCACGTTGCCGCCCACTGTCAGCCAGGGAAACAGCGCCGCTTCCTGCTGCACCAGCGTCAGCCGGGGGTGGGGTCCGCGCAGCAGCGTGCCGTCCAGCCGAATCTCGCCCTGCTGAGGCGACAGGAACCCGGCCAGCAGCCCCAGCAGGGTGCTTTTGCCGCTGCCCGAAGGCCCCACCACACTCAGGAACTCGCCCGGCACCACCCGGAAGTTCAGCGGTCCGGCGCCGCTGCTGGCCGTTGCCTGACCAGTGCGGTAACGGTAAGCGACCTCCTGCAAGCTCAGCTCAGCGCCGTCCTGCGTAGAGCCGGGGAACAGCACAGGTTTGGGGCGGGTCATGCGTTCACCTCCAGGCCATAATCGCGCCGCACGCGGGCCTCTGTCCGGCGCAGCAGGGCATCGAACAGCCCCCCAATCAGGCCGATAATCAGGATGGTGGCCAGCACCAGCGCCACGTTGGCGGTGTTGCGGCCCACTTCCAGCTGTTCGCCCAGGCTGCCGGCCCCGGCAATCAGCAGCTCACCGCCAATCAGGGCACGCCAGGCGAAACTCCAGGCGGTACGCAGACCGCCGAGGACACTGGGCAACGCTGCCGGCAGCAACACCCGCAGGGTCAGCGCCGGTCCGCTGGCGCCCAGAGTCCGTCCCGCCACCCGCAGCGCCGGAGGCACATTCAGCAGGGCGCCCGACACAGCCAGCGCCACCGGAATCAGGGCTTCCAGAATCACCACCGCCAGTACCGCCCGCTCGTTCAGCCCGAAAAACAGGATGGCAAACGGCACGAAGGCGATGCTGGGCACGCTCTGAATACCGGTCAGATACGCACCCAGCGTGGCCCGCAGCGGCGCCCAGATGCCCATCAGCACGCCCAGGCCGCCGCCCACCAGCAGGGCCAGCGCGTAGCCGGTCAGCACCCGCCGCAGGCTGCCCAGCACCGAAATCATTAGCTTGCCGTCCTGCGGGCCGGTGCCCCACAGCCCATAGCTGATTTCGGCCCACACGGCACTGGGGCTGGGAAACACGTAAGGCGGGTACAGCCGCAGCCCATCGGTCACCAACCACCACGTGCCCAGCAGCAGCAGCAGTCCGCCCAGCTGCCAGGCGAGAGTACGGCTCAGGACGGCCCGGCGGCCGGCCGGGTGAGCAGCGCCGGGACGGGAGGAGTCAGCAGGAGATATGGGTTCAGTCATGGACACGTCCGGGGAAAGGGGAAAAAAGGGAAAGGGTGAAGATATGGCTTGCAGTGATAATAGATATAGTGCTAAACCATACCCCATCCCCGGCCCGCTGTACAGTGGCGGCCTTCCGGGTTCCGTGTCCACTTCACCCGAGTTCTCCGACCCGACCAGGAGGTTTCCCATGACCGATGCCCCATTCCGCTTCCGCGCCCCACTGAGTCCCCCACGCCTCGCACTGGGCCTCCTCCTGACGGCTCTGCTGGCCGCCTGCTCACCGCAGGGCGGGAACAGCGCCGCCTCCGGCACTGGCACTTCCGGCACTGGGACTGCCAGCACTTCTGGCACCTCCAGCATGGCCCAGACCGGGCAAACGGGCCAGGCGGGAGCGGAAGCCACCGCCCCCGAGCTGCGCCTGGGGCTGTTTCCCAACGTGACCCACGCCGCCGGCCTGGTGGGCGTGGACCAGGGCCTCTTTACCAAGAGCCTGGGCAACACGGCCCTGAAGGTGAGCCACTTCGCCAACGGGTCGCAAATCAACGAGGCGTTCGCCGCCGGCACGCTGGACGCGGCCTACGTGGGGCCGGGCCCGGCCATGAACGCCTTTATGCAGGGAGTGCCGCTCAAGATTTACGCCGGCGCAGCCAACGCAGGCGCCGTGCTGGTGGTTCAGCCGGACAGCGGAGCGCAGTCGGTGGCCGACCTGGCGGGCAAAAAGGTCGCCGTGCCTACCCGTGGCTCCACCCAGGACATCAGCCTGCGGCACCTGCTGCACGAGAACGGCCTGAAGACGGCCGACGAGGGCGGCGACGTGACGGTGGTGCCCATCAACCCTGCCGACATGCCTGCCGCGTTTGCAAGCGGGCAGGTTGAAGCGGCGCTGGTGCAGGAGCCCTGGGGCGCCGTGCTGGAAAATCAGGGGGCCCGGCTGCTGGTGGACGAGAAAGGCATCTGGGCGGGCGGCGACTACACCACCACCGTACTGGTCGTCAACCGTGAGTACGCCGAGCAGTACCCCGGCACCCTGCGGGCCCTGCTGGGGGCCCACCGGCAGGCGGTCGCGTTCGTGCAGGACCAGCCGGACGAAGCCCGCGCCGCCGTGACCCGGCAGCTGGAGGAAATGACCGGCAAGCGCCCCAGCGACGCGGAACTGCAAAAGGCCCTCAGCCGCACGCAGGTGACCTGGGACATCAACGCAGACACCCTGGCCGAGTACGCCGCGCTGAATCAGGAAGCCGGCTTCTCACGGCAGGCGCCGGACCTGGGTGAGCTGCTGGACCTGAGTGTGGTCCGCAGCCTGAACGAGTAAACCGAAAGCGCACCCTGGGGGCAGGCCGTGGAATCCATCCTTACGGCCTGCCCCGGGGTGCTTAGTGGCGGCGCTTGTGCCAGCTGCGGCGCAGAGCCAATCTCAGCTCCCGCAGCGCCGGGCCGTAGTGACGGTTGATGACCTCGGCCAGGAAGCGGGCGAGCGGCGGGTTGGCGGTCAGGCCAGGGTTCATGTTCATGGCCCGCAGCGGCAGTTGGCGCAGGTTATGCGCCGAATTCATGCTGGCCCCGGTATCGCCTACCAGGTCGCGCTGATGCCACACCAGCACCCGGAACAGCCCACTGGCGAGCGGATGTTCCTGCATGGCGTCCAGCGGGGTGTTGGCGGTATAGCTGCCGGTGCGGTAATCGCGGTTGTCCGGGAGTGGGCGGCCGTACAGCGCCTGGAAATCGGAGCGGCTGACCCGCAGCGGAAAGCTGAGCCGGCGGTAACTGGCAGGGAGGGTGCCGCCGCCAGGCTCCTGCTCGTACCTGAGGGTTTCGCCAGCCACCTGCACGCGGTACTGCACCCGGATATCCCGCGACGAGGCACCGATGCGCACCTGCCACTCGCCGGCCTCGGTGCGCCAGCGTCCCCAGAAGGGGTCGTAGTGGGCGAAAGCGCGGGCGGGAAGGGTCAGGGTCACGTCCTGGGACTCGCCAGGGGCCAGCTCGGCGCGTGCATAGGCTGCCAGCGCCTGCCCAGGCCGCAGCACTGCCGAGGTTTCCTGCGGCCGGTGCAGGTACAGCTGCACGACCTCGGCGCCGGCGCGGCTGCCCACATTGGTCACGGTCAGGGTGACTGAGCGGCCATCGGCGGCAGGCCGGGCGTCCGAGTAGCGGAACTGGGTGTAGCTCAGGCCGTGCCCGAAGGGAAACGGGACAGGCGCCTGCACTTCAGGGCGGTCAAAGTAGCGGTAGCCCAGCAGCAGGCTCTCGCGGTATTCCACCGTGCGGGGGCCGCCGGGGTACTGGTCGCTGGAAGGCCAGTGCTCCAGCTGGGCCGCCCAACTTTCGGCCAGCCGCCCGCTCGGGTTGGCGGCGCCGCTCAGCAGAGCAGCGACGGCACTGCCGCCCGCCTGCCCACCCAGGTAGGCGTTCAGGATGGCGGGCACCCGCTCGGCCCAGGGCAGCTCTACCGGAGCCCCGCCCTGGACCACCACCACCAGCCGGGGGTTGGACACCAGCAGCTCCTCGATCAGGGCGTTGTGGCTGGCCGGCAGGCCCAGATGCTGACGGTCGATGCCTTCCACCTCGAACGCTTCGGGCAGACCCACGAACGCCACCACTACGTCGGCCTGTGCTGCCGCCTGCGCCGCTTCGGCCAGCAGCTGCGGGTCGCTCTGGTCGCCGGCACGCGGATAGCCGGCCGAGTAGGTGACCTGCGCGGCGCCGAACGCTTCCCGCAGGGCGTCCAGCGGAATGTCCAGCCGGCGTGGCACCAGCTGCGAACTGCCCGCTCCCTGGTAGCGCGGCTGCGCCGCAAAAGCCCCCACCACCGCCAGCCGCCCGGTGTCCGGCCGCAGGGGCAGCAGCGGCGTGCCGTCCAGCCGGTCGTTCTTGAGCAGGACGCTTCCCTGCACGGCCGCCTCGCGGGCCAGGGCGTGCGCCGCTTCCGGGTCGAAAGGCTGCTCGGCCGCCTGCGCCGTGTCCGCACGGGCGGCCAGCTGCAGCACGCGGGCAGCGGCGCGGCGCAGCTCGGCTTCCTGCACCCGGCCCTCTCGCAGCGCCACCTCCAGAGCGGGCGCGGTCAGGGCCGGCACACCGGGCATTTCCAGGTCCAGCCCACTGTGAAACGCAGCCGCCCGGTCGCTGACGGCGCCCCAGTCGCTGACCACCAGGCCGTCGTAGCCCCACTCGCGGCGCAGGATGCCCTGCAGCAGCCGGGGCGACTCGCAGCAGTAGCGGCCGTTCACGCCGTTGTAGGCCGCCATCACGGTCCAGGGGCGGGCCCCGCGCACCGCTTTTTCGAAGCCGGCCAGGTACAGTTCGCGCAGCGCCCGCTCATCCACCACCGCGTCAATGGACATGCGCCGGTATTCCTGGTTGTTCGCCACAAAATGCTTGAGGCTGGCGCCCACGCCCTGGCTCTGGATACTGCTGACCCAGGCGGCCGCCAGGTCACCCGAGAGCAGCGGATCTTCAGAGAAATACTCAAAATTACGCCCGCACAGCGGCGACCGCTTGAGGTTCAGTCCCGGCCCCAGCAGCACGTCTACCCCCTCGGCGCGGGCCTCGCGGCCCAGCATCTCCCCCACTGCCCCCACCAGCGCCGGGTTCCAGCTGGCCGCCAGTGCCGAAGCGGTGGGATAGCAGGTGGCCGGCGCGCTGTTGTTCAGGTCCGACCGACTCTGGTCGCCCAGCTGACGGCGGATACCGTGAGGGCCGTCGGTCATACGCAGCGCCCGTGCGCCCCCGGCCGCCTGGGTGTGCCAGTAGTCGCGGCCCGACAGCAGGGCCAGCACCTCGGGCAGCGGCAGAGCCTCGGCGCGGCGCAGGCAGCTCTGGAAATCGGGGGTGGGTGGGGAGGCGGCAGGGGGCGTCTGGACCATATCCCAGCAGTGTACCGGGGGGCCTCTGACCACGTCTGTCAGGGCCGGCCCAGAAGTCGAGTCGGCCGTCAGGACGGGGCTGCGGTAGGGCGTGCAGAGAGGCATAGAGCAGTGGCCGGGCAGGCTACAAGAAGCCGGAACGCACCGCAGTGAACAGGCGCCAGCCGGACGCTAGCCCTTGACACTTCCGGCGAAGAGCTACTACACTCCCCTTTCAGACCCCCATACGTGGGTCGCAACCTTTATCCAGAGCGGTGCAGGGAACTGGCCCGATAACCACCGCAGCAACCGGCCCTCATTACGGCCACGGTGCTCCGCCAGCCCGCGTGAATCACGATGTGAAGCGACGGGAACGATAAGGGAAGGGGGCTTTCCCTCGCCTGCGGGCGGGGAAGCCAAGCGAGAACACACAGCGTTCCCTTCCGAGTTTCAACGCCCAGGAAAGGGAACGTTCTTTTTTACCCCACTGGCCCTGCCTCTGCTCAGGCCCTGCTGGTGGCCCTCCGTTCCGCT